>NZ_JBIATA010000031.1:0-109130 GCF_042891295.1 Streptomyces sp. NPDC001902 | reverse complement strand
CCTCGGCCTCACCGTCCGCTTCGACCCCATCGAGGCCGCTTAAACACCCGAGTTCATCACGCTGACCTGGTCTCAAGCTTCATTTTCGGACCAGTCCCGCATGACCTCATCGCCATAGAGCCGTCGATACCTGGCCCGTTAGCGGTTGTCGTTTGCACCTGGGGATGAAGTCCGGGATCCGCTAGCCGGTCTTCATCCTGGTAGCCGCGGAGTTCGGTCACATCACTGATGATGCCGGTGTGCGCAGAGGCTGCTTGCTGGGGAGGCAGGCAGACGGCTGATCCGACAGCGATGCTGGGCAGTTGCCCGGTGAGTGGCTTGCTTCAGTGCCAGCCGGTACAAGACCAGCTGCCTCCCTGGCCGTCGTAGATCTCGACGCAGGCGCGGTAGGCGTTGCTCGATCCGACCATCTGGGTGTAGGCGGCGTAGGAGGGCGAGGCATTCGCTGAGTAGGTCGCTCCGCCCCGGATCTGGATCTTGAACCGCCAGCTGCTGTTCGCCTTCTGGATGCGTGCCCAGGCGGCGCTGCACCGAGTGGAGTTGCGTAGTTGGACCTCGGGTCCACCACCTGCCGGGGTGATCCGGTCGATGACCTTGGCGCCGGAGCCGCACCCTGATCTTGATAGCTATCCGAGCCGTGCAACCACAACCGCGGCCTGCACATCACTCCTCTGTATGAAGGCTGACAGGCGATTTCACCCTGGTGACCTACCCGAGTTCCAGGCCCCGCGAGGTGCAGGCGGATCGCCGTCCGTCGGTGGCGAAGCTGACCGGACAACGGCGGGCGGACCTCGACGCGCTCGGCATGCGCTGGTAACCGCCTGCACGGCAGGGGAAGGGCTGAAGGAACGTGCGGAGCTGTTGCAAAAGGAGCTGGCCGGTATGGAGGCGCGGCCGGCTCGCCTCGGACTACGACAGCGGGGTCGCGCCGCTGCCCGGCAAGGAAGTCGCGCGGCCATGGTGCGGCGCCGACAAGCGGCATCGCCGCTCCGGCCGGGGATCCGGCCGAAGCGGCGAGGGACGGCCAGTGCCCTCAGGCGCTGAACCGCGGTGTCAGAGGCGGGCGCAGCCCAGCGTAGAACTGTAGTGCTTCATGCTGTCACGGGTGTCCGGGCCGTAGATGCCGTCCTGGAAGAGCCCATACTTCTCCTGGAGGGCATCAACAGCGAGGAACGTCTGCGGGCCGTAGAAACCATCGACGCCAAGGTAGGAGTAACCCTCGCAATTCTTCAGGCTCCGCTGCAGCGCCTTCACGGCCGGGTTCTCCGTGTCCTGGTCGAGTACCAGTTTGCAGGTCAGGGTCTTGGAGCTGCCGTAGGCGGGAACCGTGACGGAGTGACCCGAGGTGATGGAGACAGCCTTGGTGGTGTTGCAGGTCGGGTATATACCGGCCGCGCTCGCGGAGGGGGAGACGGCAACACCGCAGGCGAGTACGGCACCCAGGGCACCCAGGGCAGCAAGGACGCGCGGCTTGTTGTGGGACGTACGGAAAGACATCATGCTCCTCATGGGAAGTATCGGGCAGGCATGAGAATCTTGATCACGCTGTGGGATCCGCAGGTCGGGTGACCTGCGAGGCAACGTCAAGCTCAGGCGCAGTCGTACTTGGCGCCGGTTTCGTTGCTGTAGCGGGCCCACTTCATCTTGGCCAAGGTCTCCCGGCCGTAGACACAGTCGATCACCGCACCGATCCTGCCCTGGACGTCACGCAGAGCATTCCTGGTGTCCGACCCGAAGATGCCATCGAGTTCAAGCTTCTTGCCGTAACAGCTGTTCATGTTCTTCTGCAGGGCCCTGACTCCCGGACCGGTGTGCCCGGCCTGCAGGTAGCAGTAGATGGTGTTGTTGGCGACGTTGATCGGGTACACAAAGTGCCGGCCCGTCGATCCGTTCTGCACCGAGGCCGCTCCCGTGCACACCCCGTCCGCCGCGTGGGCCGGGACGGCGGCGGACGCCACTGCTGTCAGGGCCCCCAGCAAGGTCCCGGTCGCCAGAAGTGCCCTGCTCCTGCCTGTCCTGCGCATGCCTGTCGTTCCTCTCCGTGCGAGAAGCACTGTCGTTTCCGTGGCGGCCCGACGACGGCTCGCGGTGCTGTCCCGGGGCTCGGCCATGGACACTAGCGGCGGCGTGGAACCCGGCCTTTGTCATACGTGCAGGCTTCTTTGTCCGTCGTGCACCGTCTCCGGTGAGGGTGCCGGAAGAGGGCGGTGATGCCTTTGTGTACGCCTGTCGAATTAGCTGCACGTTGGATGACGAGACCGGCAAACTGAGGTCCGGGTGAGTCGTTCGAAGGGTGACGCGTGGGGAAACGGGGCAGGCCGGCGTCAGGCCGACCGGGTGGCGGACGCGGGCAAAGGCCCGGCGCATGAGCCCGGTTCTGGACACCGCATTCACGCCACCGCAGGACCGGGAGGAAGTGGTCCGGAACGCGGTGCGAGATTCCATCGTGGCGGTCGACATCGATCACGGTCCCCCGAC
The DNA here is from genome assembly GCF_042891295.1 of Streptomyces sp. NPDC001902. Lineage (NCBI taxonomy): Bacteria > Bacillati > Actinomycetota > Actinomycetes > Kitasatosporales > Streptomycetaceae > Streptomyces > Streptomyces sp. NPDC001902. Next base: position 106,652 of record NZ_JBIATA010000031.1, on the reverse strand, counting down.
CGACGGCATCTCCGTACGCCTGGGTCTCGGCACTGTCGGCCCCCTTCGGATCTGTTCGGCGCGCGCGACCTCCGTCACTATCCACCGGACGGAACGGCTGGCCCGGGAGGACGAGGAGCCGGCCGTCTTCCTCGGCGTGCAGATGACGGGGACCAGTCTGGTGGTGCAGAACGGCCGCGAGTGCGTGCTGAGGCCGGGCGAGTGCGCCGTCTACGAGTCCGTCGCCCCGTACACGCTTCTCTTCGACGAGGGAGTCGACCACCACTTCCTGCGTTTCCCCCGTGCCGCACTGGCGCTGCCCGAGCGGCTGTTGAGAGATGTGGCGGCGGTCGCCCTGGGGCCCGGCAATCCCGTCGCGCGGCTCGCCTTCACCTACTTCTCACAGTTGGCCGTCAGCGACGAGATCCATCAGGGTGCTCGGGACGCCGATTCCGTCGTCACCCCCAGCATCGAACTGCTCCGCGCCGTCCTGGCAACCCAGCACGGCAACTCTGGCCTGGCCAAGGCGCCGTTGGAGGCGACGCTCACCCAGCGGGTAACTCAGTACGTTCAGGCGCATCTGGCTGACCCCGATCTGTCGGCCGCACGGATCGCCGCCGTCCACGGCGTCTCCGTGCGACATCTCTACGCCGTACTGGCCCGCTCGGGTATCACCCTCGGCGACTGGATCCGTACACGCCGACTGGCCGAGTGCAGGCGGGAATTGGCCGGCCCGCACGGGCCCTTGCGCACCATCGCGGCGACCGGACGGCGCTGGGGTTTCGTGGACGCGTCCCACTTCAGCAAGGTGTTCAGGCAGACATACGGAATGTCGCCCCGGGACTGGCGCGACCTGAACCACCCTCGCAGCGCATCACGCGGGCGACCTTCTTCTCGTTGATCTCCATGCCGTGCGTGTCGCGGAGCTCGGCGGTGATACGTGGAGCCCCATACGCCTGGTCGGACTCAGCGTGGATGGTGGTGATCTTCTCGGCCAGGGCCTCGTCCTCGCACTCCCGCGCGGCGCGGGCCTCACGGCCGTGGCGCCACTTGTAGTAGCTGGAGCGGTGGACGTCGAGGACCTGGCACATCCGCTGGACCGGGTAGGTCTCGCGATGATCCTCGATGAACCGGCAGCGGCCTACCAGGTCATCTCCGAGGCGGAAAACTTTGTCGCCTCGCGCAGGATGTCCCGCTCGGTGGCGAGGGTGGCGTTCTCCTTGCGGGCGGCCTTCAGCTCGGCCTCCAGGGCCTGGACGCGGGCTTCGAGCTCCTCGCTGGTGGCCTCGGAGGCCGGGGTGGTGCTGGTCACGTTCTTCCTGGTCATGCCGGTGGTGCTGCCGCCGCGGGCGCGGTCGGCGCGGATCCAGTTCCGCAGGGTCTCCGCATTGATCCCCAGGTCACGCGCGGTCTGCGCGATCGTGAGATCGGGGTCCGAGTGGAACAGGGCCACGACATCGGCCTTGAACTCGGGCGAATAGACCTTCATCACCGTAATCGGTCACCCTCTCCCGACCCCCACCGGGGTCGGCGTCAGGGTGCCCACCACTCAGGGGGGTCCCGTTCCCGCTCGGTCATGCCGCCCCAGATGCCGTCCTCAATCCGGTGATCCAGCGCGTAGGCCAGGCACTCGGTACGTACCATGCAGCCCGTGCAGACGGCCTTGGCCCGGTGCTGCTCGGCACCTTCAACGAACAGCGCATCCGCATCGCTGATACGGCACGCCGCCTGCCCGCCCCAGTCCGCCGCCCTCATCCCAGCCGTCCTTTCCTCCGCCCTGACAGGCAGGCCAACCCTCGCAGGACAGACACGCAAGTCCTCGTGGCAAGAACCAACGCCTGCCAGGTGACCGCGGTACAGTGCCGCCCGCCGCGTCAGGCCCGGACACCCCGCGGCCCGTCCCCCGCGCGGGCCTCCGCCCCAACGCCAACCCAGCGCAGCGGCTCCCAAGCCCGCCCCCGCAACGGCCAAAGAGGCAGGCGCACCCCCGCACAGTGACAAGCCGCACCACACCACCAACCCCCACACAGGCGAAGTCAGACCCGCAGGCGCCCGCAAAACCACCTGTGACCAGGGCGAATACAGCCCGGTCATCGGCCTGGGCGCAACGCCCTTCGCAACCCCTGCCGCAACGGCCCACGCAACGCCCGGCGCAACCCCCGCCGCAACGCCAAAGGCGGGAGCCGCCACGGGCGCGGCCCCCGCCCCGGGCGGTCCAGCCCGGGGTCTGCTTCATCAGCCAAAAGGTGTGCTCCAGGTCGAAGCGGCGGAGGAAGGACGCCACCAGCGGTCCACGTCCTGGCTTCGTTCATTTCTAGGAACCGCGTTTGTCGATGGGTTGCGGAGGCAGTGGGATGTCAGCCGGATCGCGGATGTCGAGGAGAAATGACCGCACGCGTCCGTCTCAACGGCTGTGTGGAGCGCGCCATGTCATGGGGTCGGCGTGCCCGCAGGGCTGATCGAAGACGTGGTGGAGGTCCTGGGCGACGCCCTGGGCTACGGCACCGGCGCTGTGGCGTTCGCCAAGGCCGGATGGACGAGCTCCGGCGAGATCGACCAGGTCTATGACGTGCTGCTCCCGCAGAAGTAGTCGGGAAGCGTCAGCAGGGCCGTGCGTCATCGTGGGCGCCCGGCCCTGTTGCGTGTGCGCGAGCCGCCGGCTGCGGCCTCATTCGCAGATGAATTGATCACGCCGGGCGGAGTTGGCCCCCGCCCGGCATCCCAGACCACAGCCTCCGAGAGGGGAATTCAGGCGCCGATGCGGGGCGGTGTGGCAGTGCCGTGGACCCGCTTGGCGTGGGCCGCATACTGGCGGCGTGCCATGGCCGGGACGAGCAGCCGAACGGGCAGGGGGGCCAGCGCGAGGACGGCCTTGACGACCTCGGGGTCGCCCTCGTACATCGCCATTCCGAAGACGAGCGCCATGACCTTCTTCGGAGTGACCGCCTTGCCGTGCTCGGCGAGCTGGTGCCACTCCTTCGCGGTGAGATGCTTCTCGACCAGCGGCAGGATCTGCTCCTCTTCCAGCGCCATGTGTTCCACGAGAGCGGCCGTCAGCCTCTCGAACGCGTCAGCGAGCGCTTCGCCGCCCTGCCCGGTTGAGCGCCAGCCGCCGAGCAGCCCGGTGACCTCCGTGTGTCCGTCCTCGATGGCCTGGTGCTGCTGCTCCATGGTCGGCACGATGGCCGCCGCCTCCGCGCCCCCGCGCTCCACGAGCTTGGGCCACAGCAGCAGGTCCTCGCCTTCGTGGTGCTGGTGCAGGACGGCGCACACCAGAGCGGCGTGGGCACCGACAACCTCCGCGCGCCGGATGTCTCCCGGCGCGACGGACCGGATGAGGCCGGGCAGCAGCCGGAACTCCCGGCGCAGCCCCGCGTGGGCCATGTACATGTCGCGCGTGTCGGCCATAGGTTCATTGACGAGTGGAGCCATGTTCTCTTCCCTTGTATCGCGGCAGCACATCCCGCCACGGGATGCGGCCGGTATTCGTCGACCGGGCACGACGTCGTGTAAGACCGGACCGCCCGGTGGGCTGCGATACCGTCGCCGTCGAAGAAGGCTGCCGAGCGGGGCTTTCCGGCAGGCCAAGCGCTACGAATCAAGGCGCTTGCTTTGCCGGAAACGGAGAACGGGCCACAGCCGCCAGAGGAGCATGCCAAGAGGACGCATCCCCGTGCATCGGCCAGATGACTTGACCACGCGGCCCAGGTAAGGGATGACGGAGCGATCTCAACTGAACCGGGTGCCGAGGATCCACCTCGAGGGCTTTGTCGTTCTCTCGTTCCGCCCGAGGGGCCGGCGCCCTACGGCCGGTGTCGTCGAGACGGCGGGGTCGCTTGGGGCGGGGGGTCAGGGCGCGGCTGCCGGGTCAGGCCGGACGGAACCGCCGCGACGTGGTCAGGGCCGGTCCAGGTCGGCCAGGGCGTCGCGCAGCGCGGCGCGGGTGGTGATCCCAAGTTTGGGAAAGACCTGGTAGAGGTGGCCGCTCACGGTGCGGTGGGAGAGGTGGAGCTTCTCGGCGATCTGCTTGTTGGTGAGTCCGGAGGCAGCGAGCCGGGCGACCTCGGATTCCTGTGGCGTGAGCCCGGCGGGGTCCGACTTGTGCCGGGTCGCCCACCCGGCTGCCTTGAGGTGGCGTACGGCCCGGTCGGCCCATGGACGCGCGCCGAGCTCTTCGAAGATGTGCAGCGCGGTCACCAACGTCTTTCTGGCGGCTTTGGTCTTCCTCGCTTGCCACAACCGTTCGCCGTAGGCGAGGGTCACCCGGGCCCGCTCAAAGGGCCAGTCGTCGATGCCGGGAAGCGACAGCGTCCGCTCGAACAGTGCCGTCGCCTCGTCGGTGTCCGTGGCCGCCAAGGCCGTGGCGCCGCCGACAAGGAGCGCGAGGCGTGGCGAGATGTGTGCGATCCCGGCTTCCTGAACGGCCCGCACATGGGCGGTCGCCGCCGCCCGGCGGTCGGTGCGCAGGGCGGCTTCCACCAGGTCCATCACCACCCAGACCGCGTGCGGGACGTAGCGCGCCAGCGAGCCGGCCGGGCTGATGGCCTCCGCGTGCCGGAACGCGCTCTCGAAGTCCCCTTCCGCCAGCGCCGCCAGCACCCGCAGGTGCGCTGCAGTACTCATCATGTGGCCCACGCCCCGGGACGCGGCCTGGGACGTCATCGCGTCGGCCGTCTCCACAACGGAACCGACATCACCGCGTGCCGCCGCGACCAGTGCCTTCTCGTACCGGAAGTACCAGGTGTAGGACGGGTAGTCGACCTGCCCGCTGAGCAGCAGTCCTTCGTCGGCCAGGCGGATCGTCTCGTCCCAACGGCCGGTGTTGAACGCGTCCTGGCACAGGAGCGGAAGAACCCCGAGCTTCTTGACGGCCAGGCCCGCGCCCTGTTCCTGGCCATGGATACGGCGGGCAGCGTCGCGCGCACGGGACAGCCTGTCCACGTAGACGCCCGCGGTGCCGATGCGGACGATCTTCGTCGGATCGCTCTCATGGGCAAGCCCGGCGAGCAGTTCGTCCAATTCGCGCAGCGCGGCGACGCCGACCCGTGCGGGATCGCCGAGCGCCGCCGCGGACACCGTGATCACCGCGGGCACGTCGGGAAGGCGTGCCACGATCCTGTGGAAGGCCTGCCACAGTTCCTGCCGGCCGCTGAAGTGGCACAGCAGGATCAGCACGTAGAGGGCTTCGTCGAGCGCGGGATCGTAGGAGCCACGCCGGTGGAGCGTCTTCTCGATGGCGTTGACCATCACTTGGTGGGCCGGGTCGATGTCCCCGGTGCCGTTGAGCATGAGGTGGACCGTGGTGGCCGCCGAGTAGAGGGAGGCGTGGTCGTCGGTGCCGGCTTGCCGGGCGTCTTGGAGGAGGTGGGAGGCGCTGGCCAGTTCGCCGGTCGCGTCGGCGCTGATGAAGGCTGCCTGGGCGAGCCGGCGGGCGCGGTCGGGCGCCGCGGGGCTCAGGTGCCCGGCCCGCGTGAGGGCCCGGATCGCGGCGAAGGAGTCACCGCGTGTGCCAGCCATGTGGGCGCTGCGTTCGAGGAGGGCCGCGACCTCCTCGTCGGGCTCCACGGACGCTTCGCCCAGATGCCACGCCCGGCGTTCGAGCTGGTCATGCAGCACGTCGGCGATGGTGCAGTGTGCCGCACGGCGCTCCGCGGTGGTGGAGGCTCCGACGACCGCCGAGCGGATCAACGGGTGCCGGAAACCCAGGCGGTGGCCGCTGTCGTCGATCCGGACCAGGTCGTCCTGTTCAGCGGGGCCCAGGTCAACCAGCGTGGCCTGGACAGAGGGGTGCTGTCCCGCGCGTTGCAGGACGGCCAGGTCACCGGTCCCGTCCAGCGCGGCGATCAGGAGCAGACGGCGCGAGGCGGGCGGCATCCCGGCTACGCGCCCGGCGAAGAGGGCTTCCAGGCGCCGGCCCAAGGGAAGGACCTCGGGGAGGCGCTCCAGCGCGGAACGCTGGGGTCCGGTCAAGGCGGTGGGCAGCTCCAGCAGTGCGAGCGGATTGCCGTGGGCGGCGGTGAGGACCCGGTCCACCACGCTCCACACCAGGCCCGGATGACGGAGGCCGACGAGTCGGCACGCGGATCGGTGGTCCAGGGGCAGGACCTCGTGTGTGGGCAGGCCCGTGCCGTCGAAGAAGCCCCTGCTTCCCCCGCGGGCCGCAGCCAGGAAGGTGATACCGGTGCCGCTGAGGCGGCGGGCCACAAGCCCGAGGACCACGGCACTGGCCCGGTCGACCCAGGGAAGGTCGTCCACGACCAGCAACAACGGCTGCTCCGCGGCCGCACGACGCAGCAACGCCAGTGCGGCGTTGGCGACGACGAGGCTTTGCGGTGTTGCACCTGTACCGAACCCCAGCGCCACCCGCAGTGCCTCACGGTAGAGGTCGTCGAGCGCCTCGATCTCCTCATGGAGAGGGAGAAGCAGCTGGTTGAGCGCGGAGTACGTCATACCCGTCTCGAATTCCGCGCCCGCCGCCCGCAGGACGCGGACACCGGCCGCCGAAGCGCGCCGGGCGACCGCGTCCAGCAGGGCGGTCTTGCCCACCCCGGGCTCGCCCGACAGCAGCAGCGCCCCGAGGGCGCCCGCCGGACGGTCGAAAAGGTCGTCGATCAGCTCCAGGTCCTTTTGACGCCCGACCAGTTCGCCCGGTTCGCAGTCGTGCGAACGGTGATCGCGGCTCACGAACGTCTCCCAATTACTTGGATCACACAGGGCGCACAGCGTCTGTGCGCCCCGGTGGTGCAGTTGTTCGGCCGCTGCCGGGGGAGCGGCAGCGGGTCCAGACCGTGGTGGGCGGCTGCCGGGGACGGGGCCCCGGACCGGACCGCTGTCCGAGCCGGCCGTAAGGCGCCCACCGTCTTCCTTGAACGCCCACTGCCGCCGTTTCGTTCCAGGCGCGGCAGCTGTGCCGGGCCCCTCACGGCCCCCCGTGGCCTTGGCGGCTGGGGGATCGCCGTCGTGTTCGCAACGCGCCACGACTTCGGGAGTCGTGAAGGAGGAGATCGGCGCCCATCCTGATCGTCTCGCCCGTCTCCTGGCGTGATGCGGCCCCGAATCGGTCGGTGTCGGCAGGACCGCCCAGGCGGGGAGGCGTCGCACGCGTGCGCCGGCCGGCGTGTGGCCACGCTGCGTCCCCCGGCCACCTCGGACTCACGTGACATCTCAGCGCCGGTCGCGAGAACGCGGGGCCCTGGGAGGGATCTCGAGCCGGTTCGCCGAGACGGGTTCGTCGCGTATCTCTGGGTCGGCCGCCCAGGTGGTCCGACGGAGACCCGGCGGGTGTGTGCTGGGGGTCACCGTTCCTGAGCGGCGGCACGATCACGGAAGGATCCGAGGGGAAACAGCCGGGCCCGGCCCTGCCCTCTCCATCCTCTCCTGACCGCTGCCGGACTCCTCCCGTGCTCCTCCGGTCGCGGCCACCGTGCGGCGGGCCTTGGACAGGGAGGCCCGCCGCACCCAGCCCGTCAGCCCATGGCCCCGTGGTCCATCGCCCCGTGGTCCATCGGCGGCACGGCGCCACCGCCGGCGGCGGGCTTGCCCGGGGTGTTCATCATCTTCAGCATCATGTTCTGCAGGGTGAGCACCTCCGGCGGCATGACGACGAAGGGACGCATCATGCCCTCGTCCTCGTGGTCGAGGATGTGGCAGTGATACATAAACCGGCCGGTCTCGCGTCCGAACTGGCCGGCGACGGTCACCATGGAGTTCGCCGGCATGTTGACGGTGTCCTTCCATCCTGACTCACTGACGGCGATCGGCATCGCGTCCTTGATGGTGATCGGCCTGGTGGTGCCGCCCAGCGCGGTGTCGAAGGCTGTGCCGTCGACCATGCGGCGCTCGAGGAGCTGGAAGTTCATCAGGTGGATGTGCATCGGGTGCTGGATCTGCTGCTGCACCGGGCCCACGCTGATGAACGTCCACTTCTCCCAGCTCCCCGCCGCGGCGAAGAAGTTGGTGGCGTCCTCGAAGTGCTTGCCCACGACGCGGAAGGTACGGGTTCCGCCGGGCAGGGCGAGCTGCACGACGCCCTTGCCGGTGCCCGTGCCCGCCGGAGCCTCCTGCAGCTCCATGATCGTCGGCATGCCCATCGGGTCGAAGGAGAGCATGACGAAGCGCTCGACCGCGTCCTGCGGGATGTCGGACGCGGTCAGGTGCTTGAATCGCGGGTCCAGCTTCTTCGGCGCGACGTAGGACTGCTTCCGCCCCCTGCCCACGCGGAACTGCATGACCTGCGGGTACGGCACGCCGGCCGCGGGCACGGGCGTGCCCGCTGGGGCGGGAGGCGCACCGGGGGCGCCGGGCGCGACGTTGACGAGCCTGAGCCGCCGGCCGCGGAAAGCCGCGAAGTCGATCACGATGTCAACGCGCTCGGCAGGGGTCAGGGTCAGGCTCCCCTCGACGCCCTGCGGCTTGTCGAGCAGGCCCATGTCGGTGCCGACGACCTTGATCGCGCCCTTGACGGGCTGCCCGGTCTCCTCGTCCACCAGAGCGAGGATGTAGGCCCGGGCGTTGGAGGCGTTCACCACGCGGAAGCGGTAGGCGGTGGCCTCCACGTCGAGGTAGGGCCACACCCGGCCGTTGACCATGGTGTAGGGGCCCTGGAACTGCACGGCGGCCGCCATCACCCCGGGGATGGACGGGCCGACCTGGATCCGCTTCGCGAGGAGCTGCCCGTTGATCCGCCCCTTGCCGTCGGTGTCGAAGTTGACATCGGCGATGGTCAGCGGGATCTCGTACCGGCCGCGCGGCAGATCGAGGCGGTCCTCGTTCTCGTCACGGATGATGTAGTTGCCGAGCAGGCCCGCCATCACGTTGAGCGCGGTCACCGGCATGGCGTGATCATGGTAGAAGAGGTGCGCCGCGGCCGTGTCATTGGTGTACTCGGCGAGCTGCGCGCTGCCGCGGGTCACGCCCGAGTCCGGGGCGCCGTCGGAGATCGCGTGCTGCCGGCCGCCGTGCAGGTGGACCGAGGTCCAAGCGGTCAGCGCGGCCACCTCCGGCCGCTCCTTCGCGCCCCGCGAGCCGGGGGTGTTCAGGGACAGGAAGCCCGGCGGCGGCCCCTCGGGCTCCACGAAGACGCCCTTGACGGGGCTGGTGCCGGTGAGCTCGTTCCGCCAGGCCAGCCGGAACCGCTGACCACGCCGGGCCTCGATGGTCGGGCCGGGAAAGTAACCCTCGTACGTCCACATGCGGGTCGCGGGGAGCTGCGAGTGCAGACGTATCTTCTTCTCGACCAGGCGCACCTCAGTGGTGTCCCGGCTCGAGGGCCTCAGAGTGGGCGGGATCGGCAGCTCGTCCTTGAACGGCGTCAGCTCGGTCACCCGCGGCGAGGAGGGGCCCTCGAGGTCCAGGGCCTTGCCACCGCTCAGCCGCGCCGACGTGTCCACCGCAGCCTTGGCCTCGGCGCCCCCACCGGCCAGCAGATTCATCCCCCCGTAGCCGGCCACGCCGGCCACGGCGCCTCCCGCGATCCCGAAGAAGGTCCGCCTCTTATGCGCTGCCACGTGCTGTCCACTCCTTGATGTTCGTTTCTCCGACGGCTTGTACGCCCGCCCGTGTCCGGATCCACCGGTGAGCGAGCCCGTCGTCATGCAGGGCACCCGGTACGGGTCACCACATCGCCGGCTTCCGCCGAATACAGGCACTGACCACAGAGGCTGCGCCGCTACTTCCCGCGGTGCGCCCGCCGATCCCACGCGGTCGTCCTGGGACCGCACTGAACGCATGCACGCCATGGAATCCGGACGGCAGACACGGCATGCCGGCAGGCTTTCCGGCGGTCTGATTCACGCCGGTCCGCGCACACCCCACCACGATCCGTCATGGCGGGTTCCCACAGCTCATGGGCGGGCATGCAAGACCTCTCACCTTCCGAATCGCCATGAACCTGTCGTCATGTGCGGATACGGCATATCGGAACCAGATCCCGTTCGAAGCCCAGTCCGGTGATGGCCGCGAAGGTGAGCGTACGCATCGACGCGTGGCCGAGCATGAGTGTGATGACTTGTTTTCCCGTGCGGCAGCCCCCGTCATCCTTCTTCGGTGCATCGGCTGCCGTCCCCCCGCCGCCCCGCCGAAACAGTGGAATGGGCATGACCAGCCGAAGGGGGCTGTGCGGACGTCCGTGGTGCGGACACGTGGCGTCGGCTCACGGGGACTCTGCCCCGGCGGCGGGCGGGCGCCCGTTCCCACGGCGCCGGTCCCGCGCTCAGGGTCGGCTCGTCGACGGCGCCCACGATCAGCACCAGGTCAGCCATGACCGGCTTGGGGTCTTCTCACTGGTGGGCGTGGACGGTTTTGAACGCCGACATCCGCCTTGTAGGCCTGGTGGTCGTGGTCATCGGGGGTGCGCAGGTCATCCCGGCATTGGGGAGTCCCCAGCTCTCAGCCAGTCATCGCGACCGCGACGTACAACTGAGTACGTCCGCATCAGGCGGTCGATGTGCAGAGCCCGACTGACCGGTTCAGGCCTGTGCCGCGGAAGGAGCGGGAGGTGCTGGGCCTGAAGGTGCCGGGGGTGGTGTCGGCCGTCCCGAGCAGCGGACGGCTGCGGTGGTGCCTTGCGCCTTGGAGCGGGCTGAGAGGTGATGCCCGGCCGGGGTGATGCCACAGGCGTCCGTGCTGCCGGGCCACGCCGCGTCGGTCGGCTCCTCCTCCAGCGCCGAAGGTGAGCCCGGGCGCACCGTGTCCTGGCGGGCCGACTACCGCCGGCTCAACCACCGATACGACCGCGATCCCCTCGATGACTGGCCTTCCGCGGTATCGCCACCGCCCTTTGCTGCTGCAAAAGGCACGTCTGGCGCACCAGTACGAGAACGTCAACCGGCTCTGCTACGTCCGTGGCCCCGAGGGCATCGCCGTCGGACGCGGTGAGCAGCTCAGCTGAGGGCCGCCGGAATCGCCGCGCACCCAGGGCGAGCGGGGCCGGCCCTGCCACGGCCGACTGACGGCTGCTACGCAGCTTGGCATGGCCAGCGGTACTTGTGAATCAAGCTTGACGGGCTCGCACGGCCTGTCCTACCTCGAAGGTCGGCGCACATATCAGCAGAGTCACCGGCACGGACCGGCACGCGCACCGCATCTCCGCCCGCTTCCGTACCAGCTCTTCCGGAACGATCGGACTGCTTGATCCGGCCACCGACCTACATGCCGACGGACTTGGCGCGTGGGTGTGGTTCCGGTGATTTCCCGGCGCACGATCGCGGTCAGGTGACCATATACACTTCGGATGTGATCATGCCAGGCATCTCGGGCGTCGACTCGCCGTCCAACTCCAGTTCACCTCGCATGCACATCCAGGTTGCACTGGCTCACGCGCAGCGCGACGAGTTGCTGAGACAGCGGTGGCGGAAACTGAACGACGCTCGTCCTTGGCACGTGCACTCGTTGCGCGTTCCGCGGCAGTACACGACAGGCCATTACCGGTGCTGGGTGGACTCCTCCGAGATCGGGGACATTGCCGTGAGCGAACAATACGGCGACGCGGTGGAAGGCGTCATAGGCATGAAGCGGGCCACGGAGCGACGCACGGTGGTTCACATCATGCACAGTGGCGGGCTGAGCCTCACCGAAGCAGGTCGTACCGTTCAGGTCCCACCGGGCACGATGTGCGTACGGGATGCACAGGTGCCGCGGGAGTTCTCCTACCGCCCCGGCACACGGGCGCGGGTACTGCTGCTGCCCTCCGAAACACTGACCGGCACCGGACTCGACCAGCTGCCGACGCTCACGGTCATCTCCCAGAAAGCTCCCGAGGCGCGGCTGCTGCTGGGACAGCTTCATCTGATCCGCAGGATGCGGGGTGAATTGAGTCCGGCAGGCGTCCACGCCGCTCAGCAATCCGTCGTGCAGTTGCTGGCAGGCGCGCTCATGTCCCGAGGGGTGTCCGCCGACCCTGCCTTCCGCCCTTCGCTGCGCACGGCTGCCCGCAACTGCGTGGAAGCCCGGCTCCTGGAGCCTCACCTGTCTCCGGCCGAGGTGGCAAGGACTCTGTCGGTCTCGGTTCGCACATTGCACCGAGCTTTCGCCGAAGTCGATGAGTCCCTGATGGCATACGTCCGGCGGCGCCGTTTGGAGCGAGCGCGCGAAGAACTCGTCGCACTGGGCGGGAGGTACACCGTATCCGCCGTAGCGGCTCGATGGCACTTCGCCGATGTGAGCCACTTCAGCCGGGCCTTCAAGCGGCAGTTCGGCGAGACACCGAGCTCGCTCGTTCACTGATGCCGCGAAGGAGCGGGAGCTTCCCGCTCCGGGCCGCGAGCGGACGATTCCCGGTCCACAACCGGGCTTTCGTCCACGGGCGGACCTCACTTCGCCCGCCGTCGCTGCTCGCCTCGATGCAGTCGACGGCTCTCAGCGGCGCGCCGCCGCGTCCTGCCGAATGGGCCTTCGGCAGGACGCGGCTCGGCGTGCCTTCCACGGCACGCCGGGGCGGTGGACGGGCTCTAGTGAGCCGACACCGGGGTGGTGACGTTGCTGAAGTTGTTGGCTCCGGCGGCGTTGGCCGCCGTGACCGGGCCGTGCGTCCAAATGCCGAAGACGTTGCTGGAGATCGTATTTCCGGTGATCTGGATGGACATCGGCTCCACGGTGCTCACAAGCAGACCCGTCGACTGCAGATCGTGCGTGGTGCCCGTGTAGGAGTCCCCCACGACGTTGTTGGTGCCGATCTGGTTGTTGCTGACGACGTTGCCGCCCAGGTCCAGGCCTGACGCGCCACCGTGCACAGCCACAGCCGCCCAGCCGTTGCCGGTCACGACGTTGCTCTGCACGGTGTTGCCGTAGACCGCGCCGCCGGCCACGGCCGACGCGAGGGTGATCCCGCCGCCGCCCGCCTCAAGTCCGTTGTCGAACACGTTGTTGCTGGTGACGCTGTTGCCGAAGACGCCACCGGCACTGGGGGCGCGCACGCCTCCAGGAGCCGCCGACCCGTTGCGGGAGACCAGGGTGAAGCCGGAGCCCAGGGCGTTGCCGTGTACGGAGTTCCCGCTGAAGGTGCTGCCCGAGGCGGGACCTGTCTCGTCGCTGATGACGATCCCGGAGCTGTTGCCGCTGACGGTGCTGGCCAGCACGGTGGCGTTGGAACTGCCGAGCAAGTGGATGCCTCCGCCGCAGTCACCAGGCTTGTCCTGCGTCGGCCGGCACGGAGCGTAGGAATTGGCGACGGCGTTCGGGCCCGTACCGGTGTTGTTGCCCGTGACGATGGTGTTCGCGATGGTCGCGTTCTTTACGCTGTTGACCAGGATGCCCTCGCCGACGGCGTTCTTCACCGTGAACCCGGTCACCGTGACGTCGGGCGCGCTGATCTCGATGCCGTTGATGAGGTCGGTAGCGTCGATGGTGACGTTCGAACGGGCTTCGAGAGCCAGCGGCTTGGACACCGCGATGTCCTCGTGGAACGTGCCGTTGCAGACGACGACTCGACCACCGCCGGCCACTGCCTTGACAGCCGCGTTGATCGAGCTGAAGGCGGGAGTGCTGCAACTGGTGTCGGCCGCGGAGGGAACGGCGGTCGGCGAGACGTAGACGGTCTGCGGAAGGGTCTGCGGAAGGGAGAACGCGTAGAGCTTGTTGTTGTCACCCTTGGTCGGGAAGAACGGGCCCAGGTTCTGGGTGTGGTACCCGGAGCCCCAGTACACCGAGCCGTCCACGATCGACGCGCCGCCGAGGACCGCGCCCCCGCTGGGGAAGCCCCACTTGACGGCGCCGGTCGCGGCGTCCAGGGCGTACATGTTGTTGCCGGTGGGGTTCGTGGATCCGCCGTAGACGATGCCGTTCGCGCTGGACACGAAGGACATGGGGGACGCCGAGCCGGGCGTCGCGGTCTCCCACAGGATTTTCCCGGTGGCCGGGTCGAGGGCCGCCCAGAATCCGCCCGTGGTGGTCGACTTCTGCCCGGTCGCGGACGTGAGCGTCACGGGCAGGTGGTTGGTGTTGGTGTTGGCGACGTAGATGCGCTTGCCGTCGGCCGCCGAGCCCCACTGCAGGCCACCGAGGTTGCCGCCGGGGCCGACCGCCGTGGCCCAGACGATCTTTCCGGTGGCCGGGTCGAGCGTCCAGTAGACGCCGCTCTTCTGGCCGATACCGAGCAGGTCGGTGGTCTTGCCGTCGACGGTGGTGGTGAAGAGGTTGGGACCAGCGCCGAAGTCGAAGTCGTCACCGAACCGCTGGCCGACGGTCCAGGTGTCGGCGGTCAGGGTCTTGGTGCCCCAGACGATCTCGCCGGTGTGCATATCGAAGGCGACGATGGAGTCCTGGTAGTTGTCGGCCGCCCCGGGATCGCAGTCGGTCTCGTCGGAGGAGGTGCATACGCCGGGCGGCACGGTGTAGTTGTTCCCCGTTCCGACGTACACCAGCCCGGTCTTCTCGTCGACCACCGGGTTGCTGCCCCACACGGCGCCGCCGGTGTAGCCCTCGGGAACGACGTAGGTCTTCCACAGCTTCTTGCCGGTGACGGCGTCCAGGGCGACAACGCTGCCGCGGAAGGTGTACGGCGGGGGGAACTTCTCGGCCTTGGACGACACGCCGACGTACACGACACCGTCGGCGATGACGGGCGACGAGGTCGCGATGGCGGCTGGGTCGGCGTCGATCTGGGTCTTCCAGAGCCTGGTGCCGGTCAGGGCGTCGATCCCGAAGAGGAACGCGCCGTCCGTGCTGTCGCTGCGCTGCTCGCCCGACCCGGTGACGATCTCGCCGTTCCAGTACGCGGGGCTGAGCCGCGAGATGTCGCCGGCGGTCCCGGTGTACTCGCTGATCTGGTGGCTCCAGATCTTCTGACCGGTCGTCGCCTGCACCTTGTACAGGTTGCCTGCCCAGTCCGGCGCGTACACGTAGCCGTCCACCACGGTCGGCGTGGCCGAAACGCTGTCTCCTGTGGTGAAGGTCCACTTCGTCTTCAGGTTGGCCACGTTGTCCGTGCCGATGGTGCGCTCGGCGGCCGCGTTGTGCGTGTCGCCGAGGTCGCCACCCGCGTACGGCCAGTCGGACGCGGATGCCGTCGACGCGACCGGGGCCGCGACGGTCGCGGACGGTGCGGCCGTCGCCGCCACGGCGTTGGCGGGCAGGGACGCCATGAGTCCGGCTATGGCCAGCCCAACCACGCCGGCACGTATCCGCCTTCGCCTTGCGCGGGCGGGTATGCGGGGTATGGACATGAAGGAGCACCTCCCGATGCTTGCTGATCTTGCGATCGAGAGCATAGGGACGCCCTGCCAGGGCGGCGGGCCGCCTTTGGCGTGCGACGTGCGGCCTCGGCGGATGGGAACTGAGATCAGCGCGGCTCCGTTTTTGGGGGCTCTCGATAATGGTTCGCAGGCGTGGGGCGAGGATTCCTGCGCAGCTTCCGTGAGGCTTGGGATGTCCCGGAGCTGTGGACCGGGGCCTCATGAGGATTGCCCCGAACGGAAAACGCGGAAGCGAGTCCAGCGAGGTCATTTCCGAGGGCCGCCTGATCATTTTCTGAGTCCCGGGGACACTCCGCCGCCGGGTAGAAGCATCGCGACCAGCACGATCGCCCCCGACTGGGAACTGTCCGGCGTGCGAGTGGCGCCACCCTAGGGGTCCGAACGATGCCGCCGACGAGGTCTTTCACTCATCGGCACCCCCAAGAGGGTGTTGCGGATTATCTGCCCGACTCAGGAGGTAGCCCGGCAGGACAGCGCTCGCTACGCCAAATTCCGCCACAGCAGCACATTCCTTCACTCGGCCATGACTCACCCTCCCCCCGACGAAGTTCTGGCCCAGTTTTGGAATCGGCACATCACGCCTGACGTCGCTGGACGGCGCATTCGCAGAAAGGGTGAGGCCCTTCAGTCGCAGGTCGCGATCAAATGCGCGGTCGACGCTCGGGGCGGCATCCACGCTTGGGTGGCCTCCCGGCGAGCGTGGCACGGAAGTTCATGTGCTTGGCACTGGCCTTCCAGCGCTCCAGCCGCAGTGCGTGATCTTCATGCCTGGATGGCGTGCGGGCAGCGGACGGCCCGGGATCGGGCACGGTGGCGGCACCGCCAAGTGGGACAGCCGCGATTCCCCACCGTCCGGCCTGGTCCGCGCGATGCCGCGGGCCGGAGCCGGCGACCGCCCGGCGGATCGACCCGGCCCTGACCGAGATACTCAGCGATCCGACTTTGACCGGCATGCCGCGGTCCGACTTCGAACGCCTGGTGGCAGTCTCCGAGCCGTACTGGGACGCGCTGGCCGAGGCGGCCTTCCAGCGCCGCTTCCACCGTCCCCGCAGCTACCTCCACCCGCAGACCAGCAGCCTCGACCACTACCACCGCCTCCTGGCCGCGCTCTTGCGCCGACGCAGGGCGATCACCAGCACACTCCTGGCCCGGCTGCTGGGCGTCACCCGCACCAACCTCTCCAACCAATTCCAGGACGGCCACCGGCTCCTGGACCTGCACCGCATCGCCGTCACACCCATGCCCGGACCACCCGCCCGGACCCTCGAACAGCTTCGAGTCCGGCTGCCTGACGAGCACCGCCAAGATCAATCCTGACAGTTATTCAGAAACAAGCCCCGGCGGTTCCGGAGTACTGCCGCTGCACTCCTGCGGATTCGCGGCCTTTCTTCAGGAAGCCGGTGTCGTCGATGATCAGTACCCCGTGGGGGCGGCCGAGGTGTTCGGCGATGTAGGTCTGCAGGTCGTCGCCGATGTTGTCGGGGTTCCAGTGGGCTCGGGAGAGCAGGTGCTGCAGTCCGTCGGGGGTGGCGTGGCCGACGTGTTCGGCGAGCTGCCAGCTGTTCTTGCGGGCCACCGGGGCGAACAGTCCGCGTACGTAGTCCCGCATGCGGCGGCGTGGTTCGACGCGGCTGAAGTGGTGCCCGATGGTGGTGAAGAGGTGGTCCAGGTCGCGGTCCCAGGTCTCGGCTGCCTGTTCGGTGATCACGACGCGAGGCTTCCCCGGCCGGGACGACTTTGCCGTCGTGGGCACTCCTTCGAGGGGCGAGCGGGCAGAAGCCGTCCGTGACGGCATCCTGCCCGCTACACTCCCACCACTCGACGTTTCCCCAGGTCAAGCCACGAGGTACTGCTGTAGTACTAAGTCGTAGCCGACAATTCCGATACCCAGGGTGGGGCAGGGAACTCGTCGTCATGTGAAAGGCCCGTCACTATCTCTGCTCCGGAGTCAGGACGTGTCGGGTCCGGTCCCCGATCCAGGCCGCTTCGAGGATCGCGGTCAGACTGGCCGTGTCGGTCGGGCCTGGATGGTTCTGGATCAAGCGGGTGACGCCACTGGCCATCTCCGCGAAGCGCGGGAGGTCGGCGCGCGCCACGCCGATGTCCGCCAAGGTGGCAGGGATGCCGATGTCGGCAAGGAGCCCGTCGAGCCAGGTGAGGAACGTATCTGCGGCCTCGGCATCCGAGGCGTCGGTCACGTCGAGCCCGCACACCCCGGCGAGGATGGCCAACCGGTCGCCGATGGCATCTCTGGCCGCGTCCAGCGCGTAGGGCAGCAGCAGCCCGACGCCCAGGCCGTGCGGTGTGTGGGTGGCTGCGCCGATGGGGTACTGGAGGGCGTGCGGAGCCGCGTTGCCTGCGTGGGAAAATGCGAGCCCGGCTAGCATGGACCCATAGGACATGTCCGCGCGCGCGTCCTTGTCGCCTCCGTCCCTGACGACATGGGGCAAGCTGCGGGCGATCCGCTTCGCAGCCAGGAGCGCGTAGTGATCGGTGATCGGGTTGCGGCCGAGGAAGACCTGCTCCACCGGGTCGCGCGGTCCGTGGGCCCGGGGTCGCGCGGTGTAGCTCTCCACCGCGTGACAAAACGCGTCGATGCCGGAGTGGGCAGTGACGGTCGCAGGGCAGGTGTAGGTGAGCTCGGGGTCGACGATGGCGAAGTCGGGCACGATGTGGACGCTGGAGACCCCTACCTTCAGCTCGCGGTCCGGGTCGGTCAACACCGAGACGGGCGTGAGCTCGGAGCCGGTGCCTGACGTCGTCGGGACCGCGACGAGAGGAATCGTCGGCCCCGGCACCTTCGACTCGCCGTAGAAGTCGGGCGGCATCCCACCGTGGCGCCGGATGACGCCGACGATTTTGGCGAGGTCGATCACCGTGCCACCCCCGATGGCGAGGATTACGTCGGCGTCCACCTCTGCGGCGACCGAGACGGCCAGGGCGACATCGGCGAGTGGCACGTCCGGAGTCGCGTCGGCAAACACCCCGACGACTTCGACCTTCTCCCGCACGGCGGCCACGATCTCGGCCACGCCCGGCTGCCCCAGAAGAACCCGGTCGGTCACGATGAGGACTCGCGAGCCACACTCGGCCACCACTCGTGGGATGTTCTGCGCGACCCCTTCGCCCACTATCAGCTGGCGTGGTCCGCGGACGGTCTCAAGCATGTCAGTGCCTCTCTGGAACGTCGGCGGTGATGTGCTGGGCGGACGTCCAGTTCACCTGCGAGACCGGGACGGCGTCGGCTGCCGGGTGGCGCAGGCGCGCGCCGGGCTCCCAGACTCGGTCGTGCCCGGGCGCCCTCGGGTCCATCGCGATGAAGACGTCGCCCCTGGTGGGCGGGTCAGTCGGGTCGAGGGTCCCGCGGACATCGTCGCCAAGGGCGGTACGAGTCAAGGTCGCGACCAGCACCTCGATCATGAGCCCGAGGGCGTAGCCTTTGGGACCACCGAAAGGGCTGATCGCCCCATCCACCGCCGCGGCCGCGTCTGTGGCGCGCACACCGGCGGAGTCGACGGCGTCCCCGGGTGCCAGCGGATTCGTGCCGGCCATGGCCCGGGTCCCGCCCCACGGGTGGAGGCCGGTCAGGTCATGTGTGCACGGGGCGCGGTGATCCTCGGCGGGCACCCGGAGCAGCAAACCGGTCACGGTAGGTCGATCGCCGCGTAGGTGACGTCGAGGTACTCAAGGATGCCCTCGTGCGACCCCTCCTTGCCGATCCCGGACTGCTTCACGCCTCCGAACGGAGCTGACGGGTCCGAGATCAGACCGCGGTTGATGCCGACCATCCCCGTCTCTAACCCCTCGGTGAACCGGAGCGCCCGTTGGAGGTCACGGGTGAAGACGTATCCGGCCAGGCCGTGCTCGGTGTCGTTGGCCTTCGCCATGACCTCGTCGTCGGACGTGAACGAAATAATCGGCGCCACCGGGCCGAAGATTTCCGCCTGCAGTATCCGCGCGTCTTCGGGCACGTCGACGATGACCGTAGGCGGGTAGAAATGGCCTGGCCCATCCGGACGCTCGCCGCCCACCAGGACGCGGGCGCCGCGATTGACCGCGTCGGCGACGAGTTCGTCGATCTCGGTGACCGAGGCATCGTCGATCAACGCCCCGACGTCCACGCCGTCGTCGAGACCATGGCCCACCGAGAGCGCGCCCATCCGCTGGGCGAAGCGCGCCGTGAACTCCTCGCGCACCGGCTCCTCGACGTAGATTCGGTTCGCCGCGATGCAGGACTCCCCGATGTTGCGCATCTTGGCCACCATGGCACCGTCGAGCGCGACGTCCAGGTCCGCGTCGGCACACACGATCAAGGCCGCGTTGCCACCCAGTTCCATGGAGGTGCGCAGCACGTTGTCCGCCGCCTGTCGTAACAGCACGCGCCCGACCTCGGTCGACCCGGTGAACGAAAGCTTGCGGGTCCGGCGGTCGGCCAGCAGTGCTGAGACCACCTCGCCGGAACGCTCGGTTGTCACGACGTTGACGACGCCCGGGGGAACGCCGACCTCCTCCATGATGCGGGCCAGGAACAACATGGTGAGTGGCGTCCGGGCTGCCGGCTTGGTGATCGTCGTGCAGCCCGCCGCCAGCGCAGGAGCGATCTTCCGGGCACCCATGGCCAACGGAAAGTTCCAGGGCGTCACGAAGACGCACGGTCCGACCGGCTTCGGCACGGTGAGGATGCGATATCCACCAGCGGGAGCGGTGTTGTAGCGCCCCTCGACGCGCACCGCCTCCTCGGCGAACCAACGGAAGAACTCGGCGCCGTAGGCCACCTCTCCCCGAGCCTCGGCGAGCGGCTTGCCCATCTCGAGCGTTATCAGCCGGGCGATCTCCTCGGATCGCTCGGTCAGTGCCCGGTGCGTCGCGGTCAACAACTCCGACCGTTTTCGCGGCGGTGTCGCCGCCCACTCCGCCATTGCCTTGCTCGCCGCGTCCAGAGCGGCGAGCCCGTCAACGACGTCGGCGTCCGACACCTCGGCGATGGTCTTGCCAGTGGCCGGATCCTCGACGACAAAGGTGGCTCCGCCGGCGGCGTCGCGCCAGGCGTCGCCAATCCGGAGCCGCCGGTGCTCGGGGGGCAGGACGTTCATCGGGTCACTCATTGCGTCGCCTCCTGTGATGTTCTTGGTGATGTCCAGCGTGACCTCAGCGATCGCGCCACGCGCGTTGACGAACGGGTCACACGACCTCGTCGGGGTCGAGGTTGCCGAGCGGGTCGAACGTGGCCTTGGCCCTGGCTGCAGGGCGACGCCTCGCGCCACCGATCGCCTTCTCGGGCCATGGCTGCTTCAGCGTCATCAGGCCGTGCTCACCGGTGACGGTCCGCCGAGGCTCGATTGCCACGTCGGGCGCATGTTGACGTCGCCGCCCTGCGCGGTTACCCCCCGGCCTCGGACAGCGCCAGCCCGGTGGCCGCATCGAACAGGTGCGCACGGTCCAGGTCGACCGTGACAAGCAGCCGCTCGCCCGGCGTACCCGCGACGGTGGGTCGTGCCTTGACCTTGAGGATCTCCGTCCCCACTCGGACGTCGACCACCGTTCGGTCACCGAGCGGCTCAAGGCCGTAGAGCTCACCCGGCAACGACGCGTCCCCACGCTGCTCGATGGACAGGTCCTCTGCCCGCAGGCCCAGCAGCAGCGGACGACCGTCCTCAGCCGTGGTCCAGCGGGGCCGCGGCAGCGTCCAGCCTTCCGCCCCGACCAGACGATCCCCCTCGGCGCGGCAGGGGAGGAGGCTGATCGACGGGCTCCCGACGAAGCCTGCGACCCACTGGTTGGCTGGTCGCTCGTACACCTCGGTCGGCGTTCCGACCTGTTGCACCTTCCCCTCCTTGAGGACCGCCACCTGGTCGGCCATGGACAGGGCCTCGACCTGGTCGTTGGTCACGTAGACGAAGGTTCCCCCGAGACTCCGGTGGATGCGGGTGAGCTCGGTGCGCATCTCGACGCGGAGCTTGAGGTCGAGGTTCGTCAGCGGCTCGTCCATGAGAAACGCGCGCGGGCGACGGACCAGCGCCCGCGCCAGCGCGACACGCTGCATCTCACCGCCCGACAGCTGCGCGGGACGACGCTGCAGCAGACGTCCGATGTGCAGCAGGCTCGACATCTGCTCGACGGCAGCGGCGATCTCGCTCGAAGAACAGCGGCGTGCCCGCAGCGGCGAAGCGATGTTCTCGTACGCCGTGAGTCGCGGGTAGAGGGCGTAGCTCTGGAAGACCATGGCCAGGTCGCGTGCGGCCGGGGAGTCACCGGTCGCGTCCCTCCCGTCCAGATGCACCGACCCGGCGTCAAGCCTCTCAAGGCCGGCGATCGCTCGCAGGGTCGTCGTCTTGCCTGCCCCGGAGGGCCCGAGCACGACGAAGAACGAGCCGTCCGGCACGTCCAGCGTCACCCCGTCCAGGGCCTGGACCTTGCCGAAGGACTTGCGCAGCCCGTGCACTGCCACGGTTCCCATCAGGCCACCAGTTCTTCCGTGCGCACGTCGTAGACCGGCGGGGGCCCGCCGGTGTGCCGCAGCCCGACCGGCGCGTCAGCGGCGAAACGGACAGTCGGTGGCATCCGAACCCGTACGTCGCGCCGGCCACCGTGGTCAACCACGTAGATGATTTCGTCTCCCAGCCACTCCGCCGAGACCACGCGGGCCGGGGCCGAACGCTCCGCCCCTGGTTCCGTGACCTCCAGCGCCTCCGGCCGGACGCCTGCGACCAGGCGACGGTCGCGCGGCAGGCCTGGCGGTGGCGTGAGGACCAGTCCGCCCTGACTGCGCAGCTTCCCGTCGGCCAGCTCCACCTCGATCAGGTTCATCGGCGGGGAGCCGATGAATGCGGCACAGAAGAGACTCGCCGGACGGTCGTAGACCTCCAGCGGCGTGCCGATCTGCTCGACGCGGCCCTTGTTGAGGATGGCGATTCTGTGGCCGAGCGACATCGCCTCGACTTGGTCGTGGGTGACGTAGACCATCGTCGTCCCCAGTCCCCCCTGCAGGTGCTTGATCTCCGTGCGCATGTCCGCCCTCAGCTCCGCGTCCAGATTGGTGAGGGGTTCGTCCATGAGGAAGGCGCGAGGTCGTCGCACCAGGGCGCGAGCAAGCGCGACGCGCTGCTGCTCCCCGCCGGACAGCCGGTGCGGTCGCCGGTCCAGGAGCGGACCGAGCCGCATCAGCCGGGCGGTCTCGTCGACCCGCTCGCGCACCTCCGCCTTGGGCAATCCCTCGGCCCGCAGCGGGAACGCCAGGTTGTCGCGGGTTCTCAGATGCGGGTAGAGAGCGTAGAACTGGAACACCATGGCGATGTCGCGCTCTGCCGGCGGCAGGTCGTTGACCAAGGTGTCGCCGATGCGGATGTCGCCCGTCGTCTGCCGCTCCAGGCCGGCGATGGCCCGCAGCGTGGTCGTCTTGCCGCAGCCCGAAGGGCCGAGCATCACGAACAGCTCGCCGTCGTCGATGGACAGGTCCACGTGCTCGACTGCGACCGTCCCGTCCGGGTAGCGCTTGTGCAGGGTGGTCACCTCGATGCCCGCCATCAGCGTCGCACCGCCCCGAGCGTCACACCGGCGACGAGGTGCTTGCGCACCAGGTAGGCGAAGACGAGCACCGGTAGGGCGAACACCAGGGAGGCGGCGGCCACGAGACCCCAGTCCACGGTGGTTCCGCCGATGAGGCCGGCGATGGCGGGTGGGGCCGTCCGTACGTCGTCGCCGGAGGTGAGGAAGATGGCGAACACGAACTCGTTCCACGAGAAGATGAGTGCGAAGACCGCCGTCGCGGCGATGCCGGGCAGGAGCAGGGGAAGGGTGAACCGCCGGAACGCCTGCAAGCGGGTGTAGCCGTCGAGCATGGCGGCATCCTCGTATTCTGCGGGCACCTCGTCGACGAACCCCTTCATCATCCAGATCGTGAACGGGACATTGAAGGCGGCGTAGATGAGGATCAGGCCGAGCTTGCTGTCGATGAGCCCGACTTCGCGGTACATGAGGAAGATCGGGATCACGACCACCACAGGCGGCATGAAGCGGGTGGACAGGATGAAGAACAGTTGGTCCTTCTTGGCCTTCACGGCGAAGCGCGAGTAGGCCCAGGCCGCCGGGACCCCCAGCACGGTGGCCAGCACCGTGGAGGCCCCGGCGACAAGGAGGGAGTTGAGGAACGCGACGGACAACTCCGAGCGACCGCCGCCGGGGGCGACGAACACGTCCTTGAAATGGTCCATGGTGACCGTGAAGTGGAAGAACTTGGCCGGGATGGCGTAGACGTCCCGGTTCTCCTTGATGGACGTCTCGATCATCCACAGCACCGGAAAGAGCATCACGACGGCCAGCACGGTCAGCAGCGCGACCTCGAGCACGGAGCGACCCCGGCCGCCGAAGCGACGCGCGGGGGGCGTGTGATCCTGGACAGGGCCTGTGGACACGGCCTCGTCGACGGAGACGGCCATCAGTCCTCCTTGAGCTTGTTCAAGTAGCGCAAGTAGAGCTGCGTAAGGACGATGACGACGAGGACCATGAGGATCCCGTACGCCGAGGCGGTTCCGGTGTTGAAGCCCAGGAACGCGACTTTGTAGACGTGGAACGACAACGTCTCGGTGGAGACCCCCGGACCGCCGCTGGTGAGGATGTAGACGAGGTCGAACAGCCGGAAGGCCTCGATGGCCCTGAACAGAACAGCGATGAGGAGCAGCGGCCACACCAGCGGAAGAGTGATGGTGCGGAACCGGAACCACTCGGACGCCCGGTCGATCGAGGCGGCCTCGTACAAGTACTTGGGGACCGCGGTAAGGCCCGCGAGTGCGATGAGCATGATGAACGGCGTCCATTGCCAGGTGTCGACCACGATCAGGGAGATCAGTGCCGTTCGCTGCTGGGTGAGCCACTCCACCTGCCCCAGGCCGAGCGAGTCGAGCATGCTGTTGATCACGCCGAACTGCGCGTCGAGCATAAATCGCCAGAACAGCCCGACCACGACCGGCGACAGCATCATCGGGACCAGGAACAGAGTGGTCAGCAGTCCTCGCCCGTGCGTGCGCCGTGAGATCAGGTAGGCGATGGAGAAGCCGAGCACGGTCTGCAGGGTGACCGCGCCGACCACGTAGATCAACGTCGTCAAGGCCCTCGTGTGAACCTGCGCCGAAGTCAGGATGGCGGTGTAGTTCTCGAACCAGACGAAATGCGCCGGCCCCCCGCGGGTGGCCGAGTAGTCGGTGAAAGACAGGTACAACGCCCACAGCAACGGGAACACCGACATCGCGAGCAGCAGCAGCAGCGCGGGGGAGATGAAGGCCACGGCGAGCCCGCGGTCGCTCAAGCGGCGGGACCGACCCGGTGCAGGCGGCGTCGCGGACGCCACCTGCTCGGGGTGGTCGGTCGTCAGCGGGGCGGTGTCACTCACAGTCCGCCGCCGCCCTTGCCGCTGCCGGAGTCGAGCACGCCCTGCTGCTCCTTGGCGATGTCGTCGAGCGCATCCTTCGGCTTTTTCGTGCCGTTGAGAGCCGCGTTCACATTGGTGTTCTCGATGTCGACGAGGCGCGCGTACTCGGGCACGTTCCACATGTCCCGCATCCGCGGAACCGAGTCGGCGTACACCTGGTTGAACGGCCCGGCATTGAGGAACTCGGGCGACTGAAGGGCGTCCGTACGCGATGGCACGCCACCGGCCGCGGCCCACTTCTTCTGGATGTCAGCCCGCTCGAACCACTTCATGAAGTTCAGGGCCTCCGCCTGGTTCGCCTTGGAGGAGTAGGCCGACACGTGCATCCCCATGCCGCCGAGAGGCACCAGGTTCGTCTTCTGGCTCGGCAGGGTGGCAAAACCCAGCTTGTCGAGGATCTGCTCCCGCGTGGTGCCGAGCGTCGACTGCTTCGGGTCGAGCAGGCCGCCGCTCGCGGCGATCCAGTTGAACGCGATGCATGCCTTGCCCTGGGCGACCGCCGCGTTCACCTCGTCGATGAACCAGTTGCCGGAGCCCTTGGCGGTCAGCGGCTTCATCTTGTTGACCAGGACGTCCATCGCCTCCTGGCCCGCCGCGTCGTTGAGGACGCCCTCGATCTTTTGCGTTTTGGCGTCCCAGAGGTTGCCGCCGTAGACGCCGTTGACCGTGTTGTAGGTCACGGCCGCGGCGTCGGAGCCGTTGGCCTGGTGGAAAGCCAGCCCGCTGACACCAGGGTTGTCCGCCTGGCACTTCTCGGCGACTGAGATCATCTCGTCCCAGGTCTGCGGTGGCTTGTCGCCGATCAGATCCTTGCGATAGATCATCGTCCAGGTGTCGCCGAGCAGCGGCAGTCCGTACAGGCTGGCGTTCTCGTCGCGCTTCCCGGTCTCCGCCTGCGGGAACTGGCCGTAGGCCGCCAGGAGGTACGGGTTGTAGGCCTTGACGTCGATGTTCTTCTTGACGAAGTCGGTGATGTCGAGGATGTTGCCGTTCGTCACGGCCTCACCGATGTGCTGCGAGTCCAGGATCGGGATGTCGAAGTCGGTCTTGTGCGCTGCGAACTGGGTGAACATCGCGTCGTGCCAGTTCGCGTTCGGCACGGTGTTGACCTTGATGGTCACGTTCGGCCGCTCCTTGGTGTACTCCGCGTTCGCGAAGGATTCCAGAGCGTGAGCGGGGGGCCAGTCGAACCAGATGAAGCTGAGGGTCAGCGGGTCCTTGGTGAGCTCCGGGATGGTCGCCGGCGCCTTGGGCGCGCTCGAATCCGCGCCGTCATCCTGCCCGCAGGCCGCCATGGTCGCGGCCACTAATATGGCCGCCGTCGCCAGCTGCGCCGTTCGACCGGAAACGGACAGTCGTCTTATTCGCTCTGGATGCCGCATCTTCCTGCCTGCCTTCTGGGTGGGGAGCTCTGGAGCCTTGCTGCGTGCTTCGCCGAGCAGTTGCTGGGGATGTTCAGGCGGGTCGACGGCTGCCGCACGGGCTGACCCGCTGACCGGCGTCACGAGTACGCCGCGAGGTAATGGGGCTTCAAGCAGTCGACAGGTCCTTCGGCCTTTGTGCGGCCCGGCGGCGAACCGAGTAGGACATCGAGCATGCTCATGGGAGCTCCAACTGATCGAAGCGGAGCGATGGCGGGCGGTTCCGCGACGGGTGGACGGGTGAAGGAGGGCTGGCGTCCGTCACCTTTCCTATACGATCTGAATGGGAGCATCAACATCCCGCAGCATTGCGACCGATGTCAACAGGTTCGCGAAGACGTAAGAAAGGACCTCACGTCACGATGGACGACGAAGCGATGATCGCGCGGGGCCGTGGGGCCATGACGGGCGGAACGCCGCCGGGAAGATCTCGTGGCCGGCTTGCCGACGAGGTGTACGACACGCTGCTCGGACAGCTGATGTCGCTACGGATCGAGCCTGGTTCCCGCGTCACGATCGACGTCCTGGCGCGAGAGCTGGGGGTCTCACAGACGCCGATCCGAGACGCTCTGAACCGCATGGAGGCCGAGGGCCTGGTCGTGCGTGTGCCCCATGCCGGCTATCACATTCCCCCCCAGATCACCCGTCAGCGATTCGAGGACATGCTCGAGCTCCGCCTGCTCCTCGAGCCGGCGGCGGCGCGCAGATCCGCCGAACGCGCATCATTGCAGCAGGTGGCCGGCCTGCGGCGACTGCTGGAGGAGATGGCGGAGCTGGAGGGGGGCACCGGGCTCATGGCCTATGGCGCCTTCGGGCTCCGCGACGCTGCTTTTCACGATCTCATCGCCCTGAGCGCGGAGAACCAGCTCATCCGCGAAGCGCTCGCTCGCCTGCACGCGCACGTGCACCTGTTCCGGCTTCTCCACGACACCCAGGTCACTCACTTGGCGATGGCCGAGCACGAAGACGTTGTGGCCGCGATCGCCGCGCGTGACCCGGACGCCGCCGCCTACGCCATGCGTCGGCACATCCTGCTGTCCGGCGAGCGGTTCCGGCGATTGTTCGACGAAATCAAGGGTTTGGACGGTATGGCGTAAAGGCTTGACGGGCGGGCTGGGCCGAGGAATGCTAACGCAATTGGATCAGATCGGATTGGATTGGATCGACGTCACCCGCCTCAGATGCGAGGAGAAGCAGGTGCCCAGAGGGCTGCTCCTGACCGGCGACGCCGCCGAGGAGCTCGACACCATGTATCCCTACTATCGCGTGCAGGAGGGCGGCTGGGACGTCGACGTCTCGTCACGGACGATGCGTGACGTTCAGCTGGTCATCCACGAGTTCGACCCCAACTCCGACGCCTACGTGGAGAAGAACGGCCGAAAGCTGCCGGTCGACGTGCCCTGGGCCGAGGTCGACGTCGAGCGCTATGACGCCCTCATCATCCCTGGGGGACGTGCCCCCGAGTGGATCCGGGTCGACGCCGACGTCAGGCGCATCACCGAGCACTTCTTCGCGCGCAACCTCCCGATCGCGCTGATCTGCCACGGCGCGCAGGTGCCGGCTGTGTACGGACTGCTCAAGGGCCGGAAGACGGCGTGCTTCCCGCCCATCACCGGTGACATGGAGAACGCGGGCGCGACGGTGATCGACGCTCCCGACGTCGTGGACGGCAACCTCGTCTCCTGCCGGGGATGGCCCGACATGCCGCAGTTCGGCAGGGCGATGATGGAGCTCTTCTCGAAATCCAGCAACTCCGCATCGGCATGACCACACCTGACCTGCCCCGGTGAAGCCCGAGCCACTCGCCGACCTGTGCCACCGCCATCGTCATGCGCCGGTCGCCAGAGGTCAGGCCTCTGGCGATGTCGGCCACCCGGTGGCTCGATCCTGGCCAACCTCTTCAACCCGCGAGTGATCGTCATCTGAGGCCATTTCGCCTCGCCGGCCCACCGACTGCTGCCACACGCACAAGATCAGCTGCAACGGCTCGCGGTGGCAGCTCCAGCCGCCCAGTGCCGATTCGTCGCCTGCACGCTCGGCTTCGGCGCCGCCTCCCGTGGCGCGGCGAGCACGGTGATCAACCACATCATCGACGACCCGACCGCGATCACGGACTCACGCAGGCCGGCCCCTTGCTGACGGCCCCACAGACCTGGAGACGGCACCCTCCAGCAACCGCACTATCCGCTACCACCAAGTGGCAATAAGCGCGGCGGTTCGCGCCGTGCCTGACATCCCCCAGGCAGGAAGGGTTTTTCATGTCACCACGTCATCGAACGTGGGCCAGGCTGCTCGACGCAGCCCTGCCAGCAAAAGGACGACGCCCGAGACGTCGCACCGCGACCACGATGGCCTTAGCCCTCATCGCCCCTTTCCTCACACTCCTCGCGACGCCGGTGAGCGCTGCGGCCCCCACGGCGGCTGAGCCCGCTCCCGTCGCTGCACCGGAGCTGCTGCAGCCGTCCGCGCCTGCCGCCGAGGCCGCACCACCAGACGCCCGCTTCAAGGTGCTCGTGGTGCGCAGCACCCAGGACGCGGTGTCGTCGGCCGGCCTGGCCGCGATCCGGGATGCGGCCAGACCCGGTCATTTCACGGTCGTGGCGCCCGGACCCGCTGACGTGGGCGACCATTTCACGGAGAAGAAGCTGAAGCAGTACCGCGCGGTCGTGTTCCTGGACACGGGTCTCGCGAGCCCCCTCACGGACGCGCAACGCACGAACTTCGAGCACTACTTCCGCGACGGCGGCGGCTTCGTCGGCGTCGGCTCGGCGGTCGAGACCGACGAGTCCTGGTCGTTCCTGACCGACATCCTGGGGACGCGTGCGTCCGGCAGGACCGACGTGCAATCGGGTGACGTGAAGGTCGCCGACCGCGTCCACGACGCGACCAAGGATCTGCCGCAGATCTGGTCGCGGACCGACAAGTGGTACAACTTCACGAAGAACGTGCGCGGTGTGTCACACGTCCTCGACACCGTCGTCGAAGACCCGTTCGGGCCGCAGCCGCAGGGAGCCGACCTCGACGGGATCGCCGGGGGCACGATGGGCGCCGATCACCCGGTCTCGTGGTGCAAGGACTTCCAGGGCGGCCGCTCGTTCTACACCGGTCTGGGCAACACGGCCGCGAGCTTCGACGCCGGCCTCACCAAGCACCTCAAGGGCGCGATCGGCTGGGCCGCGGGCCAGGCCGACCCGGACTACAGCGATTGCGGCGCCACCGTGCTGGCCAACTACCAGCAGACGAAGATCGGCTCGCCGCCGAACCTGCAGGAGCCGATCGGCTTCGACCAGCTGCCGGACGGCCGCGTTCTGCAGACGGACCGCCTCGGCTCGCTGCGCATGCACGACTCGACCACGGGCGTCACCACGGTCGTCGCCAACTTCGCCGATCCGAGCCTGCCGATGACGCAGCAGATCTACTCCGCGGGCGAGGACGGGCTCTATGGGCCGGCGGTCGACGCCGACTTCGCGACCAACAAGTGGGTCTACCTCTACTACTCGGCGAAGGAGGTCACCGACGTCAAGCTGAGCGACGGATCGGTCGTCACCCAGATCACGCCGAACACCACCCCACCGAACGTGGCCGCGTCCAAGACCGCGTGGGATCCGTACGTGGGCTATTTCCAGCTCAGCCGGTTCAAGTTCGTCGACGCCAAGGACAGCACGCCGGCGCACCTCGACATGGGCTCCGAGCAGCAGATCATGCGCGTGCCGGTCAACCGCCAGGAGTGCTGCCACGTCGGGGGCGACATCGACTTCGACAAGCACGGCAACCTCTGGATGGTCACCGGCGATGACACGCCCGCGGGCGGCATCAACGCCGGCGGCTACGGGCCGTACAACTCGCAGAAGACCGACGAGCAGCAGACCGTGCGCGTCACCAACGCGACGGGCGGCACGTTCACGCTGACCTTCGAGGGCCAGACGACGGAGCCGATCGCGTGGAACGCGGATCGCAATGCGATCGACGCGGCGCTCGAGGCGCTCTCGAACATCGAGGCGGACGAGATCCAGACCAGCGGCGGCCCGGTCAACACGTCGAACGTCAACGTGTTCTTCCGCCGCGGCAAGCAGCAGTCCGATCAGCCGCAGATCACCGCCGGCGGCGCCGGCCTGACCGGCACCGCCACGCCGGCGATCGCCACCAACACGGCGCAGGCGGGCGGCTGGTATCAGCGGCTCACCGGTGACTCGCGCCGCACCGCACTGAACACCAACGACCTGCGCGGCAAGGTGCTGCGGATCAAGGTCAAGGACGGCAACATCTCCGACGCCGACGCCAACAAGGTCGACTTCGGCTCCGGCACGGGCGCCTACTCGATCCCGTCGGGCAACCTGTTCCCGCTGGTCGCGGGCGCGCCGCAGGACAAGACGCGGCCGGAGGTCTACGCGATGGGGTTCCGCAACCCGTTCCGGATCCAGGTCGACGAGAACGACGTGGCCTACATCGGCGACTACTCGCCCGACGCCCAGACACCGCAGCGCTCGCACGGCCCGGCGGGCACCGGCCGCTACGAGATCGTGCGCAAGCCGTCCAACTACGGCTGGCCGACGTGCTACAAGCGCGACCTCGCGCACTACCAGTGGAACTTCCACGAGTTCGCGCCCGGCACCACCACCGCGGGCACGCCGCTGAACAACCCGCCTCAGAAGTTCGACTGCGACGGGCCGACGCAGCGCAACGACTCGCTGTGGAATATCGAGGGCGGTCCGACGGTCGAGCCGGGCCTGAGGGACGTCCCGCCGGTCACCGACCCGGACATCTGGTACTCCTACCGCGACAACAACCCGACCGCGCCGCTCGGCACCCCGTGCGAGGCCTACTACGCGCCGACCCCGGGCCCGATCGCGCCCGGCTCGACGACCGAATGCCCGCGGCTGTTCCCCGAGCTCTACACCGGCGGCGTCGGTCCGCACGGGGTCACGAAGTACCACTACGACCCGAAGAACCCGAACCCTCACAAGTTCCCGCCGTACTACGACGACTCGGTGATCATCAGCGAGTGGACGCAGGACACGCTGCGCGAGGTCAAGCTCGACAAGCAGACCAACCACGTCCAGAAGATCAACAACTTCCTGGATTGCGGCAGCCGTGCGAACGCCGGGGCAGGCACGTTCCGGTTCGAGTGCGACAACCCGATGGACCTGCAGTTCGGTTCTGACGGCGCGTTCTACCTGCTGACCTACGGCAACGGGTTCAACGTCATCAGCCCCGACGCGGGCATGTACAAGTGGGAGTACGTCAAGGGCAAGCGCGCGCCGAAGGCCGTGCTCACCACGGACCGCACCGACGGCTCAACGCCGCTGACCGTGAACTTCTCCAGCGCCGGCTCGCTGGATGAGGATCCCGGCGACTCGATCCGCTACGAGTGGAACTTCGGCGACGGCTCGGCGATCGAGACCGACCCGAACCCGGCACACACCTACACGCAGTCCGGCCGCTACACGGCCGTGCTGACCGTGCTCGACTCGTCCGGCAAGCAAACCTCGACCAGCACCGTGATCACCGTGGGCAACACGAGCCCGACGGTGGTCGTCAATACGCCGGTGGAGGGCGGGACGTTCGCGTTCGGCGACGACATCCCGTTCTCGGTCACGGTCACGGACCCCGAGGACGCGACGGTGAATTGCTCCGAGGTGCAGGTGACGTTCGTGCTCGGCCACGACGCGCACGGCCACGCCGAGGAGTCCGTCAACGGCTGCTCGGGCGTGCTCCACACGGACGCCGACGACGTCTCACACGGCGGCAACGTCTCCGGCGTGGTCCAGGCGCGCTACACCGACCACGGCGGTCCGGGCGGCGTCCCACAGCTGACCACGACCGGCCAGCACCAGATCCGCCAGAAGCACCAGGAGGTGGAGTTCGTCGTCAACCAGTCCGGCACCAACACGGCGACCAACACCGACGGCGGCGCCGGCGTGCACCGCGGCAGCCTGGGCTCGGGCGACTGGCTCCAGCTCAACGGCCCATTCAACCTGACCAACATCGATTCGATCACGTTCCGCGCGGCGGACGCGGCGAACGGCCGCACGCCCGGGTCGCCGCTGGCGGCAATCGAGGTCCGTCAGGACTCGATCACCGGGCCGATCCTGACCACGGCCAACCTCGTGTCCACCGGCGGGACGGGAACCTGGACGAGCCAGACGTTCCCGGTCTCGATGTCCGGGACGCATGAGCTGTTCCTGGTGTTCCGCTCGGTCACGGGTGGCGCCACGGGCGGCAACCTGTTCAACCTCAACTGGGCCGAGTTCGTCGGCGCGGGCATCGGCACCTAGCGAACCCGCCCGTGCCGACGAACCCGAGTTCGTCGGCACGGGCATCCGCACCCAGCGAACCCGCCGGTACAGCGGCAAGAGAGAAGACACTCATGCGGAGAAGATTTCGCACATCGGCAGTGGCCGCCTTCTTGACGGCGGCCGCAACACTCATCCCCGCGACACCGTCGTGGGCACAGGAAACGACACCGCCGACGATCAACGTGGCGACGCTGTCGCCCTCTGCGCCGACCGGCCAGAACAACTGGTACACCGGCCCGGTGACGCTGAACGTGTCGGCGACCGACGACGTCGGCATCGCCAAGTTCCAGTATTCGCTCAACGGCGGCGCCGCCTACATCGACGTGCCCGTCGAGGGGGCGCCGACGTCGGCCACGGCGTCGGCGGTGATCACGCAGGAGGGCAACACCAGCGTCCGGTACCGCGCGGTCGACACGGCCGGAAACGTCGCGGCGTTCCGCTCGATCTCGGTCCGGATCGACACGCGGGCGCCAGCTGCATCGTACCCGGCGATCACAGACGGTCACGTCGGTCACGTCGCCACGCTTATCCCGACGCGCACGGACCCCGCCCCCGGCTCGGGCGGAGTGGCTGTGCTGAACATGTACCTCGACGGCAAGCTGGTCCCGCCGTTGCCGGTGCAGACCTCCGACCTGTCGATCGGCGTGCACACGCTCGCGGTGCATCTCTCTGACGCTGCTTCCAGCAGCGCGAAGTACACGCAGACGTTCATCGTGACGACCTCGTTCGCGGACGTCGGCACGCTGATCACCCGGTTCGTGACCGCCGGCAGCGTCCCGGCGGAGGTCGGCGAGGCGCTCCAAGCCAAGGTCGACCAGGCCAAGGCGCTCGCCGACGCCGGTTCGGCCAAGCGCGCGAGCCAGGTCCTGAACGGGTTCGTCTCGATCGCCGGCCGGATCCCGCCCGGCTCGGCCCGCAGCACACTCGTGGGCGATGCTCGTTACCTGATCGACCAGCTCGAAGGCCGGCTCGCGCCGGAGCCCGCGACGGGCCTCAAGTCTGAGCCCGCGGAGGGCCCGAAGTTCATTCCGGACCCGGTGCTCGCCCCGCTCCCGCACAACCCGGACGCCGACTACAACGTCCTGATCTTTTCCAAGACGACGGGCTTCCGGCACGACCACATCCCGCACACCGTGGCCGCGATCCAGAAGCTCGGCATCGCGCACAACTTCAACGTCGACGTCTACGACCCGCAACTCGCGACGGTCACGCTGCCCACGAGCCCGTTCCTGAGCCTCGACACGCTCAAGCAGTACGACACGATCGTCTTCGAGTCCAACGTCGGGCACCCGGGCCCGCTCAATCCGACCACCGAGCAGCCGAACTTCGAGGCCTACATGAAGCAGGGCGGCGGCTATGTCGGCATCCACGGCGCCGCCGACTCGTTCGAGATCGGCACCTGGCCGTGGTACGGCGACCTCGCCGGTGGGTTCTTCACCAACCATCCGAACGGCCAGAACGGGTTCGGCCAGTGCGGCAGCTGCATCCACACCGAGGTGGTGACCGAGGACAAGACGCACCCGGCGACCGCGCATCTCCCCGCCCGGTGGATGACGGTGGACGAACTCTACAACTTCGACCGCAACATGCGGGCCGACGTGCACACGCTGCTGAGCCTCAACGAGGACAGCTACCAGCGCAGCCTCAACAGCGGCAACGCGGCCACCAACCCGCTGCGGCTGATGAACGGCGACCACCCGATCGCGTGGTGCCAGAACTGGGGCGGTGGCAAGGCGTTCTCGAACATCCTCGGCCACTTCCGGACGCAGTACTACGACGACGCGTTCATGCAGATCATCCTCGGCGGGATCGAGACGACCGCCGACCGCACGGACGCCAACTGCTCGTCCTACCGGGAGACCAGCCTGCTGATCGAGGCTGACCGAGCGGCCGGGCTGCTGACCGCGGACGCCGCGGACGCCGTCGGTGCCGCCTTGGACATCGCGCGGGACAGCTACCTGGCAACCAACTACACCACCGCCATCCCGGCGCTGAACTCGATCGTCGACCTGGCGAACGACGAGGCCTCCGGCGACGCTGCGGCGCGTTCCGAGCTCGCGCGGCAGGCGCGCGAGCTGCGGGAGTGGATGCAGAACCTCAACCGCTGACCCGTTCACGCGGCGGGGGCGGCGAATCGCCGCCCCCGCCGCGCTGACGCTGGAACCGAGCAGGACGCCGAGCATGATCAGGGGAGCTTTAGGTGATCGAAGCAGGGCGCTGGCGGGCGGTTCCGCGGTGGGTGAAGGATGGCTGGCATCCGTCACCTTTCCTATACGATCCAAGCGGGGCATCACCACCCCGCAGCATGCGACCGATGTCAACAGGTTCCCGAAGACGCTAGAAGTGACCTCGCGCCTATGGCGCCTTCGGGCTCCGCGACGCTGCTTTTCACGATCTCGTCGCCCTGAGCGCGGAGAACCAGCTCATCCGCGAAGCGCTCGCTCGCCTGCACGCGCACGTGCACCTGTTCCGGCTTCTCCACGACACCCAGGTCACTCACTTGGCGATGGCCGAGCACGAAGAGGTTCTGGCCGCGATCGCCGCGCGTGACCCGGACGCCGCCGCCTACGCCATGCGTCGGCACATCCTGCTGTCCGGCGTGCGGTTCCGGCGATTGTTCGACGAAATCAAGGGTTCGGACGGTATGGCGTAAAGGCTTGACGGGCGGGCTGGGCCGAGGAATGCTAACACAATTGGATCAGATCGGATCGGATCGGCCTCATCCGCCTCAGATGCGAGGAGAAGCAGGTGCCCAGAGCGCTGCTCCTGACCGGCGACGCCGCCGAGGAGCTCGACACCATGTATCCCTACTATCGCGTGCAGGAGGGCGGCTGGGACGTCGACGTCTCGTCACGGACGATGCGTGACGTTCAGCTGGTCATCCACGAGTTCGACCCCAACTCCGACGCCTACGTGGAGAAGAACGGCCGAAAGCTGCCGGTCGACGTGCCCTGGGCCGAGGTCGACGTCGAGAGCTATGACGCCCTCATCATCCCTGGGGGACGTGCCCCCGAGTGGATCCGGGTCGACGCCGACGTCAGGCGCATCACCGAGCACTTCTTCGCACGCAACCTCCCGATCGCGCTGATCTGCCACGGCGCGCAGGTGCCGGCTGTGTACGGACTGCTCAAGGGCCGGAAGACGGCGTGCTTCCCGCCCATCACCGGTGACATGGAGAACGCGGGCGCGACGGTGATCGACGCTCCCGACGTCGTGGACGGCAACCTCGTCTCCTGCCGCGGATGGCCCGACATGCCGCAGTTCGGCACGGCGATGATGGAGCTCTTCTCGAAGTCCATCAACTCCGCATCGGCATGACCACACCTGACCTGCCCCGGTGACGGCACTTCGGACCATCACAGTCGACGGCTCCCCCGTCCACGTCATGGAGAGCGGCACCGGGCCCGCGGTGCTGATGCTGCACGGCTCCGGACCCGGTACGACCGGATCCGGCGCCTGGGCAACGACGGCACAGGCGCTGGGCACGTCCTGGCACCTGGTGGCTCCTGACCAGGCGGGGTTCGGCCGTACACCAATCCCGGCGGGCTCTAGGGGTGGGCTCCGGCTGTGGACGGAGCAGGCCGCGGGCCTGATGGATGCTCTCGGTGTCGAGCACTACGCCGTGGTGGGCCACTCCATGGGCGGTGCCGTGGCGCTGGCGTTGGCGGCCGCGCGTCCCCAGCAGGTCACCCGTGTCGTGGCGGTCTCGACGATGGGCGCCCCCGGGGCGCCGCTGTCCGCCGAGCTCGACGCGGTCTGGGCCGCCCCCGCCGGCCCGCTCGGGGCACGAGACATGTTGAGTCGCCTCGTCCTCGACCAAGCGCTCGTGACCGAGTCGGCCGTCGCTGCCCGTGCAGCTGCGATGCGAGCGGGGGCGGCCGCATTCGCGTCGTTGTTCCCTCCACCTAGGGCACGTTGGGCCGACGAGCTCACCCTCTCGGCGCGAACGCTGGCAGGGGTCCGCGCGCCCGTGCTGCTCGTCCACGGCGCCGAGGACCGAGTCACCCCGCTCGGGACGGCAGCCCTGCCCCTGCTCGAACACCTGGCCGATGTCCGTCTGCACGTGCTCGGCCGATGCGGGCACGTGCCGGCGCTCGAGCACCCGCACGACTTCAGGCGACTCCTGTCGTGCTTCCTCGGCCGGGAACGAGGTCACTAGTCATGCAGGTCCGGTGATGCTGCGTAGCCACAGCATCGTGCCGCACAAGTGGAGTCCGGCCAGGTAGCTCTCGGGAGTCTTGTCGTAGCGGGTGGCAATCCCGCGCCAGTTGCGCAGCCGGTTGATGCACCGCTCGACGGTGTTGCGGTCCTTGTACAGCTCGGCGTCGTGGCTGACGGGGCGGCCTCCGCGCGAGCCCTTCTTTTTACGGTTGGCCGCTTGGTCCGCCTTCTCCGGGATCACCGCCCGGATTTTGCGTTTGCGCAGGTAGGTGCGATTGCTGCGGGAGGAATACGCCTTGTCGCCGGCGACCGCGTCCGGGCGGGTGCGGGGCCGGCCCCTCCTGCCACGGACCTTGATCTTGTCCACGACCCGCGCGAACTGCGGACTGTCACCGGCCTGGCCGGGAGTGAGGACGAACGACAGCGGACGACAGCGCCGGTCGGCTGACAAGTGCACTTTGCTGGTCACCCCACCCCGAGAACGACCCAGGTCAGCAGCCTTCAAACGCGCCCGGCGGCGTCGCCGCAGCCGCCGCCGCTCGGCTCGTTCCGGGTCTCCGTCCTGTTCGTCTTGCGGCTCTTGTCCCTTCTTCCCGCCCCCTTTTCGGACTCGGCGGCCTCCACCAGAGCTTTCAACTGCTCCTCGTCCAGAACCATCCCGGCGGCGTGGTGGTGAGCGCGGGAGATAGCAGAGTCCACGCTGACCAGCGACAAGTCCACTTCGCCGCGTTCTGCACAACCTGTGCGAGGCCGCCCTCAGCGAGGTGAAGGCGCACAGCAGCTGCTGGGCCACCGTACTGGACGCACCCATCTACGACGGGCCACGCGCCCAAACCACCCTTCAACGCTGGCACCAGATCCACGACCTGCTCGACCAGGGCGTGGGCCTGCTCGAATGCGCCCGCCGGCTGCAGCTGTCCCTGAACACCATCAAACGCTACGCACGAGCCGACCGGCCCGAGCGGATGCTTCGCGTCCCCAAATACCGCGCCGGCCTCGTCGACCCCTACCGCGAGCACCTGCGAAAACGCCGGGCCGAGGACCCGCCGCCCCCGTCAGGCACCTCTTCGAAGAGATCAAGGCCCTCGGCTACACCGGCTGCCTCAACCTGCTCTACAAGTACATCAACCAAGGCGCGCGGACGTCGACCGCAGCCACATCTCCCCGCGCCGGCTCTCCCGGATGCTCCTCACCAGGCCCGACAACCTCAAGACCGACCATCAGGACCTCCTGGCACGGCTCACTGGAGCCTGCCCTGAGATGACCCAACTGGCCGCCCACATCGCGGACTTCGCCCAACTCCTGACGCCTCGCGAAGGAAACGCCGACGGCCTCTCACGCTGGATCGTCCAGGTCAGCGCAACCGATCTGCCCCATCTGCACTCCTTCGCCCGGGGCCTGGTCCGAGACCGGGACGCAGTGATCGCCGCGCTCAAACTTTCATACAGCAACGGCCCCACCGAGGGCGTCAACACCAAAACCAAGCGGATCGCGCGCCAGATGCACGGACGAGCAGGCTTCACACTCCTTCGCCAGCGCACCCTCCTCGGATAGCAGCACACTCTGTCACCACCGAATGTGAGACAGAGCCGTTCAATGGACAGACCCGATCCCGCACTCACCAGCGCACCAGCATTGCCGGCCAAGGCGAGGCCCGCGGCGGCGACTAGCACGACGGCCGCGGAGCGGATCAAGGTGGCGCTGCGCGAGGCGGTGTCCGCAGCGTGTGGCAGAGGTGTGCCGAGAGGCGCTCAGTACGTGGCGCTGTCGCTGCGCAGGAGGGCTTCTCCGAGGGGACTGAGCGCAGGCAGGACGGCACTGCCGGGCACGGGTGGTGGTGAACAGGCCGGCAAAGCGCTGAAACAGACCGAACGCGTGTGTGTCTGCGAGCGATCCTTGTCGGCTATGAGCTTGTAACGCGATCTTGCTGAAGCGTTGAGGGCCGCTCGGTTGGGGTCCCAGCCTGTCCTCGGAAGATTCGGGAGCCCCCACTGCGCCGCTCGGGCCGGCCGGCTCCGTAGCCTTGCCCTATGGAGAACGGGATCGATCGTCTCGTGGACGGTTGGGACGTCCGTGCAATCCGCGGTGTGGGCGTCAGCGAGGTGACCGTCGGTGGCACGGTGCGGCTGCACATCGGTTCGAACGGGATCGAGGTGCATAGTCCAGCCGAGCTCACTGCTGGCACAGAAACCTATCCCGTCCACGCGTCGGCGCGGATCAACCTGGACAGGGTCGTCGCCCGCCTCGCGCTCCGTGCCGTGGACGAGGTCCTCGCCGTGACCCCGCCCGCGCTCGTCGCCTCGGTAGCGTTCAACGGGCACGTGCAGGCCAAGGACCGAGCTGCTTCGCGAGTTGCAGAAGGCACTGACCGAGGTGTCGGGCTCGCCGGCGGTAGGGGTTGTCCTGGCGGCGAATGGACCGGTTTTCAGTGCCGGGCATGACTTCTCCGACGTACTCGCACAGGACGCCAAGGGCATTCGGGAGCTGCTGCATCTGTGTACGGACGTCATGCGGCTTCTTCAGTCCGCACCGCAAGTGGTGGTGGCCAGAGTGCATGGGTTGGCCACGGCCGCAGGTTGTCAGCTCGTGGCATCGTGTGACCTGGCGGTGGCGGGTGAGTCTGCCGGATTTGCACTTCCCGGCGGCAAAGGGGGTTGGTTCTGCCACACGCCTGCCGTGCCGGTGGCCCGCTCCATCGGACGCAAGCGACTCATGGAGATGGCCCTCACCGGCGAGGTGATCGGTTCCCGTACCGCCCTGGAGTGGGGACTGGTCAATCGAGTGGTCCCCGACGGCGAACTGGACGAGGCGGTCGAGGAACTCCTCGCCCGGGCCAGTCGTGGCAGCGCGGCCAGCAAGGCGCTGGGGAAGCGAACCCTCTACGCACAGCTGGACCGTCCCGAATCCGACGCTTACGAGATCGCTTGCGAGGTCATGGCTGATGCCTCTCAGACCCCGGCAGCTCGCGAAGGCATTGCATCCTTCCTGGAGAAGAGGCCGCCGGTGTGGCCCGAGTGACGAATGAACGGAGCCCTGAGACGACGATGCAGGATTCCACGTCGGTGCCGATGCTCATCATCGGCGGGGGGCCGTTTGCGCTGTCGGCGGCCGCGCTCGCCGGGGACCGAGGCGTGGATGCGGTCGTGGTCGGACGGCCGATGGGGTTCTGGTCCGAGCACATGCCGCAGGGAATGCTGCTGCGTTCGGGCATCGACTGGCATCTGGACGCCACCGGCGTCTACACCCTGGAGGCGTATCTGCGGGAACGGGCCCTCTCGCCCAAGGAGGTTGATCCGATTCCCGTGGAGCTCTTTCGTGAGTATGCCGACTGGTTCCGCCGCGCCAAAGGCATCACCCTGAGGCAGGACCTGGTCACGCGCCTCACCCACCGGGACGGCGCGTTTCACGCAGAGCTCGACAGCGGCGGGCGGATACGCGCCGAAGTCGTGGTCGCCGCGCCGGGTATCAGCTGCTTCACCCGACTACCCGATTGGGGCGGCTCGATCCCGTCCGGCCGCGCGTCCCACAGCTGTGACCTGGTCCGCTTCGATGCCCTGTCCGGGCAGCGTGTGCTCATCGTCGGGGGCCGACAGAGTGCGTATGAGTGGGCGGCTCTGATCCGTGAACACGGGGCGGCTCGCGTCGATGTGGTGCACCGCCATCCCATGCCCCGTTTCGCGTCGGTGAGTTGGACGTTCTTTGACGACTACCTCGAGGCCACGATGCGGGGTTCCGGATGGTGGCGCCGCTTGCCGGTTCCCGTGCGGGAAGCAATCCTGGCGCGATGTTGGGAGGCCGGCCGCGGCACGCTGGAGCCGTGGCTGCCGGCGCGGCTCGAGGCGGCCGACGTCCGGATCTGGCCGGAGACCGCAGTGGTCCTGGCGGAGCCGACAGCGGACGGCGGGCCGGTGCGGATCACGATGTCGAACACCCAGTCCTTGACCGTGGATCAGGTGATCTTCGCCACTGGATACGCGGCCGAACTGGCCCGCGTCCCGTTCCTGGCGGACCTGGTGGAACGCATCAAGATGCGAAATGGCTCTCCAGTGCTGGACGAAGCCCTCCAAAGCACCGTTCCTGGGCTGTATCTCACCGGCTTCTCCGCGGCGCAGGATTTCGGGCCGTTCTTCGGTTTCGTCAAGGCCGCTCCGGCATCCGCCGCCCTGATCATGCGGGACATGCTGGCACGTACGGGCTGAAGTGGCGCTCCAGTCTGCATCGAAGCTCACATGGGCCTGGGTCCATCTCGAACACGCATATGTGCGAGCCGGTGCCGCGTCGGCGTTTCGCTGCGACCGTCGCCGACTGTGGGCCCACGGCTGGCCGACGACCACAGAACCGCGGAACGCGTTGGTGACGGGTCAGTTGGGGGCGTTGGCGTTCTGCGTGGGAGCCGCGAACTCCTCGGGGCCCCGCTGTGCCGCCGCCGGGTCCATCCACATGGCTTGCCAGGGGTGGCCGTCGAGGTCGACGAAGCTACGCGAGTACAGGAAGCCGTGGTCCTCGGCGCCATCCGCCTCAGATCCACCTGCGGCGAGCGCGGCGGCAGCGACCGTGTCAACCTCGTCGCGGGATGACACGCTGAGTCCACCGGCGTAAGCGGCCGCCCCCGGCGCGGAACGGTTCGCCGGCCTTGGACCGTCCCTAAGTGGACCAGGCGGAGGCCAGGCAATGGGAGCACCAGGTGATGGACTCCACGCCGCGCAGCGACCCGCGCAGCACAACTCGCCGTCTGGCTGCGTGATATCAAGGAGCGCTCCGGGCGCACCTGCCGTCACAACGCCGCCTCGGCCGGCAGCGAGCGGCGTTCGCAGCACCGGGTGCCATCGCGCCCGGGTTCCTAGTCGCCGTCGCCGCCCGTCCGGCTCATGCTCCGGCGCCGGCTCCTGTCCGATTGGCGAAGCAACTCGCCCGCAGCAAGCGTCACGGTCGCAACGACGCGGACCCCGCGGGGCCCGCCGCGCTCCGCCCACACCACGCACACGCATCCACCGACGACGAGCGCCAGCACGCCGAGCAGCACCACAACGAACATGTTCTCCATCTCCGCAAACAGAGGGCCCCGCCGACCCGTCACTTGGCGGACGCACCTCACGAGCCGTCGGTTCCCGATCCCACACCCCGCCATGGGCCCGCCACCGTTCCAGCAGCCCCAGCAACGGCGGCCCAGGCCAAGCGGCTGTAGGTGAGGCATCGGCCGTGACGGCAGAAGGAGCGGGCGTGCCGGAAAGCGCGGCTTCGAGAGCACCAGCTCGATGCATAGGCGCGGATCCGCCGATGGGTGGGATTTCCCGGCGCGGGCGCCAGTCACGGCGGGCGGTGCGCGGGCGAGGCTGGTCTCGGCCACGGGGCCAGCGAGACCATCACCACCGACACCGACCCGTCCGGCTTGATCGGCGGGCAGAAAGGTGAACATGGCTGCGACGACCAGCGGCACGACAGCGAACACCGCTCCCCCACCCAGCTGACCCATCCCCCCCCGTCACCGTCATCTGCACCGGCCAGCGCGACGTGTGGCTGCGCCATCCCATGATGTGGGTTCCTCGCCCTCCGTCAAACTCGTCGGGCGTGGGAAGCGAGGCGATCGGCGAACGCGATGACGAGGTCGCGCAGTTCATGGGGGCGCTCGACGACGAACGGCCGGTCGAGGGTTGCGAGCACCCGAGGCAACCAGTCGAGCCGCTCCGCCCGTAGTTCGACGCGCAGCCAGCGCTCGGTCTCCATGTCCTGGGCCGCCGCGGGCTCGGGGTGCTCCTCCAGGCTCGCGATGCCGGCGGGAAGGTGAGCACGGATCTGATCAACTGTCCCGTGGATCCGCAAGGTCACCTCATGCTGGTACTCGGCCGTCGCGAAGCCTGCCAACACGCGCTGCGCCGGATCGGGACCCACGGGCGCTTCGAAAGAGCCGGGCAGGGTCCGCACGTCTGCGATGCGGTCGAGCCGGAAGGTCCGGTCCTCGCCGATCCGGGCATCCACGCCCGTGACGTACCACCGGCCCGAATGGGCGACGATCCCGTACGCGTGCAGCGTGCGTTCGCTGCGCCGTCCGTCGCGGTCGGCGTAGCGAACCGACAGCGGTCGGCGGTGGCGCACCGCGTCGGCGATGGCGAGCAGCACCGCAGCGTCCGGAGTGGCGAACTCTCCGGGCTGATCCGTGAAGGCGAGAGCCTCCAGGAGGGCGTCGAGCCGACGGGCGACGTGCTTGGGCAGCACCCGCCGGATCTTCGCCGATGCCGTCTCGTTCGCCGTGCGCTCCGTCGTGGTCAGCCCTGCGCGGCGCCCGGCGACCAGGCCGAGCAGTACGGCCAGCGCCTCGTCTTCGCTGAGCATGAGCGGAGGCAAGCGGTACCCCGGGGCGAGCCGGTACCCGCCGTAGCGGCCGCGCACCGATTCCACGGGCACGTCCAGGTCGATCAGCTGGTCCACGTATCGCCGCACAGTGCGCCCTTCGACGCCGAGCCGGTCGGCGAGTTCGGCCACCGTCCGGGTGCCGCCCGACTGCAGCAGCTCCAGGAGTGTCAGCACGCGGCCGGTGGGGCGAGACATACTCACAGTTTAAGGCTATACAGGACCGATTCTGTCCACTATTTCTCCTAGCCTGCCGAGTGCACGCCCTTCAGCACAGCCAAGGAGAACCCATGGATTTCGTCTCCATCCGCATCATCACCAGCGATGTGGCCCGCCTCGTCGAGTTCTACGAGCGAGCCACAGGGGCGCGGGCGACGTGGGCCACCGCGGACTTCGCCGAGCTCGAGACCGCGGGCGCCACTCTCGCGATCGCCGGCACCCGCACCGTCCCGCTGTTCGCCCCCGGCTCTGCCCGACCGGCGGACAACCACAGCGTGATCACCGAGTTCCTCGTCGACGACGTGGACCGCGTTCACCAGAACCTGACCGACTTCGTCACCGACTTCGTCAGCGGGCCCACCACGATGCCCTGGGGCAACCGGTCGCTGCTGTTCCGCGACCCCGACGGCAACCTCGTCAACTTCTTCACCCCCGTCACCTCAGCGGCCATCGAGAAGTTCGCACGTTGATGCCAGGCACAGCCGCTCACGCGCCGCTGAGCCCCGAAGGATGACTGCGCTCGTGCCTGCGGATTGACGCCGGACGTCCGATCGCACACCCACCCCGAGACCTTCGCTGAGCCGGACCACAGCGGACCGTGGCATCAGGAGCCGGGCTGACCAGGGCTCGCGGCGATCTCAGCGGTCCAGGTCGTCGCGGACCTGATGGGTCTCGCCACCTCTCTCCCAGACGAGCAACGCGCGCTCTACGGGACGACGTTCGGCAGGTTCGTCGACGGCTTGAAGAAACTTGAAGCCGGTGGGATGACCACCGAGCAGGCAGTGGCCGAGATGGCGGAGCTGATCGATGCAGTGCCCGTGCCGGCCCGGGTCCCGGTTGGCGAGGAGGCCAAGGAGATCCTCCGCCTGGTGCGGACATCCCCCGAAGCGGAACTCGACGACCTGCGCATGAGGCTGGTCGGCTTGACGGAGGCCTGAACCGAGCACCGTAGCAACAGGCCCGGCGCGCCAAAGGGTGCGCCGGGCCTGCGATGGGTGATGGTCCGGGGATCACGGGCGGAGGCGTACACCTTCTTCGCCCCTCGGTCGTACAAGGACTCGACCAGGGCCCTGCCGATGCCCCGGCTGCCTCCGGTGACGAGGACGGTCGAACCTGCGATTGCGGTCATGGGTCTGCTCCCATCGTGTGCCGGATGCCCATCGGTTGATCAGCGTTGGTCAGCGCAGGGCGGCCTCGCCCGCGTGGACGGCGCGCAGTGCGCGCTCGACGGTCTCCTGGCTCTCCCCCACCGGAGCCACGTACCCGAGGACATCGCGGACGGCATCGTCCCCGAGCGTTCGGCTGATCACCCATGCGGCGAGGTACTGGGATGCCAGGCAGCCTCCCGCGGTGGCGATGTTCCCCTCGGCGTGGAACGGCGCGTCCAGCACGGTGACGCCCGCGGCTTCGACGAAAGGCCTGCTCTTGATGTCCGTGCACGCCGGCATGCTGCCGAGCAGCCCGAGGCGGGCCATGACCAGCGCACCGGAGCACTGGGAACCGATCAGCTGCCGCGAAGGGTCGAGTTGCACCATGGAGATCAGCCGGTCATCGGCGACCACGTCGCGTGCCTTGACCCCGCTGCCGATCAGCACGACGTCGGCCTCGCGCACGAACTCCATCGGGCGCTGCCCGGTCACCTCGACGCCGTTCATCGACGCGACCACCGGCGTCGGCGTCGTGATGAAGGCCTCCAGGCCGTCCTTGCGGCACCTGTTGATCAACGAGGCGGCGATGAAACTGTCGAGCTCGTTGAACCCGTCGAACGTGACGACTGCTACCTGCATCATGGCTCCTTTGGCGTATGTCATGGGATACTCAGTCTCCCTGGCGCGCTGTCACTCACCGATAGCCAATCAGAAGGTGATGGCATGTTCGCCGAGCTCCGCCTTGCGGTGCCGGATCA
Source organism: Streptomyces sp. NPDC001902 (assembly GCF_042891295.1). Classification (NCBI taxonomy): domain Bacteria; kingdom Bacillati; phylum Actinomycetota; class Actinomycetes; order Kitasatosporales; family Streptomycetaceae; genus Streptomyces; species Streptomyces sp. NPDC001902. Next base: position 61,710 of record NZ_JBIATA010000031.1, on the reverse strand, counting down.
GCGGCATGCGAACCGCTGTAGCGACGAGCGCTGCCTCGTGCGCGATACGCGGCGTCAGCCGCGACTGGATGCGGGCGGCCATGCCGGGCGTGAACGGGATGCCGAGGTCGGCCTCGGGCAGGCCCCAGCCACGGTCGGCACGCATGACGCGGAAGTCGTGCGCGAGGGAGAACATCGCACCGGCAGCAAAGGGGTGCCCCTGCAGCGTGGCCACGGTGATCCCCGGCAGGGACAGCATGCGGCCGAAGAGGCCATGGACGCGGGTGCGGTAGTTCTCGTGCTGGTCGGCGTGGGCGTCCAGCCACTCCAGGTCACGGCTGTCGGAGTAGCACCTGCCCGTTGCGGCGGTCACCTCGGCGCGCGGCCCTCGGGCCTTCTCCACCTCGTCCGGGGCGGCGTCAACGGATGCGAGCCGGTATGGGTGGAAGCGGTACTCGCCGTCCCCGAGGTCCCGTACGAAGACGTTGTCCTGGCGGTCGAGGGTAGGCATGTGCCCTCCTGGGGGTCGTGCCAACCTCATGTCTGGGTCGGAGCCTTGATGCATCAACCCTGTGTGCTTCCGGCAGGGAACGGAATTATCGAGTCGCTCCCACCGGTGTGACCGCAGCGGTCACAACCTTGCTGTTGATCAACTTCCGCGTGAGATGGTCGACGAGGCCTGGACTGTGCCGATGCCCCAAGGACGGGCAGGCCGTCGATGTCTGGCTGCCGGCATAGCGCAAGGCGAGGCTGCCTGATCACACCGCCGGACGGCCATCGACCGGTGCGGCAAGCGCTTGGCGCCCGCGAGCGCGCAGGCCCGGGCGGCCCCTGCGCCTGGAGCGAGAACTCGCCACAGGCTCGGCTGCTGGGACTGTCCATGCGAAAGAGGCTGCCCGGTCGGCGAGCACGGGCACGGGTGGCGGAAATTCGCGTCAGTGGACGTCGGCGGCGTTGTAGCGCCGCAGGTAGACGGCCAGCTGGGCCAAGTCGGCGTCGTCCCAGTCGGTGAACCGCTCCCGGAAGGAGGAGCGGCGCTGTCGGTCGGCCTCCTTCAGCTGTTCCAGGCCCTTCTCTGACGCCTTCAGGATCTGCCTCCTGTGGTCGGCCGGGTCGGTCTCGCGCACGATCATGCCCTCCGCCTCGAGCATGGAGATCTGCCGGCTGACGGTGGACTTGTCGAGCATGAAATGCGCCGCGAGGTCGGCGGCGTGGCAGCTGCCGTTCCGGTGCATGTGGTCGAGCATGCTGTGGGCCACCAGTGTCAACTCCCGGTGGAGCTGAACGGTCTTCTGCCGGGCGCGGCGGGCGAATGCGGTCAGTTCACGCTGAATGACGTCCGTCGACGCCTGACGGTCGGGCATGGCGGGGCACTCCCTTCTTCACTGGTTGCAACACGCAACCCAATTCATATGTACGTTACAACTACCCAGTGAAGGAGAGCACGCAATGAGCACCCACCGTCTGGCCGGAAGGCGGCCGACAGCGACCAGCACATCCCGTACCGTCCGCCATGTGGTGGTCCTCCTGATCACCCCGCTGCTGATGTGCCTGGGCATGGGGCTGGCCTACCTCGGCGCCTTCCACGCACCGCATGCACAGGGCCTGAAGGTGGCCGTCATCGGCACCTCGCCGCGAGTGCAGCTGCTGGCCCAGACGATCAAAGACAAGGCCGGTGACGCGCTGGACGTCACCACCGAGCCCGACCGGGCCGCGGCTCAGCGCCGGATCATGGACCGGGACCTGGTCGGCGCCTACGTGCCCAGCGTCAAGCACCCCGAGCTGCTGGTCGCCAAGGCCAACTCCGACACCTCCGCCACCGCCGCGGAGATCGTGTTCACGACCGTGGCCGGCAAGCACGACGCGCCCCTGCACGTCACCGACCTGTCCCGGCTCTCCAGCGGCGACCTCACCGGCCAGGGCCTGTTCTTCCTGCTGGTCGCACTGACCATCGGCTCCAACGCCGGCGTCGCCGCCATCGGCGCCGCCGGTGCCGCACTGCGTATGGGGACCCGAGCGGTCATCGGCGTGGTTACCGCGCTGGCGATGAGCGTCATAGCGGCGGTGCTGGCCGGGCCGGTCTTCCACATCGTCGACCACGACCTGCCCGGGGTGTGGGGCATGGCCTGGCTCTACTCGGCCGGCATCCTCACCATCGGCATCGCCCTTCACACCTTCCTCGGGCGATGGACGACGGCGGTCCAGATGGTGCTGTTCGTGATGCTGAACTTCACCAGCTCCGGCGGCATCCTCCAGCCCGCGCTGCAGAACGGCTTCTTCGGCGCGCTGCACGCCTTCTGGAACGGCGCCGGCCTCGTGGAGGGCGCACGCAGCCTGCTGTACTTCGACTCGACGGGCTTCGGCGGCCGCATCCTGTCCCTGGTGCTCTGGCTGGCCGCGGGAGCGCTGCTGATGACTGCCGCCATGGTCACCGAGCACCGCGCCGCCCCGGCCCTGGCCTCGCCGGCGAACCGGCAGCGGGACACCGAAGAGGAGACGGCCCAGGTGGACCTGGGTGAAGCCGTCGCCGCCTGAGGGGAGCTGCAGAGCCAGTTCGCCGCGGTGGCGGTCGGGTCAGCCGGAGGGGCGACAACGTCCTTCCCGACTGCCGGAAGGTGTGGCTGGCCGAGCCTGTGCGAGCGAACCAATGCGGTCACAGCACTAAACGCAACCGTGGGTCCGGTGGAGCCCGTCCGGGAGTGCGATTTCGGCCCAGATGGTCTTGCCGTCGTGCCGTTGCCTGGTTCCCCAGCGCTCGGCGAGCTGCGCCACGATGAACAGCCCCCGCCCGCCCTCGTCGAACATCCGGGCGCGGCGCAGGTGGGGGGCGGTGTTGCTGGCGTCGGACACCTCGCAGATCAAGGTGTCCTCGCGGATGAGCCGCAGTTGGACCGGAGCCGAGCCGTAGCGGATGGCGTTGGTCACCAGCTCGCTGATGACCAGTTCCGTGGTGAATGCCAGCTCTCCCAGCTCCCAGCCCTCCAGTCGGGACGAGGCGAGGTCCCGGGCGTGGGCCACCTCGGCGAGATCATCCGTGAGGTCCCATGCGGCGGCATGGGCGCCGTCGAGCTCGCGGGTACGGGCGATGACCAGGGCGACGTCGTCTCGGGACTGTTCCGCGGCCACCGTGTGCAGAACGTGGTCGCACAGGCCCTCCAACGAGGCAATCGGCTCGGACAAGGCTTTCTGGAGATGTTCGAGTCCCTGGTCGAGGCTGTGTTCCGGGGATTCGATGAGGCCGTCGGTGTACAGGGCGAGCCGGGTGCCTGCGGGCAGCTCCAGTTCGGCCGTCTCGAAGGGAAGTCCGCCCACACCCAGCGGAGGACCGGCGGGGATGTCGAGGTACTCGACGTCTGATCCGGGACGCAAGACGGCGGGCGGTGGATGGCCGGCCCGGGCCGCCGTGCAGCGGCGCGAGACCGGGTCGTAGATCATGTAGAGGCAGGTCGCCACGATCTCACCGGCGACCGCTCCCGCGCCGCCGACTTCTCGGTGCCGGGTGACGACGTCGTCGAGGTGGGTGAGCAGTTCGTCGGGCGGCAGGTCGATGTCGGCAAGGGTTCGTACGGCGGCACGCAGCCGCCCCATACTCGCCGAGGCGTGAACGCCGTGGCCGACCACATCGCCCACCACCAAGGCGACCCGGGCCCCCGAGAGCGGGATGACGTCATACCAGTCGCCCCCCACTCCCGCGAACAGACCCGCGGGCAGATAGCGCGTGGCCGCCTCCACTGCCGGCTGCCTCGATACCACCAGGGGCAGGAGGCTCCGCTGCAGTGCCAGGGAGGTGTTGTGCTCCCCGGTGTAGCGGCGGGCGTTGTCCACGCATACCGCGGCCCGTGCCCCGATCTCCTGTGCCAGGAGCAGGTCGTCGGCGTCGAAGGGGGCCCGGCCCGGGGAGCGTGTGAACAGCGCCGCGCCGAGGGTCGCTCCCCGCGCGCGCAGGGGGATCGCCAGCGCGGAGTGCGGCCCGTTCGTGCCCGCGTCGCCGGGATCGGCAGGCGCGGAGGCGGCACCGGCGGTATCGGTGATCTCCAGCATCATGGGCTCGCCCGTGAACAGCCCGAGGGTCGCTCCCGCCCGCTCCCGGTAGGTGACGGTCTCGCCCGGCCCCAGGTCTCCCGGGGGCGAGGGCGATCCCGACGCCGCGGTGCGGCACAGGGTGAGGTCGCCCGTGCCGGGCCGCAGGACGGGTTCCTCGCCTTGGAGGACACTGGCGAAGAGGTCCACCGTGGCGTGGTCCGCGAAGCGGTGCACCGCGACCTCCGTCAGTTCCTCGGCGGTGCGCACTGCGTCGAGAGTGCTTCCGACCCGGCTGCTGGCCTCGCTGAGCAGCGCGAGCCGCTCGCGAGCGATCATGAGCCGTCTCAAGCGTCTCTCCCCCGCGACACGGATTCGGCAGACGGCCACGCTGATGACCAGACCCACCGCCAGCGCCGTGATGATCGTGATCTGGTTGGCGGGCCCCATGTCCCGCAGGAGAACCCCGTACAGCGCGATGGCGGCGACCAGGTTGAACAGTCCGACGATCATGGTCTGCCGTACCGGCAGCAGGGCACTGGCCACGACCGGGATCAGGACGGCGTACTCCGCGATACCCATGACGTGCACCTCGGCGGCAGCCAGCGCCAATCGCAGGCCCGAGATCAGCACAACGCTGAGCAGCAGGAAGACGAAGCTTTTGCTCAGTGGAACGGGATGCACGCCCTACACCTCCCCATGCCGGGAGCGGGACCCTGCGACGTCCCCGTCTGACGTTGTCCTGGCAGGTAACAATTTACCCTTTGCGAGGATCGTTCCATTGGCGAAAGACTGCCGTGCCGGGACACACGCCATCCATCGCACGCACAGCGCCTCAGGGGCCCTCGGCGGCGCGGCCGCACCGGCGACCCGCCTGGCCGGCACATGAGGCAGGTCCGGTTCGGCAGGATACGAGGCAGGCTCACTACCGCCTCGCCCCCGCAACGCGTCGCGCGGAACGACCCTGGCCGTGCACCACTTGGGGGCCTAGGCGCCCGCGCCGGCGACGACGCCGGCTACGAGCCTGCATCGGTGTCCAACCGCACGAGCGGGCGGTCGGCGATCAGCGTCGCCAGCGCTTCGCACCCCGTGTACCCGGCACCATGATCCGACCGCCCCGGCGGTGGCGGATCTGTCGTGCACGGCCTCGCGGAATCGCCCTCGGAGAAGTCCGGTCGGCACATCGGGGTTAACGTGACGGAGTGGAATTGTTTCATTTGCGGTACTTCGTCGCAGTCGCGGAGGAGCTGAATTTCTCTGCGGCGGCCCGCCGGCTGCACATGGCCACGTCTCCGCTGAGTCAGCGGATCAAGGACCTGGAGCGGGAGCTCGACCACCGGCTGTTCGAGCGCGACACACACCGTGTCGCGCTCACGCCGGCCGGTGAGGCGTTGCTGCCGATCGCCCGAGAGGTACTGGAGCAGGTCACCTCCATACCATGGCGGCTGCACGAGGCGACCTCGCCAGGGCGCAGCACCCTGTTCGTGGGGATTCCTTCGGGAGTGCACCCCCGGCTGAGGCACCTGGTCGACGCGCTCGCCGAGCGCGTGGGCGAGCGGTGCGAACTCCTGCGCTGGCCAGGCTCCTCCAGGGCTCTGGTCGCCGCAGTGAGCGAGGGCAAGCTCGCGCTCACGCTGGCCCGGCTGCCGGTCGACGACCCCGCGCTGGAGCGACTGCCGGTGATGTCGGAACGGTTGGGCGCGGTGGTGCCGGCCGACCAGTTCACCGGGCGGGACTGCGTGACCCTGGCCGAGCTGGCCGACCTCTGCTTCATCGTCGCCCCGAAGGAAGGCAGACCCGCCTATTTCGATCAGCTCGACCGGGAAATGTTCGAGCGGGGGGTCAGGAAACGCATCGAGCTGACCGACACCGACTATTCCGGAATCGCCGAGGTGGTTTCCGGCGGGATGGCTTTCTATTTCTCCCTGATCGACCCGGAGAGCCCCCTGCACGGGTACGCGATGGAGAACACCAAGGTGTTGCCGTTCACGGATTTCGAGCGGTACCTGGAGACCGTCCTGGTCTGGCGCCGAGACCGGGCCTCCGGCGGCGACCTGGACGAACTCATCGACGCGGCCCGCCTGGTCTTCGCCGAGCCGCTTGTCGTCTGAGTCGGCCGGCACCCGCGGACCGGAAGCGGGATGAACACCCCCAGGCGCATCTGCATTTCCTTGATATCAAGCGCAGTCGGCCCTCTTCGCCATCGACGGAAAACAACCCCGGGGGCTTGCCTGCCGGTGTGACCGCTGCGGTCACACCGATGTCAGCAACACGGTGATTCCACTGTCCGCAATGTCCGCTTAGCGTTCATTTCTGTAGCCAGCCAAGGGCACGAAAGGACGCAGACAATGGCGGACACTCACACTCCCGGCCCGCTCGACGGTGTGCGGGTCATCGACCTCTCGACGGTGGTCATGGGCCCGTACTCGGCCCAGATCCTGGGAGATCTGGGCGCCGACGTCATCAAGATCGAGTCCCCCGCGGACCCCCTCCACATAGGCGAGTTCCGCAACACGCCGGGCATGACACCGCTGCACCTCAACGTCAACCGCAACAAGCGCAGCGTGGCCCTCGACCTGAAGGACGAGGCGGAGCACGCCCAGGCCCTAAAGCTCATCCACACCGCCGATGTGCTGATCACCAACATGCGCCCCCGCGCGCTCGCCCGGCTGGGCCTGACCTACGACGACCTCACCGCCGCCAACCCGGGCCTGGTCTACGCGCACGCCGCCGGCTTCCGTGGCAACTCCGACCGGGCGGACGCCGCCGCCTACGACGAGACCGTGCAGGCCGCCTCCGGACTGGTCGACATCGCCAACCGGGCACTGGGCACGCCGCTCTACCTGCCGACCATCCTCGCCGACAAGGTCTCCGGCCTGACCATCGCCTACAGCGTGCTCGCCGCCCTGGTACATCGGAACGAGACCGGACGCGGCCAGCAGATCGAGATCCCGATGGCCGACACGCTGATCACGTTCAACCTGATCGAGCATCTCGCCGGGCACACCTTTGACCCGGCGACGGGTCCCACTGGCTACCCGCGGTCGCTGTCGCAGCACCACAAGGCGCGGCGGACCAAGGACGGCCTGGCCGCCGTGATCCCGTACACGCCGCAGAACTACCGCGACTTCTTCCATGCCGCCGGCCGTCCCGACCTGGCCGCCGACCCCAGGGTCAACGGCCCCGTCCTCAGCGTCGCCGACGCCGACGACCTGTCCGACCTGGTCGACCAGTGCGCGCCCGCGCTGACCACGGCCGAGTGGACCGAGGTGTGCACCAAGCACAGCATCCCGATGGGGCCGGTGCTGGAACTGGACCACTCGCACGACGACCCCTACGTCCGCGAGGGCCACCTCCTCGACACCGTCGTGCACCCCACCGAGGGGCCGGTCCGCACGATCGGGATCCCGGTCAAGTTCTCCGCCACGCCCGGCTCGATCCGCCGCCTGGCCCCCGTACCCGGCCAGGACACCGCCGAGGTCCTCGCCGAACTGGCCGCCATCCGCTGAGCAGCCAACAGCCACAGGAGAAGCCGTGAGCACCAATGACGTACGCGTGCAGCGGGTCTGTTCGACCTTGCTGATCACGATCGACCGGCCCCACGCCCGCAATGCGGTCAACGCCGCTGTCGCCGCCGGGCTGGCCGCAGCGCTGGACGAACTGGAGGCCGACGCCGAGCTCCGCGCCGGTGTCCTGACCGGAGCCGGCGGCACCTTCAGCGCCGGCATGGACCTCAAGGCCGCGCTGCAAGGCGAGACCCCGACGATCCCGGGACGCGGCTTCGGCGGCCTGACCGAAGCCGAACGGACGAAACCGCTCATTGCCGCCGTCGAGGGCTTCGCCCTGGGCGGAGGGTTCGAACTCGCCCTGGGCTGCGACCTCATCGTCGCCGCCGAGGACACCACGTTCGGCCTGCCCGAGGTCAAGCGCGGACTCATCGCCGCCGGAGGTGGCGTGGTCCGCCTGCCCAAGCGCATCCCCTACCACCTGGCGATGGAGCTGCTGCTCAGCGGGAGGCCGGTCAGCGGCCTCCGCGCGGGCGAGCTCGGCCTGGTCAACCAAGTCACCGCGCCCGGCCAGGCGGCCACCGCCGCCCTAGCGCTCGCCGAGCAGCTCGCGAGCAACGCCCCGCTCGCGCTGGCCGCGGTGAAGTACCTCGTGCGGGCCGCCGACGGCATGCCGGAGCCGGAAGCCTTCCGCCTGCAGAGCAAGGCGATGGACACCCTGATGGCCTCGGCCGACGCACACGAGGGCATGACCGCCTTCGCCGAACACCGCGCCCCGCAGTGGACGGGGAAGTGACATGAGGATCGACGACGTACGACGCCATGGCACCACCCCGCTGGGCCGCCCGGCATTCGCGCCCGTAACCGCGCGGTTCACCGACCGCGAGTACCTCAGTGTCGTCTACCGCACCGACCCCGACGTGCTGCGCGCCGTCGTCCCCGAGCCCCTGCGGATCGAGGAGCCGCTGGTCCGGTTCGAGATCATGAAGATGAACGACGTCACCGGGTACGGCCCCTACACCGAGGGCGGCCAGGCGATCCAGGTCGGCTTCGACGGCGAGCACGGCGAGTACCTGCACGCGATGTACCTCGACAGCTTCCCCGCGACAGCGGCCGGACGCGAGGTCAGCGCCTACCCCAAGGTGATCGGGGCGCCGAAGCTGTACGTCGACCACGACGTGCTGGTCGGCACCCTCGACTACGGCACGCTGCGGGTGGCCACCGCGACCATGGGCTACAAGCACCACCGGCTCGACACCCGCGAGGCCCGGGCGCAGATCACGGTGCCGACCTTCATGCTCAAGACCGTCCCGGGATACGACGGCACCCCGCGCATCCAGGAACTGGTTCGCACCCAGATCACCGACGTCGTCGTCAAAGCCGCCTACACCGGCCCGGCGCGGCTGCAGTTGTTCCAGCACGTCCTCGCGCCGCTGGCCGACCTGCCCGTCCTGGAGATCGTCTCGGCGAGCCACGTCCTCACCGACCTGACCCTCGCGCCGGCCGAGCCGGTCTTCGACTACCTCCAGGCAGGCACACCATGACTCACCCCTTCCGCACCGCCGCCGTGATCGGCGCCGGCACCATCGGACTGTCCTGGACGGCGCTGTTCGCCGCCCACGGCCTGACTGTCCGGGTCAGCGACCCGCGCCCCGACCTCGCTGACGCCGTCGACACCGCGCTGGCACAGTTCACCCCGCACCTGGCCGCTCTGGGCCTTGACGTCGGCGCCCTGGCCGACCGGGTACACCTCGCCGGCGACGTCACCGAAGCCGTCCACGACGCCGACGTCGTCCAGGAGAACGGCCCCGAGGACCTCGACTTCAAGAAGCGGCTGTTCGCCCGGCTGGTGGAGGAGGCCCCCTGGCAGGCGCTGCTGCTGAGCTCGTCCTCCGCGATCCCCGCGACGGCCTTCACCGGGCACCTCCAGGACGCGAGCCGGATCCTGATCGGGCACCCGTTCAACCCGCCCCACCTGATCCCGCTCGTCGAGGTCGTGCCGGGCGAGTGCACCAGCGAGGACGCCGTCCAGGACGCCGTCGACTTCTACACCTTCCTCGACCGCACCCCCGTCGTCGAACGCAAGGAGATCCCCGGGTTCGTCGGCAACCGCCTCCAGCGCGCGGTCAGCCGCGAGGCCACCTACCTCGTCCAGCAGGGCGTCATCACCCCGGACGACCTCGACACGGTGCTGACGACCTCGCTCGGCATCCGCTGGGCCACCGTCGGACTCTTCCTCGGCCAGCACCTCGGCGGCGGCCCGGGCGGCTACCGCCACCTGATCGAGCACATCGGCGCATCCATGGGCCACCTGGCCCTCGGACAGCCGTCGAACGACCCCGCGGACCAGGAACGCGTCGTGAAAGCCGTGGAGCAGGCTTACGGCTCCCACACGTACGCCGCTCTCGCCGAGGAACGCGACCGCAGGCAACTCGCCGTCCTGTCCGCGCTGAACGCCACCGCCCAGACCAACCGCACGAAGGAGAACTGACATGGACCACGAGCTCACCGAGCTGGAAGACACTCTGGCCGCCGACTTCTACCGCTACGAGGCGCTGCTCTCGGACGAGGAACGCAAGATCCTCCTCAAGGCCCGCGGCCTCATGCGGGACGAGATCAAGCCCCTGGTGAACGACAACTGGGCCAAGGGCGAGTTCCCCGTCGAACTGATCGACAAGTTCCGCGGCAGCGGCCTGGCCGCACTGTCCTACGAAGGCTACGGCGAGCACCAGCCGGCCGTCAGCCACCTGCTCGGCGGCATGATGGCCATGGAACTCAGCCGTACGGACTCCTCGGTCGCCACCTTCTTCGGCGTCCACAACGGACTCGCCTTCTACTCCATTCACCATGGCGGCAGCCAGGAACAGCGCGACCGGTGGCTGCCGCAGATGGCCACCATGGACAAGATCGGCGCGTTCGCCCTCACCGAGCCGCTGGGCGGCTCCGATGTCGCCGGCGGGATGCGCACCACCGCCCGGCGCGAGGGCGACACCTGGGTCCTGAACGGCGCCAAGAAGTGGATCGGCAACGCCACCTTCGCCGACTACGTCGTGGTGTGGGCACGGGACGTCGACGACGACCACGTCAAGGGCTTCGTCGTCGAGAAGGGCACGCCTGGGTTCGTCCCGGAGAAGATCGAGGGCAAGATCGCGCTGCGGATCGTGCAGAACGCCGAGATCAGCCTCACCGAGGTGCGCGTGCCGGAGGAGAACCGGCTGCAGAACATCGGCTCGTTCCGGGACGTCGCGGAGATCCTGCGCATGACCCGCAGCGGGGTTGCCTGGCAGTCGCTGGGTCTCATGATCGGCGCCTACGAACTGGCCCTGGACTACGCCAAGGAGCGCATCGCGTTCGGCCGCCCGATCGCAAAGTTCCAGATGGTGCAGGACCTGCTCGTCAAGAGCCTGGGCAACATCACCGCCTCCTGGGGCATGCTGGTGCAGCTCGCCCGCCTGCAGGACGCCGGCATCTTCCGCGACGAACAGTCCGCGCTCGCCAAGGGCTTCGTCTCCTCACGGATGCGCGAGGTCGTCGCCTGGAGCCGCGAGATCTTCGGCGGCAACGGCATCCTGCTCGGCTACGACATCGCACGGTTCTTCGCCGACTCCGAAGCCCTCTACTCCTACGAGGGCACCCGCGAGATGCAGACCCTGATCGTCGGCAAGTCCATCACCGGGCAGAGCGCCTTCGTCTGAAGTCCCCGGCGACCTGCGGGCGGACATGCGCCGCCGTGCCCCTCCTCGTCGCCACCGCTCTCGTCGCCGACCACCAGGGCGGTCCGGGCGCCGGGCAGCGGGATCACGTCGAACCAGTCGCCCCCGACACCGTGGTGGCTGTCGGCCGGCAGGTAGCGCCAGGCCACCTCAACCGCGGAACCGCCTGTAACGCGGTGGGGCAGCAGGTGCCGCTGCAGGGTCAGGGCCGCGGCACGCTCGCGGGAGTACTGGCTGGCATTGTCCAGGCACAAGGCGGCCCAGCTGACCAGTTCCTCGGCCAGGAGCAGGTCGTCCTCCTCGAAGGGTGGCGAATCCCCTGCCCTTACGAACATCGCCACCCCCAGCACGGCGCCGCCTGCGTGGACGGGGACGACCGGCAAAGAGTGCATCCGATGCTCGTGGATTTTCCGCTTCCGGGCCGGATGCTGCCGGCTCACCCAGGTACCGGGGGAAGTGTCCAGCACCGCCTCGAAGTGCGACTTTCCCGAACGCAGGACGCTGTTGAAGGGCGAGGTCGGCGAGACGAAGACCGGCTCTCCCCGATCGAACAGGGACTCCGGGACTTCCTGATGGACCGAGGCCAGGCCCGCCCGGCGGAAGGCCGGGATGTCACCATCCTGCGCGCCGAGGCGGGCCAGGGGCTCATCCCCCAGGGGGACCGACTCCGCCAGGTCGACGGTGGCGAAGTCCGCCAGTAGCGGCACGGCCAGGTCCGCCAGTTCCTGCCCGGTCCGCATGACATCCAAGGTGGTGCCGATCCTCGTACTGGCCTCGCCCAGGATCGCCAGCCGCTCCCGCGCGGACCTTCCGGTCACCAGCCACGAGATCGTCCGGCGCATCCGGGCCGAGATCCCCGAATACGCCGCCGTGCCGACGGAGGAACAGCGCCGGTGCGTGCTCCACCAGGGCCGCATGCTGCTGGCGGGCATCGCCGAGCCCCGATCACCGCCCCGCAGCAGGCACCGACCGAATTCTTCCCGGCCTACCGCAGCGACGAGGACGTGGTCGCCCGCCACACCAGGGCCGAAGTCGCCGCTGTCCAGGGTCCGGCCTGGGACGAGCAGCAGTGGACGTGGGGCTTGCAGGCCCCACGTCCAACCTGTCCAGCCTGACCGGACGGGATGTGAAGATGGCTGTCCTGGACACCGGCGTGGACACCGACCACCCGGACCTGGCCGGACGCATCGAGGCGACAGCCTCGTTCGTGCCCGGCGAAATCGTCGAGGACGGCCACGGCCACGGAACACACTGCATCGGCACCGCCGCCGGCCCGGCCAACCCCCAGCAAGGACCCCGCTACGGCGTGGCCTGCGAAGCCCGGATCCTCGCAGCGAAGGTCCTCAGCAACGCAGGCAGCGGCACCGACGGCCAGATCCTTGCCGGCATGGCCTGGGCCGTCGCCCGCGGCGCGCGGGTGACCTCCATGTCGCTCGGCGCACCGGTCCAACCCAGTGAGCTCTTCCCGCAGACATACGAGAAGTGGCCCAGCGCGCACTCGAACGCGGGACGGTCATCGTCGCCGCCGCAGGCAACGACAGCCGGCGGCCCCCGACCATCGAGCCCGTCGGCCGGCCCGCCGACTGCCCCTCCATCCTCGCGGTAGCCGCGACCGACCGGGGCCTCACGCCGGCGTTCTTCTCCAACGGCGCTATCAACGGCCAGGGCGGCGAGATCAACATCGCCGCGCCCGGCTGGCAGGTGCGCTGGGCTGCCCCGGAGGCGAATACCAGACCACGGGCGGCACCAGCATGGCCACCCCGCACGTCGTGGGTGTCCTTGCACTCCTCGCCCAGGCCAACCCCAACGCTTCCGCGACCGACCTCGTGGCCAGCCTGAAGTCCGGTACGTTCCCGCTGACACAACCCATCAGGGACATCGGCGCCGGCCTCCTCCAGGCCCCGTGAGCAAGTCGTCGCAGTCCGCGCCGGTCGGGGTCATCCTCGCGGTCGACCCCGACCGGTTCGCAGACGTGCTCATAGGCTTGAGGCAGGCCGGACTGACGGTCACCAGCGAGCAGCGGATCCTCGGCACGCTCACCGGCACCATCGCAGAGAACCGGATACCGGCCCTGGAAGCAATCGACGGCGTCGAATCCCTCGACCAGGAGCACGCCACCGAACTACCTCCCCCGCAATCCCCTATCCAGTGACCGCGAGAAACACCCCGCCTGAGACCGGGGCCTGTCCACACCGGTCCCTGTTCGCGGTGCTGGAGGCGGAACTGGCCCACCACGACCGATCGCGGACGGTTGGCCGAGCCAGACCTGGATCCTGGCACGGAATCAAGACAGCCATAGACCGCCGGTTCTTGCCGTCGATGTAGCGGCCTATCGGTGACGAATTTGTTCGCGGCGGATGCGTCCGGAGGCGGTGGGCGCGATGGGCCGGCTCGGGGTGGCTTACGCGCCCACCAGGAGGGGTTCGGGCTACGGTTTGATGCCGACTCCCGTCCAGAGGCTGACCTCCGCGTCCGTGATGTCCCTGGCTGCGGTGCCAACGTTGTCAGCTTCGGGTCGCCAGCGGTGGCCGACGGTGATGCCGGGGTCGAGGAGATCGAGTCCGGTGAAGAAGCGGGCGACGTCTTTGCGGGAACGGAACTGCACCGGAGTTCCTGCATTGGTGTAGATGGCGGTGACCTTCTCCCAGGTGGGCGGGTCGAAGTCGGGTGTGCAGTGGCTCAGCGCCAGGGCGCTTCCCGAGGGCAGGGCGTCCAGCAGGCGCGCCACGATTCCGTAGGGATCCTGGGCGTCGGTGACGAAGTGCATGAGCGCGTTCATGGACAGGGCCACGGGCAGGCTCAGGTCCAGGACCGCGGACAGTTCGGGGGCCTCCAGGAGCGCCGCGGGCTCGTTGATGTCCGCCTCTATGTACGTGGTGCGGCCTTGCGGCATGCTGCGCATCAGGCGTTCGGCGTACTTCAGGACGAGGGGGTCGTTGTCGGCGTAGACCACCCTGGCCTCGGGAACGACGGCTTGGGCCACCTGGTGCAGGTTCGGTTCGGTGGGGATGCCGGTGCCGATGTCGAGCCACTGGCGGATGCCGTACTCCTGCGCGAGGACCCGGGTCGCCCGGTGCATGAACGCCCGGTTCTCCCGTGCACAGGTGAAGATGCCTGGGTAGACGGACGCCACCGTCTCGGCCGCCTGCTTGTCGACGTCGAAATGGTCCTTGCCGCCCAGGTAGTAGTCGTACATGCGGGCGGAATGCGGCCTGCTGGTGTCGATGTCCCGCGCGGCGTGGGAGTTGCTCATCCTGTCCCCTTGTCGTGGTGTGCGTTGTGGTGCCGGGCAGGTCGCAGCCGGGTCCGCCCCGGGCCCTTCCCGCTCGTGACGTGGTTCAGCCGGCCGTCAGGTGATCGGCGAGGCCCTTCTTGACACCCGCGATGAACGCGGTGATCTCTTCCGGCGTGTAGATCAGCGCGGGACCGGCCGGATCCGTCGACTGCCGTACTGCCACGCGGCCGTCGGGGAGTTGCTTGGTCTCCACGCACTGGCCGCCGTTGGGGCCACTCCAGGGGCATTCCCAGCCCTGGTCGCCGAGGTCTGTCGCGGGCATCCCGTTGTAGACGCGGTCGTCGATGGTGGTCATCCGTACTCCTTGCGCATGCGGTTCAGGAGGGCCTTGCTGTCCGCGGAGGAGGTCAGCAGGGACATCCGGTTGTGCGCCTCGAGATGAGCTGCGACATCGGAGCGTTGATCGAGGTACATGGAGGCGGAGAGGATCTCGCTGTAGACGATGTCGGGAAGCTCCGGCTCCTCGAAGCGGAAATAGGTGAACGGCGCACACGCCCCGACATGGGCGCCGGTGGCGAACGGCACGATGTCGAGGCTGACGTGGGGCAGGTCGGACGCCTCGAGGAGCCGGTCGATCTGCTCGCGCATCACTTCCGGTCCACCGACGGCGCGGTGCAGGACGGCCTCCTCCATCACCACCCACAGCGTGGGTGCGTCAGGTCGTTCCAGCAGGCTCTGCCGTCGCAGTCGCAAATGGACACGCCGTTCCAGGTCTTCCTCACTGTCGTGAGGGAAGCCGGCACGCAGGAGCGCACGCGCGTATTCGTGCGTCTGCAGCAGCCCGGTGACGTAGTGGGGCTCGTAGGTGCGCAGGGTCTTGGCGCCGGTCTCCAGGCTCACATAGGCGGTGAACCAGGACGGCAGCACGTCGCGGTACGCGTGCCACCAGCCGGGTTCGTTGGCCCGCTCGGCCATGGCAATGAACTCGTCGATCTCGCCCTGTTGGGCCCCGTAGGTCTCCAGCAGCTTCTCAACGTAGAGGATCTTCAGGCCGACCTCTGCCTTTTCCAGCCGGCGGATGGTCAAGGGCTTCACACGCAGGGCCTTGGCGGCATCCTCCAACGACACCCCCGCGCCGCGCCGCAGTTCCTGGAGCCGCTTGCCCAAGATCATGCGGAGAACGGTGGGTGCGCTCGTACCGGCGCCCGGGCGTGCCTCGCTCACGGCCTACCTCCTGATGAGCAATCAACAGCATGATGATGACAGCGACTTGCTGCATACGCCAGACGGATGGAGGCATCCTGAAATTATCAGGAAGCCGGTTGCGGCATGAACACGCCTACGAGCATAGTTACTTCTCGAGCGTTCCAGGCCGAGCAGCGGGCGTCGCCCAACGGGAGCCATGATTCGCCGAGTTGGCGTGCCCTGGCGATCGGGGGTCGCGAGTCCGCCACATCACCTTCACCGTGCACGTCTCCCATGGAAGGCGACCATCGTGGCCCCCCACACGACCCCCTCCCCCTGGTCCCTGGACACCTCACCCCCACACAGGGGCCACTGGCTGGATCTCCCGGCGGAGCGCACCAGCGTCAAGACCGCCCGTCACACGATGTCCGAAATCCTCACCCTGTGGGGGGTGCCTGGCGAGCCGCGCGCCGACGCCGTACTGATCCTCTCCGAGCTGGCCACCAACGCCGTCGTTCACGCACTCAGCACGCGGATCCTGTGCGGCGTCGTGCTCGACATGGACCAGCGCCTGCGTATCGAGGTACACGACCACGACCGCAGGCAGATCAACCTGCCCCCGCGCCCCCCTGGCCTCGAGGACGAGAACGGCCGCGGCCTGCTGCTCGTACGGCAGATCGCAGACAAATGGGGAGTAGCCCGCTCCACACGCACCGGGGGCAACGCAGTATGGGCCACCCTTCTTGCTTTTCGCTGAACTTGTGGACGCATTTTGCCGCTGACCATTGACCGACGTCAGACCCCGGAGCAGAGCACCGGCAGGCGGGGGGCCGGGGACCCTGCGTTGCGCAGCACCGATCGCCGCCACGTTGCACGACCGCTCAGGGGCCCGGCTGCTCGACGAACGACTCCCATAGGGCCGAGGGGCCCCCAACAGACCCCTTCACCTCGGGGGAGGGGAAGCCGGGCAGGTCGGCGCGGTGAACGCCAAAGCCGTTCCCGGCCTCTGCGCACGCCGGTCCGGACAGGCTGCCGACTGCGGCAGCCTCGGGCATGCCACCTGGCACCCTCACCCCAGGAGAGGGCCGCCCCAACCGCCTCGTCCCTGTCATCGGCCTGGCCGACTGCGCGACCCTCGCCTTCGCCCTGCCCCTGAGCACGGTCATCCCTGGCGCCGCAGTCCTCGCCCTCGGGGCTGCTGTCTACGGCCTGCGGAAGGCCAGGACTAGCACGCTCGCGAGAAGCGGAAGCAAGTAGATCGGGGCGGTATCCAACTTCACTGGCAATCGGTCCAGGTTCCGTGTCACCAGACACCAGCCGCCGGGATAGTCCCACCGGCGCGTTCCAGACGGGTGCGGCAGGTGACGGCGAAGACTTCGGCGCGAGACAACTGGACGCGCAAGTCCTCGACCTTGCGGGCGGCAGCCTGTTCGTACGCGCGCACGCCCTCCAGAAGTCCGTCGCGCAGGCAGCTGGCGGTACCGCCACACCCAAAGCACCGAACTGTCCAAGAAGGCTCTGCGGGGCCCGGCCCGATCGAGCTGACCGTCGACGTGATTGCGATCGATGAGCAACACCATCCAATCGGCCCCTTGCCCCTTCAGTGAGCCGAGAGACACGCAGGCGCCGTTGGCCAGGACGATGGTCGGCTTGGGGCCGGCCGGGGTGTTGTGGGCGGGCCCGGCCGACGCGAACGCGGTCACGCCGCCGGCGAGGGCGACACCGGCCGCGCCGAGACCGGCTATACGGAACGTACGACGGCGAAGCATGGACTTTCTCCTGATGTGATGGTGTTGTTGCGGCGGGCGCCCAGGCCCGCGCGGGTGGGGCACGCGACGGTCGCGTCCCCGGGAGAGCCCCCGCGAGCGGCGGGGGTGTCGCGCCGGACCGTCCGTGACGGACGGCGCATTCATGAGGTCAAAGGTCGGAAAATTTCATGAATGGCACTGGAGGGTGTGTCAGCGCTGATGACAGGCCTTTGAGGCTTGACTGCGACGGCGCCAGAACGACACCCTCAAGATCAAGGGGAACTACGCCGGGGGTTTTACGTCCAGCAGCTCCTCGAATGGCACAGGAGTGCCCCCTACCTCGGCCATCACCTGTTTGTGTTCCGCATCTATCGGGTGCTCGGACTTCGCGAAAACGGCCCGCGCGGCTTCATAGTCGTCACACTCGACAACATAGATCAGCAGCGGTGCGTCCGAGGACTCAACGAGCACCGCGCGTTCGTGCCGCACACCTTCATCAACCAAGGTCGCGGTGACCTCATCCCGTCGCGGGCCCTGCACCACCTGCAACCAATCGCGAAGCCCTTCCACTTTGCCTGGATCTACCCGAGTCACGGTTATATGTAGCATGACTGAAAGCCTTCCTTCATGGGGCGCGAACTGTTGCCCACGAGGGCAAAGGCGCCCCTGGTTTCTGCTGTAATGCGAACTCGTCACTCATATCGTCGCAGGCCAAGCGGCACCTTTGCCCGTCGAGGGTCGTTCTGTGCCGCTGAATTTTCTTTATGCGACAGATCGTCCGAGACCTGTCGGAACTGGGTCGTCGGCATGCCATCGACCAGTTTCGTCATTAGTGTCGGCCGTCCGCACGATACCTCCGACCCACTTCCACTTGCCAGTGATGAGATACCGTCATCGACTGGCTCAGCGGTTACGGGTATTCATGAGTTCGCGAAGCTCGGTGTTCTTCCGCTTCCCCAGCTCTGGGTGACGCCCGATTCGTTCAATAGAGCCCCCAAGAAACCGAAGTTGGCGTTCCAGACCACCCATGCCACCGAGGCATCGATACGGCCGAGCTCTTCGTATATTTTCATGGATTCTGGAAGTGTGACCTCAAGGCCACCAAGCTCGCGTGGTGTGAGAAAGCTGAAGGCGCCGGCCGCCCGCAGCGTTTCGTACAGTCTCTCCGGGATCTCGCCGGAGAGGTCGATCTCCTCAACATCGGCCTCGATAGCCGGCCGCACTGAGGTGACCAACTTGGTTTCGATGCCCGCACTGGCGGATGGCGCCGAATCGTGCGGGGATTGTTTCTCAATCGACATCATGCTCCTCTCAGGGGCGAGTGCTCGACTCCTGCGGATACGAGAACTGGCTTGAGGCTCCGTCAGGCTTCAGGGCCCTGGATTCGCTCGAGCCCCGCTCGATGGCCCTCGGACCACTCGGTGGGCCGCATCGTCTCCCCGCTGACATGCACGATGGTCCGCGCCCCGTGTGCATACGTACTGCTGCCATCGCGGCTGCACACACGGAAGCCGGTCGTGGCCGAAGTGCTTCCCACCCGCACCGTCCAGAGGCGGACGGCGATTGCCCCGCCGCCGGTCAAAGGACGGTCGAACACGATGGAAACCGCCTTCACGACGTAGAGGGTCGGCACGGCCTCGTCGGCTGCCCCGAAGCCCAGGCTCAACGCGTACGTGTTCCACGCACGTTCGACCATCACGGTGTAGCGGGAATTGTGCAGCATCCCATAGGGGTCAAGGTCGTCGAAGTAGACATCCAGGGGCACCAAGACGCCGTAGTCGAAGGAATCGGATATGCGAGATGATGTACTGGCGTCAACCATGACGAAGTCCTTCGTGTGTCGGTTTCTGCTGTGGGCAAGCGCCGCGCGAGTGAACCCTCACCTCGCCGAAGCAGGCAGGCTCCCGGGGGCTCTACAGCTTGTCCGCCCAGATCTGTCGGGACGCCGACACGGGGTCGCCCACCACCGAGACGGGCACGTCCCAGATCTGCGTGAGCGCCTCACCCTTCCGGTACTGCGGCCAGCCGGGGTCGCCGGTGGCGGCAAAGGCCGTCAACGACCTGCGGAACTCCTCTGCCAGGCTCACAGCCTCCGGCGGCAGTGAGTCGCCGAAGAGCATGGCCGCCATCGGGCCGTGGAAGTTGCCGAATGTCAGCGGTACGTCGAGCAGGTGGCAGGCGCCGAGCGCCCCGCCGAACACCGGGGTCGGCCAGGCCACCTCATAGGACCAGCTACGGCCGGAGTGCTCCTGGGCGCACCACGTCGACGGCATGCGGAAGAACGCGTCGGACTGGATGAGGATGTACAGATCGGCATCGGAGGCGCCAGGGTACGCGGCTCGGTAGGCATCGAGAGGAACGCCGTGCGCCGCCGCGACACCGGCGACGTCAACGGCGGACAGGTTCTCGTTCATGGCCATGGCGAAGAATCGGTACTCGTCGCGGGCGAACCCGGTCATGAGGTCGACCTCCGCACGCAGGCCGCGCCAGGGCTGGTCACGTACGACATCCCCGTCCACCACCAGTCCGTAGGGAGTCACCTCGCCCTCCCTGGACTGCACGGCGTGGATCGCCTCGGACGCCACGCCCGCGAAGGCCTCGGAAGTGAGCGGCACACCGAGCGCCGCCGCGATCCGCTCTGCCGTGCCGCGCGCCTGTTCATCAGGCAGAAAGGCCGCTGTGACGCTCTGTCCAATGGCCCGGCCGAACAGCCCGCGGCCGGCCTCGGCGGCCGTCAGCGCCGCCACCGCGCTGCCTCCCGCTGACTGTCCGAAGATCGTGACGTTGTCCGGGTCCCCGCCGAAACGCGCGATGTTCTCCTGCACCCAGCGCAGGGCCGCGAGCTGGTCGAGCAGCGCCCGGTTCCCCGGCGCGTCCGGCAGCCAGCCCAAACCCTCGAAGCCGGTGCGATAGTTCAAGGTCGCCAGCACGACGCCCGAAGCGGCCAGGTTCGCGCCGTCGAACTCGGGCTGGCTCGCGGAACCGAAAATGAACGCTCCCCCGTAAAGCCAGACCATGACCGGGAGACCGGCTGCCCCGGGATCGGGCGTCCAGACATTCACGGTGAGGCAGTCGGCATCGTCACCCGGGTGCCACAGCGCCGGCAAAGGGGGCATCTGTGCCTGCGGGGGCGAGGCACTGAAGCCAGTGGCGTCGCGGACGCCGTCCCATGGCTGGGGCTGCTGCGGCGCCTTGAAACGCCGGGGGCCCTCGAGAGGCGCGGCGTACGGAATGCCCCTGAACACGCTGACACCCTTGTCCGTTACGCCTCGCACGGCGCCCTGGATCGTTTGCACGACGATGTTTTCCATACTGAAGCCCGGCTCCGCTCTCCATTGGAATACGAACGTCCGGATGCTACCTCCGGAAGAGCGGGCAGCAAAAAACTTTCATTGAATGAAAGTCTGGCTCGGCATTCCGAGTCGCGGAGACCACGCGGGCGCGGATCTCAGTGGGGCGAGATGGCAACGGCCTGCGCTCGTGGGACGCCCGACCGTCACACACATGGGGTCGCAGTATGAATCCGGCCAGACCGGCAGTAAGGTCGCAAGGGTCTGCTGCAGGTTTGGGTGACAGGTTGGGTCACGCGGCCTGGAGGGCCGGTGGGGTCATGACGGTCTCGAATTCGACGGGGGTCAGGCGGCCGAGTGCGGCTTGTCTGCGGCGGCGGTGGTAGGTCCGCTCGATCCAGGTCACGATCGCGATGCGCAGTTCTTCGCGGGTGGCCCAGCTCCGGCGGTCGAGGACGTTCTTCTGCAGCAGGCTGAAGAAGGACTCCATGGCCGCGTTGTCGCCGGCTGCCCCGACTCTCCCTGCCGATTTGGTTGACGGGTTGTCCGGTCACGAAAATTCGTCCGAGCTCTCGACCACAACCGGATGGCCGAATCAATAGCCATCGACATGCGGTTGCCCTTCAAGCTCCGTGCGAGGAAGGATGGTTGTATATCCTGCGTCGCGCCTGCCGTGCCGGTCCGGATGCAGGGGACAACGGCTCGCTTGACGTGCCGAACGGCACGTCGCACAGTGGAATCGCATAGCGATGACACACTTTCACTAGACGGAAAAATTAAGGATGGCGGACCTGTGATCCGAACAGAGCCGCGCATGCACCGAAGACGTCGCAGTACTGAGGTGGACTCCCGAGCGGGCTCCTGCCTCTCTGGGACGCACACCAATTGACCCCCTTGCGGCACTGCGAGGCGTAGTGGGCGGCGATGCACTGGGACGCAGATCCCCCACGTCATTCCCACTGACCGGACAATCACCGGTTTGACCGCTGACGGGCTCTTGGGGCCTCAACTCACCCTTCCCTGCCGCGATGGCACGAAAGCCGCGCCATGTTGATACGACACCTTCCTTCCAGGAAAGTCCGGCCATTCCTCGGACTTGTGATGCCGCCCTTCCCGCGCACTTCCGTATCCGCGCCTGCGGCCGATGCCGGAGCTTGCTTGCTTCGAGCGTCCGGCCCCGGAGTCCCCAAGCGGCCGAAAATTCATGGCCGCAGCACCGGGCCCTTGGGCATGCGCGGCCAGGTTGTGCCTCCACTCCTGCTGATCGTGGCCATCACCATGGGTGCGTCTTTCGCTCCCCTTGCGGTTCACCTGTCCCCGCTGCTCGTGGCGGCTCCCACGTGCACGGGAACGTTCGCACGGACACACTTCACGGCCGTGGTCGCGGTCATGGCGGCCGGGGCAGTGCTTCTCGTGGACCGCCACGACGGCCTGTTGCACTCACCGCTGCTGCCCATTCACATCGGGGCGGTGCTCATAGTCTCCGCGTTCGTCATCGCCTCCCGGGCGCTGCATGACCGCGACTTGCGAGAGCTGGCCCAGGTACGGGCTGTCTCCGAAGCAGCCCAACGAGTGCTGCTGCGGCCAGTTCCCCCGGAGCTGGGCCCTTTCCGTATCGCCTCGATGTACCGCGCCGCGGCGGCGCACGCACTGGTGGGCGGTGACTTGTACGCAGCCGCCCGCACCGGCCGGGCCACACGCCTCCTCATCGGAGACGTCCGCGGAAAGGGTCTTCCGGCCATCGACGATGCCTCCGCTGTCCTGGGCGCTTTCCGTGAGGCAGCCCAGCAGTACCGCACACTCCCGGAACTTGCGGCCTCCCTGGAACGCAGCGTCCGCAGGCACCTGAGCGAGCTGACCCCCATCGCCCCCGACAGCAGCGAGCGGTTCATCACCACCCTGTTCATCGAACTCCCCGACGACGAAGAGATCATCAGGGTGGTCAGCTGCGGGCACCCGCCGCCTCTGCTGCGCCGGGGCAGTCAGGTCACCCTGCTGCCTGTCGCCCGGCCCGCCCCGCCGCTGGGTCTTGCAGCGGATACTCCCAACGCCTTTCGCCTCGACACTGCTGCCTTCGGCCCCGGAGACACGCTGCTCCTCTACACCGACGGCCTGGCCGAGGCCCGCGACTCCGCCGGCGACTTCTTCCCGCTCCTCGACCGTGCCGATACGTGGACCTGGGACTGCCCCAGCCGTCTGGTCCAGCACGTCAGCCTCGATGTGGACCGGCATGTGGGCAAGAACCTTCAGGACGACCTGGCACTTGTCGCGGTCCATCACCCCCCGTACCGCGTCCACGCCGGACAACCGCCACCGTGAACATCCTCAGCCCGAAGACCCGCACGCCCGCGCATCGCCCATCCCCCCTGCGCCACCAACCACACGCGCATGAAGCACCACACCAGAAAGGACGGTGACGAGAATGGCCACGTCCAGACTCCTCCTGCTCCGGCATCCGAGTGCACTGCTCGCCGTCTATCTCGCTGCGGCCTGCGCGCTGCAGCTGAAGGCCTCTGCCGGGGGTTTGGTCCGCTGGTCGGACTACTCGGTGCTGGCACCCGTGATGGCGGCAGCCCTACTGCCCCTCAGGCACACCCTGATCGTCGGAGCTTCCACTCTGGCGACCAGCGTGGGCATCTACGGTTTCGCGATTCCGGGCGTGTCGGAGGGCGGCCGGGCGGTTGTCATCAGCGCAGCCTTCCTGTCTCTGGGTATGAGCCTGGTCATCTGCCAAGTCCAGGGCCGCCAGAAAGCGAGGTGCGCCTTCGCCGTACCTGCCTCGAGCGGTGAGCGGACGGGCCGGATCGCCTCTGCACCACGTCAGGCCACCGGAGATCTGTGTGCCTCTCTGCTGACCAGGGGGCCACGGCCCGCGCGCCTGCCGCAACCGGCGGCCGTGGATCTCGCATACGGCCGGGCCGATAGCGGAAGGCCACAGGCCCATTGGCTGGATGTCATCCCGCTGCCTGGAGCCCGGGTGGCGCTGGTCGCCGGCAGCGTGACGGAGGACGGAGAACCGGCCCCTACTCTGATGCCCGAACTGCGCGCCGCGGTGCGCACGCTGGCGGACATCGACATGCAACCGGACGAGACGCTCACCCATCTGCAGGACGTCCTCCACCGGCTGCAACCGGACGACTCCGCCCACGACGTCGCGGCAAGCTGCCTGTACGCCGTCTACGACCCCGTCACAGCAGACTGCACTCTCGCCTGCGCCGGGCACCCCGCCCCCATCGTCTTCAGCCCCGAAGGTGTGACCATCGCCGTCGACCTTCCCTCCGGAAAACCGCTCGGACGCGCACGAGCACATGTCGCGACCGCGGAGATCCGGCTCAGCAAAGGCAGCGTGCTCCTGCTGCACACGCACTCCGCGAAGCCAATCGGTTCCGGGACCAGGACCGATGGATCCACCGTGCCCGAACGACGCATCGAGCCGCAGTCCTCGCTCGCAGCCACCTGCCATACCGCCCTGCAGGCCCTTGCGACAGAGGGTAGCCCCCGTCAACTGCGTGTGCTCGCCGCACGAACCCGCACACTCGACACCACCACCGTGGCCACGTGGGACCTCACCGCCGATCCGGCGGCCGTCTCCGCCGCGCGCAAACATGTCACCGCCCAGCTGACGGCATGGAACCTGGACGAGGCCACCCCCACCACCGTCCTGATCGTCAGCGAACTGGTCACCAACGCCATCCGCCACGCCCAGCCACCGCTATATCTCCGCCTGATCCGCTGCGACACCAGCCTCACCTGCGAAGTCACCGACGGCAGCACCACCACCCCTCACCTACGCCGCGCCCGCACCCTCGACGAAAGCGGCCGGGGACTGTTCATCGTCGCCCAACTCACCTGCCGCTGGGGCACCCGCCACCATCCACAGGGCAAAACCATCTGGGCCGAACAGATCCCGCAACACGAAACATAGAGAGACACACCGTGCTTCGCGTTCGAGGTGGGTGCCGGACGGCGCGGATCCGGAGTGCCGGCAGGCAGCGGCGCAGAGCGGAGGGGGCTGCCGGGGTGGCACCGGTCTGTCCAGCGCCCATCTGACCGCTTTTTCAGATGGCCATCTCCTCGCGGATCAGTCGGGCCAATTCCGCCGGGTGCGAGAGGAACGGCGAGTGCCCGCTGTCCATCAGACGCACGCGGTCGGCTTGCCGGGCCATGGAGTACTGGAACGCGGCAGGGATCGCGCGGTCCTGCTCGCAGACGATGTAGGAGCTCGGTACGTCGTGCCAGACGGCCCGGGTGAGAGGCTGGGTGACCGAAGCGAGGGACTGCTTGCGCAGAGTTGCCGCGACGGACTCCGCCAGTGGTGGGTCGACGCCGTTGTACAGCACTTCCACCGGATCGGACACGCCGAAGTAGCCCGGACGGTCGCCTTCCTCCTCATGGACGTCCCAGTACGGGGGATGGACGCCTCCGGTCGGTGTCAGCACGGTGTCACCGACGTCCTGCATCATCGCTGCCAGGTAGATCACCCGCAGGATGCCGGGCCCCGCCGGCGTCTGCGACACGGGCGCTCCCCCGTAGGAATGGCCGAGGACCACCGCCGGTCCTCCGATTTCCCCCAGGACGGCTTCGATGCGAGCCGAATCCGCATACAGGTCCCCGAGGAGTTCGGGGTCCTCACCGGTACTGGGCAGGCGAACGGTCCTCACGTCCACATCGGGGAGACACGAGGCAAGGAGCTGCCAAGCGTGGGAGTCGTGCCAGGCGCCATGGACGAGGATCAGAGCCGG
Organism: Streptomyces sp. NPDC001902; assembly: GCF_042891295.1. NCBI lineage: Bacteria > Bacillati > Actinomycetota > Actinomycetes > Kitasatosporales > Streptomycetaceae > Streptomyces > Streptomyces sp. NPDC001902. Next base: position 36,292 of record NZ_JBIATA010000031.1, on the reverse strand, counting down.
AAGTGACATGAGAGAGCTTTCGGGTAGGCAGAGGGATCAGGCGGGCCGAGCCGATCACAGGGCGGCCGATGCCCATATCAGCGGGTAATCGGTGAGTGCACTTCGAATCGCCGACCAAGTGGCACCGTGACGAGGACGCACTGGCCGGGCGTTGTCAGGGGGCGCAGGAGGTGGAGGCCCACAGGATCTGCCTCAGCACCGCCGCGGACACCGGAGCGGCCGGCTGTTGGCGGACATCCTCCGCACCACCCGCGCCGTAGGGGATGTGGCAGGCCGACATTCCTGGCTGGAAGCGCCATCCTTCGCGGAGCGGACCCACGTCGACTACGTCGAAGCCCAGACGCCCGAGCAGCCACGTGACGTCCGCCTTGGCCGACTCGTCATCCCCGGCGATGGGGAGGGCAGTTCTGTTGTCCGCTGCCTGCGGCCGGGCAAGGGCCCTGAAGTGCTTGTAGTCGATGTTGTTGATCGCCTTGACGACCTTCGCCTCTTTGAAATACCGCTGAATCATTTCACTGCTCGTCGTGGAGGCGCCGGCGATCTCCGTGACGGCTCTCAGTTGCCCCGTATAGCGGTTCGTCATGTCGATGATGGGCTTTCCGGATCCCAGGTCCCCCGGAAGCGACCGGTGTTCCTCGAAAGGCATCAGCAGGGTCAGCCACTCCCCCTCCTCCGCGGCCTCCTCGGGAGTGACTATCCGGACGCGACCCGGAAAAATCTGCTCCAGATCTGTGAACGGTTCATGATCGCCCACCACGCTGTAGGCCACATCGATTCCGGCAGTTATCACCATTTCCAGCAGAGTGCGCTCACCGACGTGGCCGCACCCGACATACCCGAATATCCGCTTGTTTTCTTTCATCAGGGATGATTCTTTCGTCTGTCGCGGACCTGCCGCTCTCCACGTATCACTCGCACAAGTCGGCAAGTGCATCACGGAGCGCTGCTCGCGAAGAAATACCGAGCTTCGGAAGAATTTGGTAAAGGTGCGCACCGAAGGTTCGGTCGTATCGCGTCCTCGTCGCTCTCGGCACACAGTGCGGCCGGGCTGCCCGCGAGAAAGGCGAACCGGGGTTGTCGGTACGGACCGCCGCCTCGACGAGGTTCCATCGCCATCCACAGAGCGTGCGGTATGCGGCGCTCAGCGGACCAGGTCATCCGTTGGCCGTGCCGTGGGCCAGAGCGGCTGGATCTCCGCCCTGGCCGCCCACCCATGCCTGACCGGCTAAACCGCTTCCAGTTCCAGAATCTTGAACTGGAAGCCGGTCTGGGTGACCGATGTCCGGCGCCAGCCGGCTGCGGCGAAGAGCGCGTCGAACTCGGGGAGATCGCGTTCCTGCCCGGGCAGCATCGCGAGCATGTGCATGTCGGCGAGCGGTTCGAAGCCCGGTGTCCCGATCTCCCCGATCACGTTCTCCACCACCACAGCACGCGCGCCGGGCAGAGCGGCGGTGCGGCAATTGCGCAGAATCTTTACACAGTCGGTGTCGTTCCAGTCGTGCAGGACCATTTTGAGCAGGTACAGGTCAGCCGGCGGAACGGAGGTGAAGAAGTTTCCGGGAACCGCGGTGAAGCGGTCGGTGAGCCCCTGCCTTTCGGCTTCCGTCTGCGCTCCCGGCGTGGCGTGCGGCAGATCCAGGCTCTGGCCTCGCAGGCCCGGATTGGCCAGGAGGAGACCCAGTACCAATGCTCCGGTGCCGCCGCCGACGTCGACGGCGACCGTGCTGTCCGAGGCGTCGACCGCGTTGACCAGGTCGTGGTTCAGCTGGGCCGACATGCCGGACATGGCGACCGAGAAGAGTTCCGCCTCCGCGGGATTCCTGCCCAGATAGGTGAAGAAGTCCGTGCCCAGGGCGCTCTCGATCTGCGTACCACCCTTGCGGACTGCCTCTGGCATCCGTTCCCAGGCCCGCCAGTGGGAGGGCCCTGCCCAGGTGAGGGTCAGCTCCCGCAGGGTGTTCGGCACCCCGGAACGGAGCAGCTCGCTCATCGGCGTACCGGAAAATCGCCGCTCCCCCTCGTAGGCCACCAGGCCGAGCGAGGCACAGGCCCGCAGGAGCCGGTAGGTGGTCGCGGGGTCGCTGGACTCGCGTGCGGCGACTTCCTCCGCACTCAGGGCACCATCAGCCAGGTGGTCCGGGATGGAAAGATCAACAGCAGTCCGGACGATCTGGGTGACCCAGTAACCGCTGAGCATCTGCAGCAGCGCCCCGGCCGCGGCACCGTTCGCGGACTCGGGAGATGAGTTCTCTGAACTGTCAGTCATTGACGAGCACACACCAATCGGTCGGGTGAGAGAGGGGAACCCAGCCCGAATTTCCCATGAGCTGGTTTATGGGTCCCCGCCGGCAAACCGACGGGATCCATGAAAAACGAGGCCAGAGATCACCGCTGCACTACATCATTTCGGGTGGTGCACGAGCTTCAACGAGACCATGGGACCCCACTCCCCTGACGTTGACAACCAAAATGCGCACCGGGGCACAGGCGCGGAAGCCTTCTGCTCGCAAATGGAATGCCGGCGCCCCTATGCTACCTCCGGACCAGGCGGCAGCAAAAAACTTTCACTGAATGAAAGCTTTGACTCCCGCTGCGACTCTGTGATCGACGACACACCTGCGGCTCTCATGTGCGTGAGTAGAATCCCGATTGCTCCGCACTAACTTCGCATGTCTCAGGCCGCCGCCATTGATAGGTGGGGGCCGCACCTTATGGCAGGTCAGACCCATCAGGGCCGCTGTCCTACTCGGCGTGCTCCGAATTCATCGGAGCCATCATTAGGGATGTAATTTGCGACATGAAATTCTGTGAAGATGCTGGCACCTAGCAGGTGCCGCGCTCGTCGCCGGCATAGCGGGGTTGGTCTCGGCGCTGCTCCAACTGCCCGACTCGACCGGCGCGCACCATGTCTGGGACGACCAGTCGATCCACGGCGTGCCGGTGTACAACGCCCGACTGGGCGTGCACTTGGACAGCCGCGACACCACAGTGACCGCCGTCACCAACGGGCTGCGCCCATGGCACGCGGTACAGGTGCCCAGGACCTGACCACACAGGTCAACAACACGAGCGTCACCCCGGACACCAACACCGCCTGCGGGCAACGTCGGCGGAGGGTGCCGGAGCCTGTCTGTACAGGCGCTCGCCGCCGCAGGGGTGACCCCAGGATCGCAGGTGACCCCCAGGGGACTCGCCTTCACCTGGCCCTCCACCGCGGGCGTCCTGAAGGACACGGACACCATCCAGGGCAGCGTCGGCCAGCCCGACAACGTCCTGTCCGCCGGGCAGACCGTGGCAGTCAACGGAACCACCGGATCGGCCCTCGGCTTCCTTCTGACATTCGCCAACGGCAGCCCCGGCGGTACAGCCACCATCCGCTACTCCGACGGAACCACCGAGCAGTTCACCCTGACCGGCACCGACTGGTACGGCGGCAACGGCGACACAGCCATCAGCTCCGCCTACCAGAACATGCTGAACAACCAGAAGAACGCCCACATCGGCAACCTCGATGACGTAGGCGTCGCCCTTCAAGCGGGCAAGACCCCTTCCGGGTCGACCTGCCGAACGTGGCCGCAGTCGTGGCACGGGGCGTCCCGGTGTTGCACATCTACGCCATGACCCGCGGCTGACACCCGCACCACCCTTGCAGGCCCGGCTCGACCGGTCGGTCCCGCACCTGGATTACACGTCCGCTCCGCCACAACGAGCGTGAGCACCGGAACCGCCGGCGTCGATGCAGCCTCGCCGGCACCGATGACGAGGGAAGGACCCCACCATGTCCGCAGTAACCGCAACTTCTGCTCCGACCAAGACCGTTGACGTCGCAGGGACCCCGTTCGCCTACCGCGAGGTGGGCACGCACGAGGGCGTTCCGCTGGTCCTCCTGCACCACGTGACCGCGGTGCTGGACGACTGGGACCCCGCCGTCGTCGACGGCCTGGCAGCCGAGCGGCGCGTCATCCTGGTCGACCTGCGCGGGATCGGCCGCTCCGGCGGGACCACCCCCGACACCTTCGAGGCGATGGCCGACGACACCGTCGCCTTCCTGGACGCCCTCGGCCTGGAGGCGGTCGACCTGCTCGGCTACTCTCTGGGCGGCATTGTCGCCCAGGTCGTCGCCCAGCAGTACCCCGACCGCGTCCGCCGGATCATCCTGGCCGCCACCGCGCCCGCCGGCGCCCAAGGCCCGGCTGCCACCGGCGCCACCCTCCAGGCAGCCATCCAGAAGGCCACCGAGCAGGGCAAGCACCCCAAGCAATTCCTGTTCTTCGAGCCATCGCCGGCCGGCCAGGCAGCCGCGGACGCCTTCCTCGCCCGCCTGGACCAGCGCACCCCCGACGACCGCGACACCCCGATCTCCAACGAGGCCATCGGCGCCCAGCTCACCGCACTCACCACGTGGGAGCAGAACACCTCACCGGCCGGCCTTGCAGCCGTGAAGCACCCCGCACTCGTCGTCAACGGCGACAACGACACGATGTGGCCCACGGCGGCCGGCACCCTCCGCCTCGCCCAGTTGCTCTCCGACGCCAAGCTCGCCGTCTACCCCGACTCCGGCCACGGCGGCATCTTCCAGTACCACGAGGTGTTCGTGCAGCAGGCCCTGGACTTCCTCCACAACTGACCCCACCGGGGCTGTCCTCAACACCTGCCCCGAAACGCCGTCCAGGTCGCCCTTCCCGGCCGCCGCCGGGGCGCGACCGCGACACGCCACTCGGGTGAGCAACACCAACCGGCTCCTGGACGGCAAGCCCCCAGGAGCCACGGGGCTCCGCACTTCTCATCGGCCAAGTCGGCCGCCTTTCGAGCTTCATTCCCTATATAGGAGTTCCTATGGATTTCGTGTTGGTGCACGGTGGGTGGCAAGGCGGATGGTGCTGGGACGGTGTGGCGGAGCACCTGCGCGCCGGGGGCGTGGAGCAGCGCTGCTTGTACCAGCGCAGTTGCTCGGCATACAGCAGTCCGGTCAGGTCGTACCGCCGTCAGTTCCTGCACGATCGGCAGTACGCCTTGCGTGCGGCGGTGCGGGCGGCCGTGGCAAGGTCGGGGGCCACGGCGGCAAGGACCTCCACCGCCTCGGTGACGTAGCGGTAGACGGTGGCGACCCCGACACCGAACCCGGCCGCGAACTGGGCGTAGGTGTGCCCGCACCGCAGATGGGCCAGGACCGGCAGGGCCTGCCGGTCCGCGGGGAACCGGCGCCACACGCCAACTTTCCTTACAGGCAGTCAAGTTGGAACCCGATCAAGCCTGCGAAGCGACCATGTCTCAGGCCAACTCCAGCACAGAGCAAGCAAGTTGGGATGGCTGACGGAGTGGACGCCTCATGTCTAACGTTCCGCGGAGCACGGTCTCCAGTCACGAATCCCCGTGACGCCGGGCCGCCTCACCGGGTGCGGCGGCACTGCAGGCCGCGGTGACGCCGGGGAACGTCCCTGCAGCGCCGCGCCCGGCCCTCTCGTTACGCCACCTTCGGCCTGCTCTGTCCGGACGTCGCCGCACGGGACGGTGCCGGACCTCAGCCGACTGCGAAGAAGTCGAGGTAGGCCTGGGCCAGAGCGGTCGGGTTCTCCAGCGCGACGTTGTGACCGGCCGCGGGGATGACGACGCCGTGGACGTCGTCGGCCACTTGCGCCATCTGTTGTGCTACCGCGTCCCCGAGGTATTCCTCGGCTCCGACGGCCAGGACCGGGCAGCTCAGCGGGTCGGCGTAATGCGGGCGGTTCTGTTCGGCGTCGGTCTGCCGGGCGCGGTACATCTCCAGGATGGCCCTGGTGCCGCCCGGCTGCTCGGCCGAGTGCACGATCTCGTTGACGTCTTCCTCGGCCAGCGCGCCGGGGTCCCACATCTGGCGGCGGGCGTAGTACGTCCAGAAGGGCCGTTCCCGTCCGGTCAGCAGCAGTTCGGGGATGTGCGGCAGGCTGAAGAAGCTGAAGTGCCAGCCGGTGCGGCCGTCGTCGGGGGCGAGCGAGGGGTCGGGGCCGCCGCCCGGCATTCCCGGGCCGACCGGAAGTCCCGGCAGGAGCGTTTTTGCCGTCCTCGATGAGCTGCAGGAGGCTCTGTACCCGGCCGCCGCCCTCGATCTTCGGGAGAATGAGTCGCACAGTCAGCATGCTAGGGGTCCCCCGGCCCATAGGCGCGGCGTGCTGCCGAACGGGTGGACAGCATTTCGTCGGTGCCACGTGTCCCTGAACGCCTGCTCAGATCGCCGACAAATTCGCAGGGTCAGCGCCTCATTAGAATTCCGGATATTTGGTTTCCTGGAAAGGGCCTGTCCAACGAACGGCACCTCTCTGTGTCAAGCGGGGGCGATCAGAGAGGTATCCCGGTCCCGGAGCACGAGGAGTTTCCCGCCCCGAGGGTTTCGGAGACGTCTGCGAGGTAAGGCGACCAGTCGGAGCCGCCCGTTTCGCCCCCCGTTCGGGCGGTTCCCCGAGAGGCTCCCCCTCTCGGCGGTCACGCCTTGCAGGCCGGGGCCTGCTCCACTCAGGCCCCGGCCGGCGAGGAGGTCACATGGACGAGACGACCCGCATGCACCGCCCCGGCGAGAAAGTCCCCGCCAGCGGCATCTACGAATGCACCTGCGGGCAGGGCCACCGCTTCACCATCACCAGCACAAACGTGCAGGGCCACACCTTCCCGCCGGTACCGGAAAACTGCTCCGGAGTCGGCTGGAACCTATTGATACCCGCCCGCGCGGAGCGCAGCCCATAAGACAGCCGATGCGCCCGCCTGGCCGTGCGGGATCAAGACAAGCGGTCAAGGCGGGCCTCAGAAGCGGTCCCGTCAAACGCTGACCCGCCTGCCGCGGCAGGACCGCCACCCTTAGGAACGACCATGCGCATCAACAGCATCACCGCCCGCCGGGTCGCAGCCGCCGCCCTCGCGGCACCTATCCTGGCGCTCGTCGGGGTCGGCACGGCCGCTGCCGCGCCACAGCAGACCGCCACCGCCACTGCCACCCACCAGTCCGTCGTCGACCACGGCGGCTGCTGGGGTTACGGCTGCGGCTACGGCGGATACGGATACGGATACGGCGGCTATGGATACGGACCCGGATTCGGGTACGGACCCGGCTACGGCTATGGCTACGGACCCGGCTACGGCAACGGCGTCATAGTGATACTCGGGTAACCGCACGGCTGGAACCTCATGATCCCCGCCCGCGCGGAGCGTAGCCCGTAGACCCCCAAGCAGCCCGCCCGGTTACGTGGTGAGTGCCGGGCGGGCGCCCCACGCGGCCCCCGCCGGCGCGTCCTTCCCAAACCTCGGCGGGGCCGCCCTACTGCCGGGGCCCTCGGCCGACGCCACCCGCCGTAACGGACGCAGGGCTCGAAGCACTTCCGGCAACTGCTGTTCGCGATCCTCGGAGCGGTAGGAGTGGCCATGCCGCGCCGCCTAACCCCGGGCACTGCCAGCCGACCGATTCATCACGTTCAGTGTTCTGGCGAACGCGTGCTGCTACCCTCGACCCAAGCGAAATCCACGGGAATCAGACCCCCGCCGGCCCGGCGCCCCACCCCGCCGAGCCACCCCAACGGCCCTTGTTCAGGCCGTGCTCGAGCAGCGCGTCGTCCTGGAACTCTCCCACCTGGCGGTCGGACAACCTGCCCATGAGACGGCACAGGGTCTCGCCGAGCGGCAGCCGGTCCGCATGGTGGCGGACGAGGAAGTCGACGAACCCGGAGAGCCCGAACTCCCCCGGTGGCGGTACGGGCCTCCGGGATGCCATCGGTGTACAGCACCACGCGGTCGCCCGGCTCCAACTGCTCCCGGCACACCTTCGGCGCCACGCCGAGTCCGAGCCCCATGGGGGCGCCGGGCGAGCAGGCAAGTGCGGTGACCCAGCGCCCGCCCCGGATGAGGATCGGCGGGTGGTGACCGCGGTTAATCCATTCGAAGAGGCCTGTGCTGGTGTCGAGCCGGGCGAGGACGCCGGTGGCATAGCGCGTCCCGTCGAACTGCTCGATCAGGACCTTCTCGATCTCCTCGGCGACCTCGACCAGGCCCGCGTTGCAGCGGCGGGCGTTGCGGTTGGCGCCCATGGCGAGGCTCGCGGTCAGGCCGGCAGCGGTGTCGTGTCCCATAGCGTCGACGATCGAAAGATGGACGAGCGGGCCGTCGAGTGCGTAGCGGCACGTGAAGGTGGAGCACCGCCCTTCACTGGGCCGACGTTGCTGCGAGCGTCGAGCCCCCCCACCTGAACACAATAAGCTAGGGCCTATCGACAATGCGTTGACACGAGACTGACAGTCCCTGTCGGCGTTGCCCGGAAGCCGAACACGGCTTCCGGGCATCGCGTTCGTGCCTCATCAGTTGCTACGGGTCAGCCTGAGAGTCACCATCTGGAAGGGTCGCAGCAGGAGTTCTACGGCGCCGTCGACCAGCTCCGGACCGGCCGTCCCGGCCAACGGCCGCTCCAGCAGATCGGTCGCGGTGACGTCGGCCGCCGTGAAGTCCGGCCGCAGCAGTGCGGTCGCCCTCCCGCCCCGGGACTCGTACACCCGGACGATCACATCGCCGCTCTCGTCGTCCGCGAGCTTGACCGCGCTCACGACCACCGCGTCGTTGTCCACGGTGACCAGAGGCTCGACCGCTGCTGTGCCCGGCACGCGGCGCTCGGGGAGGTTGATGCCGTAGCCCTCGGCGACCGCGTCGCCGATCGAGGCCCCGGGCACCAGGGCGTGCCGGAAGCGGTGCACCCCCTGGTCGGTCTCCGGGTCGGGGAAGCGCGGCGCGCGCAGCAGCGAGACCCGCACGGTGGTGGTGGTCCCGCCGTCCTCCTTGCGCACGGTGCGCGTCACGTCGTGCCCGTAGGTGGAGTCGTTGACCAGGGCGACCCCCCAGCCCGGCTCCTCGACGTGGACGAAGCGGTGGTTGCACGCCTCGAATTTGGCCGCGTCCCAGCTGGTGTTGGTGTGGGTGGACCGGAAGACGTGTCCGAACTGGGTCTCGGAGGCGTATCGCTCGGCGTGCACGTCCAGAGGGAAGGCGGCCTTGAGGAACTTCTCCGTCTCCTGCCAGTCCACCTCCGTGTCGATGTCGAGGCGCTTGGCGCCCGGAGCCAAGGACAGCAGCTGGGTGACCGAGGAGGAGCCGAAGCGGCGCACCACTCGTACCGACGCGGTGCCGTCGCCGGCCGGGACCAGCTCCTCCAGGTCGGTCAGGTCGGTGACGGTGTTCCGGTAGAACGCGTCGACGTCCCAGGCATCCCACTGGTTGGGGAAGTCGGGGTGGAGCTGCAGCAGGTTGGCCGCCGTTCCGGGGGCCACGGCCTCGCGGCGTGCGCTGAGGTCGAACGCGGAGACGACCAGGCCGCGCCCGTCGATCTCCACCCGCAGCAGGCCGTTGTCGAGGACGAATCCGCCGCCGTCCCGGGGCAGCGGTGCCGTGGCCGCGGCCGGGGTCACGGGGGCGGCGGCGCCGGCGGGCACGCCGGCACGTGTGTGCGGCGCGGCGTTGAAGACCAGTTCGCCGCCCGTGGCCGTGCCCGCGAGGGCACGCTGCGCGGCGTCGATGATGCCGAGCAGTTCCTCGGCGACGGCGGCGTACGTGGCGCGGGCCTCGCGGTGCACCCAGGCGATCGACGAGCCGGGCAGGATGTCGTGGAACTGGTGCAGCAGCACCGTCTTCCAGAGCCGGTCCAACTGCTCGTAGGGGTAGCTGAAGCCGGTCCGCACGGTGGCGGTGGCCGCCCACAGTTCGGCCTCGCGCAGCAGGTGTTCGCTGCGCCGGTTGCCCTGCTTGGTCTGGGCCTGGCTGGTCAGCGTGGCACGGTGCAGTTCGAGGTAGAGCTCGCCCACCCACACCGGCGGGTCGGGGTACTCGGCCTCGGCCTTGGTGAAGAACTCGCGGGGGGTCTCCCAGTGGACCGTCGCCGAACCGTCGAGGTCGCGCATCCGGGCGGCCTTGGCGATCATCTCGCGGGTGGTGCCGCCGCCCCCGTCTCCCCAGCCCGTCGGCGCGAGGGAGTGCCGGGCCCTGCCCTTCTCCTTGAAGTTCCGCGCGGCGTGCGCGATCTCGCTGCCCTTCATCGAGCAGTTGTAGGTGTCGACGGGCGGGAAGTGCGTGAAGATCCGCGTGCCGTCGATGCCTTCCCAGGTGAAGGTGTGGTGCGGGAACTTGTTGATGGTGCTCCAGGAGATCTTCTGGGTGAGCAGCCACTTCGACCCGGCGGCCTTGATGATCTGAGGCAGGCCGGCGGCGAAGCCGAAGGTGTCGGGCAGCCACGCCTCCTCGTTCTCGATGCCGAATTCCTCGAGGAAGAAGCGCTTGCCGTGCACGAACTGGCGGGCCATCGCTTCGGAGCCGGGCATGTTGGTGTCGGACTCCACCCACATGCCACCCGCCGGGATGAAACGCCCCTCCGCGACAGCCTTCTTGACCTTCGCGTACACCTCGGGGCGGTGCTCCTTGATCCACGCGTACTGCTGGGCCTGGGACATGGTGTAGACGAAGTCGCCCTCGTCCTCCAGCAGGGCCGTCATGTTGGACGTGGTACGGGCGACCTTCCGCACGGTCTCGCGCAGCGGCCACAGCCAGGCGGAGTCGATGTGCGCGTGCCCGACCGCGCTGATGCGGTGCGCGGTGGGCCGCGCGGGTACGGCGAGGACGCCGGCCAGCCGCTCGCGGGCGGCGGCCGCGGTGCTGTTGACGTCCTGCAGGTCGATGGCGTCCAGGGCCCGGCTGACCGCGCGCAGGATGTCGTGGCGGCGGTCGGAGTCCTCCGGGAGCTCGGCCATGAGCTCGCCGAGCACCTCCAGGTCCTGCACCAGCTCCCAGACGGTCTCGTCGAGAACGGCCAGGTCCATGCGGGTCAGGGTGTACTGGGGGTCGTTGCCCGCGGTGTCCTTGTCGCCGAGCTGGGTCGGCAGGAAGGGGTGGTAGTCGAGCAGGACCGGGTTGGAGGCAGCCTCGATGTGGAGCAGCACCTGCTCACCGCCGGTGGCGGGGGAGGCGATCCGGACCCACTGGTTGCGGGGGTTGAGGCCCTTCACCGGGGTGCCGTCGGGCCGGTAGACCAGGCCCTCGCACTGGAACCCGGGCATGTTCTCGTCGAAGCCGAGGTCCAGGACCGCCTCGACGGTCCGCCCGGCCCACGCCTCTGGCACGGTGCCTGAGACACGGAACCAGCTGGTGCCCCAGGGGGCGCCCCAGCGATCGCCGACGGCGATCGGCTCTGCGGGGGCGGTCAGGCCCTCGGCAACGGGTACCGGCTCTCCCGGGGCGGTCCACACGGCGACCTCGAGCGGTGTCGAGTCCGGGTAGATGGCGGGACGGATGCGTTCGTCGAGGACGCGCTTGAGGCGGGCTTCGACCAGCTTGCGGTCGTCGTGCATTGGGATGGCTCCTGTGCGGGTGGGGCGGAAGAAGTGACGTCAGCTAGGAGTGCCGCGGGTCAGTGCACCTGGTCGGGCCGGACGACTTCGGTGATGCCGCGTGCGGCAAGGTGGGCGGCGTCGTCTGCGCGGGAGGCGAGCACGGCGGCCGGGCGAACACCGTCGGCCGTGAGTCGGACGAACGCCTCGTAGAACGCGCCTCCGGGCGCGCACACGGAGCGGTCAGGGGCCGCATCGTCGTCGCCGACGTCGACGGCGAGCGCGGTGGTCCGGGGCGCCGGCCGGCGCGGTTCGGCACGGCGCTCCCCCACGATCCTCCGGATGGCCTCGCCGGCCGGCTTGACCTTGCCCTCGTTGGTCAGCAGGCCGAGGGAGTACTCGAGTTCGGGGAAGTCGGCGAGGTCGCGGGAGACATCGTGCGAGCACCACCAGGTGATGCCCCATACGTCTTCGCAGTCCAGGGCGTTCGCGACGGTGGCCTCGGTGAAGTCCGCGGCGTGTTCGGCGGGTATCAGGGGTGCGGGCGCGCCGACCTCCTGGAGCCAGACCGGGCGGTGCGGGTCGCCGGCCCATGCCTTGGACAGCTCGATGAGGTAGGCAGCGTGGTGTTCCGTGGCCGTTCCGGTGCGGCCGTGCCGCTGGGCCGTACCGTTGAAGACCCACGAGTGCACGGCGGTCATCGCCCCCAGGTTCGCCGCGTGCGTGGGGGTAAAGGGGTGCCCGTCCAGGTACCAGGCGGCGTCGTAGGCGGCGTGCAGGTGCTGCCTGCCGGGGGCGGCGTCCTCGCATGCGGCGAGCACGGTCCGCAGCCAGGCGGCGGCCTGGGCCGGGGTGATCGGGTCGGGGTCCGGATGGGGCGCCCCGGAGAATTGGTTGATCTCGTTGCCGATGGTCATGCCGATGAAGTTGGGCAGGCTGTCCAGGGCGGCGGCCAGCGTGCCCAGGTAGGCGGTCTGGCCGGCGACGACGTCGGGGTCGGTGAAGATGTTGCGCCGGTGCCAGGTCTGGGTCCAGGAGGGCAGGAAGTCGAAGCTGGACAGGTGCCCCTGCAGTCCGTCCACGTTGACGTCGAGGCCGCGTTCGCCGGCGGCCTCGGCGAGCGCGACGAGCTGCTCGACGGCCCGGGGCCGGATCAGGGAGCGGTTGGGCTGGAAGACCGGCCACAGCGGGAAGACCCGGACGTGGTCCAGGCCGAGGTCCGCGATCGCGTCGAGGTCCCTGCGCACCGCATCGAGGTCGAAGTCGAGCCAGTGGTGGAACCAGCCCTGGCTGGGCGTGTAGTTGGCGCCGAAGCGCGGTCCTTGGGCGGGCATCGGGTGTCCTGACTCTCGTGGGGCCCTGTTCCGCCGGGGGCGGAGCAGTAGGGTGGGGCGGTGCCGGTGGGCTGTGCGGGGCCATATGGTCAGCCCTTGACGGCTCCCTCCCCGACACCGCGGAAGAAGTACCGCTGCAGGGCGCCGAAGAGCACGATCAGGGGGGCCACCGCGATGATGGTCCCGGCGGCCACCAGGCGTTCGTCGTTGGCGAAGGTGCCGTGCAGGTAGTTCAGGCCGACCGTCAGGGTGTACTTCGAGGGGTCGCTCAGCACGACGAGGGGCCACAGGAAGTCGTCCCAGGCTCCCATGAAGGCGAAGATCGCCACGACGGCCAGGGTGCCCCGCGCGGACGGCAGGGCGATGCTCCAGAAGCGTTGCCAGACGTTGGCGCCGTCCATGTATGCGGCTTCCTCCACCTCGTTGGGCAGGTTGCGGAAGGCGTTGCGCATCAACAGGACGTTCAGCGCGCCGACGGAGCCGGGGAGCAGTACGCCGATCAAGGTGTTGTTCAGGCCGAGGTCGCGTACGAAGGTGAACTGGGCGATGATCAGGCCTTCCACGGGCACCAGCATCGCCAGGACGAACGCCAGGAGGACCGCGCGCCGTCCGCGGTGCTGAAGCCGGGCCAGGGCGTAACCCGCGAGCGCCGCGCCGACGCAGTTGGTGACGACGCTGGACACCGCCACGGTCAGTGAGTTGAGCGCGTAGTCCCACACCGGGATGGTCTCGGAGACGCGCCCGAAGTTGTGCAGGGTGGGCTGCTGCGGCAGGAACGAAGGGGGCGTACTGAAGATGTCCTCGTGCGGGCCCTTCAGCGACGTCGACAGCTGCCACAGGAACGGTCCCACGCTGATGGCGAGGACGGCGAGCAGCAGCAGGTAGCGCAGTACGAGCTCGGGGACCCGCACGCGGCGGCCGTCGGCGTCCAGCACTCCGCGTCGCGGCCGGCGACCGGCGGCCGGCGTGGTGGCGGGAGCGTTGGGGGTGTCGGTGGCGCTGGTCACGCGTCCTCCTTCCGGTCGGCGCGCAGGGTCAGCAGCATCAGCGCGACCACCACCACGAAGATGACGACGGAGATGGCCGAGGAGTACCCGACCCGCCCCGTCAGTCCGGTGCCGGTGCGCTGGACGAGCATCACCAGCGTGGTGTCCTCGCCTGCGGGGCCGCCGTTCGGCCCGGCGAGGACGTACACCTCGGTGAAGACCTTGAAGGCGGAGACCGCGGAGAGTGCCGCGACCAGCACCATCGTGGAGCGGACGGCCGGGACGGTGACGGTGAAGAAGCGGCGCAGGGCTCCCGCGCCGTCGACCGCGGCCGCCTCGTGCAGCTCGCGCGGGACGTCGGCGAGCGCCGCCAAGTAGATGATCATGTAGTAGCCCAGGCCCTTCCAGATCGTCAGGGCCATGGCGCTCAGCAGCAGGGTCCATTGCTCGCCCAGGAAGTTGACCGGGCTCCCGCCCACCGCCGTGACGATGGAGTTGAGCAGGCCGCGGTCGTCGAGCAGCCACACCCAGATCAGGCCGACCACGACCACCGAGGCGACGACGGGCGTGTAGAAGGCGGCGCGGAAGAAGGCGATACCGGGGATGCGGCGCTGTACGAGCAGGGCCAGCAGCAGTGGCAGGATCACCAGCGCCGGGACCACGCCCGCCACGTACAGGGAGCTGTTGCGCAGCCCGATCCAGAACGCGTCGTCGTGGAGCAGGGCCCGGTAGTTCTCGAACCCGACGAAGCTGCCGCCGACGAGCGTCCGGCGGTCGGTCAGCGAGTTGTACAGGGTGCTGCAGAACGGCCAGAGGCTGAACGCGCACACCACGATCAGGCCCGGCGCGGCGAACAGCCACGGGCTCCACCAGCGGTGGCGGCGGATCCCGCGGGAGCGCGGCCGGCCGGAGCCGGAGCTCCGGACGGCCGTTGCCCGCGGACCGCCGGCGATCGTGCCAGGGGCGGTCGAGGACGTCATGGCGTATCCCGGTCAGCTCTGGGCGAGGAGCTGGTTGGCTTCCTTGACAGCGTTGTCAAGCGCTTCCTTGGGGCTCTCCTTGCCCTGCAGCGCCTTGGCAACCTGGTTGCCGAGGGCGGTCTTCATCTGGTCGCTGAACTGCACCGGGGTGTAGTTCACGGCGTTGGCGAGGGAGCCGGCCGCCGCGATCCGCACCCGGGTCTCGTCCGTGCCGTCCTCCTTCGTGAAGTACGGGTCCTTCAAGGCCCCGGCCGTGCTCGGGAAGATCGCGACCTGCTTGGCGAAGGCCATCTGCCGTGTGTTGTCGGTGACGAAGTGGGCGAAGGCGATGGCGGCAGCCTTCTGCTTGGCCTTGGAGTTCACCATCATGCTCTGCACGTAGACGTTGACCTTGCCGGTGTTGGTGATCTGGTCGGTGATCCCGATGTTCTTGTAGAGCGTCGGCGCCTGTGTCTTGAAGTTCTTGAGGTCCAGCGCGCTACCGGGGTTCATGGCGACCGCGCCGGTGAGGAACTTGTGGCCGGCCGACTCGGGGGTGGCGGTCAGGGCCTGCGGGTCCAGTGCGTGCGCGTCGTACAGCTTCTTGTAGTGCGTGAGCAGTTCAACGCCCTTGGCGTCGTTGAAGGTGAACGCGGTGCCGTCCTTGTTGACCAGCTGGGCCCCGTAGCGGCCGAAGTCCTCGATGGTGGGCACGTTGGACAGGGTGGCCACCTTGCCCTTGCTGTTCTCGGAGATGGCAAGGGCGTCGGCGAACAGGTCGTCGTAGGTCTTCGGCGGCTTCTCCGGATCCAGCCCGGCCTCCTTGAACAGCGCCTTGTTGTAGAACAGCGGGCCGGTGTTGAGATACCACGGGAAGGCGTAGGTGCCCTCCAGGCCCGGGACTACGTCGGCGGACCAGGCGCCGGCCAGGTACTCGGACTTGTACTCCGCCCCGTCCTTGTCGAGGTCCAGGGCCAGCCCGGCCTTGGCGAGCGGCGCCAGAAGGTCGGGGGTGACGTTGACGACGTCGGGGAGGGTCCCGCCGGACGCGTCGGCACTGAGCTTCTCCGCATAGCCGTCGGCCGGCTGGTCGACCCACTTGACGTGAGTGCCCGGGTACTTCTTCTCGAAGTCGGCGATGACGCCGTTGAAGTAGCCCGCGAAGTTGGCCTTCAGGTTCCAGGTCTGGAAGGTGATCGTGCCCGTCACCTTGCCTGACGAGTCGGTGGACGCATCTCCCCCGCCGCTCCCGCAGGCGGCGAGGGAGAACGTCGCGGCGGCGACGACGGCGGTGGCTACCGCCTTGTAGGAGGAACGCACGGTGGACGGCTCCTTTGCTCGGACCTTGCGCGTGGATGACGCCCCGGGGCTGGGCCGGCCGGGTGCGCACGTGGAGGAGACCATTCCAGCCGTCGCGGGGAAAGTCAACGAATTCCCCGAAGGTTTCTGCCTGCTCGATGCATACGAGCAGGTCAGACCGAGTGTGGGAGGCGTCTCGCGCTCGCAACTAATGCGCTTTAGGGCAAGCTCACTGAAGCGCTTTAGTTCCGTCCGTCCACCCTGGTCGGAGAAACATGCGCGGGGCCGTACGATGTGTGCTCACATGCACGGAAGGGGACCACTCGCGGTGGCAGACGAGCAGCAGGCCAGAGGCGGGGCCGATGCGCCGGGGCACGGCCGTCCGGCCGGGCGCCGCCGTCCCACGATCAAGAACATCGCCCAGCGGGCGGGGGTGTCCGAGAGCGCTGCTTCGTTCGCGCTCAACGGCCGTCCCGGCGTCTCCGAGGTGACGCGCGACCGTGTGCGCCGCGTCGCCGAGCAGCTCGGCTGGCGGCCCAGCGCCGCGGCACGGGCCCTGTCCGGCGAAGGGGCGGCGACGGTGGGCCTCGTACTGGCCCGGCCCGCCGAGACCCTGGGCGTCGACTCGTTCTTCCTGCAACTGGTCTCGGGCATCCAGGAGGTGCTGGCCCCGCGTCATCTGGGCCTGCTGCTCCAGGTCGTGGAGGACACCGAAGCCGAGTGCGGTGTCTACCGTCGCTGGTGGGCCGAGCACCGCGTCGACGGGGTACTGGTCGTCGACCCGCGCACTGACGATCCGCGCCCAGCCCTGCTCGATGAACTCGGCCTCCCCGGCGTGGTGATCGGCGCCCTTCCCGAGTCCGACCCCGGTGCGCACCGCCGTCTGTCACAGGTGCGGGTCGAGGACGCGCAGGCCATGGCCGCCGTGGTCGGCCGTCTGCACGCCCTTGGCCACCGGCGCATCGCCCATGTCGCGGGGCTTCCGACCCTGGCTCACACCGCTCGCCGCATCGACTCGCTCACGAAGGAGGCGGCACGCCAAGGGCTGGATGCGGCACGGTCCGTGGTGACGGATTACTCCGACGCCGAGGGCGCCGCCGCCACACGCCGGATGCTGCAGGAGCCCGATCCGCCTACGGCGATCATCTATGACAACGACGTGATGGCGGCAGCGGGCTGGGGGGCGGCTGTCGGCCTGGGCCGCGACGTGCCCGACGACGTCTCCATCGTCTCCTGGGAGGACTCGGCTGTGTGCCGCCTGGTCCAGCCATGGCTGACCGCGCTGTCCCGCGACGCGGTGGCCTTCGGCCGGACCGCGGCCGAGGAACTGACCGCCCTCCTCGACGGCGGCGTGGCCCGCGATGTGACTCTGCCGCTCCCCCAGCTCATCGAACGCGGCAGTACCTCCGCACCGTCCGGCACCTAAGCACGGGGGCCTCCGCAACTTGACTCCCTTGCGCAGCCGGCCCGGGACGCGGGCGGGTGCCCCTACGGCGCAGTCGCTTTTTGACCGGAGAACAGCCAGGTCAACGTGACCGCGCGGACCAGTTCGAAGGGGGGCCCACAATGCAGTCTCGCACGTGTCAAGGACTCATCGGGGTCCCGCACGGTTCACCCGGATGAAGGTGAGTCCAGCGCTGTGCGCTCCATGCCGGCTGCGTACAGCGGGGTCCCGAGCTGGTTGTGGGCGACGACTGCGATCTGGCGTTGGGCGGCCACATCTGCAAAGTTCAGGTCCTGCTGGGTGAGCATGCCAGGTCTGGCCGGTGCTGCCGCAGGTGGCGAGGGCGAGCTGGGTGCCGTTGGTGGCGCTGGCCGACGGGTCGGTCAGGCACATGGTGTTCTCGGCGTTGCCGACCAGGGTGCCGTTGGTGGTGACCTTCACTTCTGGGTCGCATCGGTGTTGCAGGTGTCGATAACGATCAGCGCGCCGGCGGCGGTGGAGTTGGCGTTGGTGTCCAGACGCAGGCCGAGGATCTTGACGGTGCTGTCGGTTCCGATGGTCCATTTCTGGGCCGTGGAGGTGCTGCTGCAGGTGTCGATCTGGACTTTGGTTCCGGGGGTGGTGGCGCCGCCGGTGTCGTCGATGCATTTGGTGCCGCCGCCGGTGAGGGTGAAGCCGGTGACGAGGGGGCCGGTGACGCTGGCCTTCCGGCTGATGGTGTTGCCGGCGTTCTTGTTGGGTGTGTACCCGGTGTCGAGGTAGCTGGGGGTCTGGGTGGCGGTACCGGTGGCGGGATTGCTGGTCGTGGTGACGCCAGCATGCTTGGGCAGCGTCGCGGCGACGGTTCCGTCCTTACCGGGGTGTGCCGTGGTCTGGGTGGTGTCGGCGAGGGCGTTGCCGGTGGTGTCGTGATTGACGGCACCGGTGCGGTCGCCGAGGACGTCGTAGGTGTAGGTCTGCCAATAGGGAGCAGGACCACCGACGGTGGTGGTCTTGATGGGCGTCGTCGTGGTGGTCTGGACTGCTGCGGTGGTGCAGCCAAGGGCCCGTAGTTAGCCTGCTGGACACGACCGAAGGGGTCGTGGACGGCAGTGTCGAGGTAGGCGAGGGTGTTGGCGTGGTGGTGAAGCCGCCGATGTCGTCGAGGTTGCCTTGCCCGGTGTAGCCGTAGTCAATGTCCTCGGCGGGCAGGTTGCCGTCGGCCTGGCAGTGAACGGTGGACAGCAGTCCGACGGTGTCGGTGTAGCGCGAGGTGGCGGTGTAGGTGATGGTGCCGCTGGCTCGGTGGACTGGCCAGCGGCGGCGCATCCGTCGGCTGCGGGGATGGTCGGTGTGGTGCCAAGCGGCGGGTAGGCGGTGTTGTAGTCGGTGACGGCCTGACTGTAGGCCTTGCCTGCGGTGCCGCCAACGGTCCGGGCCGTTGCCCAGGACGCCGGTTCGTCTCGCTCACGGCGCAGTCACATGGCCGGCGATCACTCGGGCCGGTACATCAGCGCCGGACCTCCGAAGTACGAGGGCACCAGTATCAAGCCCCGGCCGCACAAGGGTCGGGTAGCTCGACGCCGTTCAGGCCGGGCCAGGGGATAAGGGCGACCTCACAGACGAAGAGTTCCAACGCGCCAAGGAGAAGATCGTGCACTGAGCGACACAGGTCGCGCAGGTACAGACTCCACCGTTGAAGGGCGGTCGCGGTCCCATCGATGCAGCCCGTTTTCGGCAACGGATGTACCGAAAGTAAGGGTATGCCTGCCTTATGGTGACCTGAGGGGTCGCGCACACGAGCCGTGACGCACACCGGAAGCTCTGGAGGTGCAAGCGGTGAGGCGATGGCGGGCTCTGATCATCCTCGGTACCGCCCAGTTCCTGATGGTGCTCGACACCTCGGTCATGAACGTCTCGATCAGCCAGTTGGTAGAGGACTTCAACACCGAAGTCACCTCGATTCAGGCCGTCATCACCCTCTACACCCTGGTCATGGCAGCCCTCATGATCACAGGTGGGAAGGTCGGGGACATGCTCGGACGCCGCAAGGTGTTCGGCATCGGACTGATCGTGTACGCCACGGGCTCCGCCCTCACCGCTGTGGCCCCGGTCCTGTGGGTGCTCACCGTCGGCTGGTCCGTGATCGAAGGACTCGGCGCGGCGCTGGTCCTCCCCGCGCTTGCCGCCCTCGTGGCCGGAACCTACCAGGGCCGGGACCGGGCCGTCGCCTACGGGGTCGTCGGGGGCCTGGCCGGAGCCGGCATCGCAGTCGGGCCTTTGGTCGGTGGTTGGGTCACCACCTACCTGACCTGGCGTCTGGTCTTCGCTGCCGAGGTCGTGCTGGTGGGGGCCATCCTCTTGGGCATGCGATGGATCGAGGATCAACCCCACCGCGGCTCCAGACCGCATCTCGACAAGGTCGGGGCCGTGCTGTCCGCCGTCGGCCTGGCCCTGGTGGTACTGGGTGTCCTGCAAAGCAGCAACTGGGGCTGGCTGCGGCCCCGCAACTCCCCCGTGACCGTCTTCGGCTTCTCCCTCACCTTCTTTGTCATCGCTGCAGGCGCCGTCGTGCTGTGGTTCTTCCGGTTGTGGGAGCGACGGCAGGAGGCTCAAGAGCATGAGCCCCTCGTACGCTTCTCGCTGTTCGGCGTGCCCACTCTGCGGGCCGGCCTTGCCGCGTTGCTCAGTCAGAACCTCATCCTGCTGGGCCTGTTCTTCGTCATCCCTTTGTACCTCCAGATCGTGCAGGGCCTCAGTGCCTTCGAGACCGGGCTGCGGCTACTACCTGTGTCGATCAGCATGCTCGTGGTCTCCGTGAGCGGCCCCCTGCTCGGCCGGTTCGCTTCGCCCCGCACAGTGGTCCGTACGGCCCTGCTGATTCTCATCGCGGCGATTCTCTGGCTGCTGGCCGTCATCACTCCGTCCCTCAACGATCTTTCGTTCGCCTGGGCGATGGCCTTGCTAGGCACGGGTATGGGCCTGCTCGCCTCCCAGCTCGGCAACGTCGTCCAATCCAGCGTCGGCGAGTCGGAACGCAGCGAGGTCGGCGGTCTCCAGTACACCGCTCAAAACCTGGGATCCTCCCTGGGAACCGCCCTCATCGGCTCGCTTCTCATCGGAGCACTCGTGCACGTGTTCACAACCCGGATCGAAGACAACCCGCAGATCTCCAGCGCAGCACGTCAACAGGTCGGCATCACCATCGAGGCGGGCGTCAGCTTCGTCGGCACCAACCAGGTACGAGCCGCGGCAGAGCGCACGGGCCTGGCCAAGCCCGAGACCGACGCCCTCGTGGCCGAGTACGCCGAGGCACAGCTCGGCAGCCTCAAAGCCGCCGTCCTCGCCACCGCCGGCATCGCGCTCGCCAGTTTCCCGTCCACCCGGCACCTGCCGACAGACCGGCTCCGCAAGCCCTCGCCTAGCTGAGGGCTTCGATCCAGGACGGGTCACAACAAGAGCCCCGGCCTGGCCACGCCCGCTCGATCCTTGCTGATGGCCTCATGTCGTGGGACGATCCCGCACGGCTGGCCCTGCTTCACCCTGCTGCGGCACCGGGCCCAGCCGTCGGCGCAGGGCGATGACACAGCGCATGATGCCTCACAGGGAGAAGAGGGGACGGTTCTGCCGCGGGGGAGGCGGTTCAGCGGGCAAGGGCGAGGACGCCGAGAGCGCTGCCTTGTTCGTCGACGACGGGCAGGGCATCGAGTCGGCGGAAGCGTGTGGCGTGCTCGGCTTCGGCCATCGTGGTCACGGGCGAGGTGAACGGCCCGCGGTCGCCGAGGATGTCGCGCAGATGGACCCGGTCGGTGTAGGCGGAGCTGTCACGAACGGCGGTGAGCTGGGCCTGGGTGACCAGTCCGGTGCCCAGGCCGTCGCCGTCGCAGATGAGCAGGTGCCCGACGCGGGCACTGGCCATGACGGACAGGGCCACCTCGACGGTCATGTCGTCACAGACCTGCGGTCCGGCGGTGTCCATGGCGTCGGCCACCGTCTTGTGCACGAGGGTGGCACTCGCCGAGCAGGGCTGCATCTGGACCAGCGTCAAAAGGTGCCTCCTGCAGAGATGGGTCAGTTTCCTGATCACGTGGTGCTCAGGCCGCCGCGTCAAAGGCGGACTGCCGCACGCTCACGCGGCGGGCACCCGAAGCGGGACTGCGTCGACCGCGGGAGGCCGCACTGCGCTTGCGTCGCTCGGGCGCCGCCCCCGGCGCGGTGATGATGACGGGGATGCCGGAGGGGGTCTGGGCGCCGGTGATACGGTTGAGGGCTTCATCGCCGGAGCGGACCTGGGTGGTCTGGGGCACGATGCCGGCGGCGGCCATGAGGCGGGTCATGTCGCGGCGCTGGTTGGGGGTGACCATGGTGACGACGCTGCCGGACTCGCCCGCGCGGGCCGTACGGCCGCCGCGGTGGAGGTAGTCCTTGTGGTCGGTGGGCGGGTCCACGTTGACGACGAGGTCGAGGTTGTCGACGTGGATGCCGCGGGCCGCGACGTTCGTGGCGACCAGCACGGTGACGTGCCCGGTCTTGAACTGGGCGAGGGTGCGGGTGCGCTGCGGCTGTGACTTCCCGCCGTGCAGGGCGGCCGCCCGTACTCCGCTGTTGAGGAGGTCCTGGGTGAGCCGGTCCACGGCGTGCTTGGTGTCCAGGAACATGATCACCCGGCCCTCGCGCGCCGCGATCTCCGTCGTCATCCGGTGCTTGTCGGTGCCGTGCACGTGCAAGACGTGGTGTTCCATCGTGGTGACCGCGCCGGCGGACGGGTCGACGGAGTGGACGACGGGGTCGGTGAGGTAGCGGCGGACCAGGAGGTCGACGTTGCGGTCCAAGGTCGCGGAGAACAGCATGCGCTGGCCCTCGGGGCGTACCTGGTCCAGGAGTGCGGTGACCTGCGGCATGAAGCCCATGTCGGCCATCTGGTCGGCCTCGTCGAGGACGGTGATCGCGACCTGGTTCAGCCGGCAGTCGCCGCGGTCGATGAGGTCCTTGAGCCGTCCGGGGGTGGCCACGACGACTTCGGTGCCACCCCGCAGCGCGCCCGCCTGCTTGCCGATCGGCATCCCGCCGACGACGGTGGCCAGGCGCAGCTTCACCGCTCTGGCGTAGGGGGTGAGGGCATCGGTCACCTGCTGAGCGAGTTCCCGGGTGGGGACCAGAATCAGGGCCAGCGGCTGGCGGGGGTCGGCGCGCTGTCCGGCGGTTCGGGCCAGTAGGGCCAGGCCGAAGGCGAGGGTCTTGCCCGAGCCGGTCCGGCCGCGGCCCAGGACGTCGCGGCCCGCGAGGGTGTTCGGCAGGGTCGCGCCCTGGATCGGGAACGGCACCGCCACACCCTGCGCGGTGAGCGCGGCCAGCAGCTCCCGGGGCATGTCGAGGTCGGCGAACGCCTCGACGGCGAGCAGTGCGGGAGTGATCGTTTTCGGCAGGGCGAACTCGCCCTGGACGGCTGCGGGCCGGCGGCCGTAGCCGCCCGAGCGGCTCGGACCCCCGGAACGGCTCGGGGCGGACGGACCGAAGCGGCTGCCCCGAACCGAACCAGCGGCGGAACCGAAAGCGGGGCCGCCGGTGCGGCGGCGGGTGCGGGAGGAGCGGTCGTTCGTACGCGTGGGGTTCATTCAGAACCTTCCTTGATACGGCACGTATCAAGGAATTCCCGCAGCGGGAGAGCAGCGCGGGGAATCACAAGAACGGGCCTCAATGGAATGCGAAAGCGCATCTGGCCTGCGGTAGCCCCAGTGCGGGGTGCAGGCGATGAAATGGTGACTTCACGTGGGCGTGAATCCAGTACGTCGACGGGTGCAGCTCCGAAGAGGTCCGCATCGGCGGGCAGGGGTTGTCCCACAGGTGACACCACCGTGGGACATGCCCGCAACTGGTGCCCGCACCCCGAGGGATTCGGGCATCAGCTACAAAACGGGCGCCAGCGTCAGGCGGGAACGATGTTCTCGGCCGTCGGGCCCTTTGGGCTCTGCGCGATGTCGTAGGTGACCTTCTGGCCTTCGCGCAGCTCGCCAATGCCCTGGGCGGCGATGTTCGAGAAGTGGGCGAACACGTCAGCGCCGCCACTGTCCTGCTCGATGAAGCCGAAACCCTTTGCCGCGTTGAACCACTTCACGGTGCCAGACGCCATGCCAAATCTCCTTTGGGGCAGTACACCAGCATCCGCACTGTACGGACACCGTGTCGCCGCGATGACGCCCCGCCCGGAAAATGACCGGTATATAAAAACGCCTCCAGTGGCTGAAAATACTCACGGAGGTGCTTGAAGTTTTGGGAACCGCGACTGCAACTGAGCTCGACAGTAGCATGCCGTATCGGCCCGCGTACGCTGAATAACTTCACTCTGTTCATTGCGGGTAAAACTCTCCCCGCGCCACGCGTTAAATCCTCGCCTCGCGGTCATAGATACTGGCCTGCCGGGAGCGCGAAGTTAAGGAAGATGGTTGCCGTTCGCCACTCGGATTGAGGCTGGGCCTCGCCGAGGCAGTCATGTGACTGCCAGGACGATGGCCGTGTAGTGCGCGGCGAAGGCGGCGATGGTAAGGGCGTGGAAGACCTCGTGGAAGCCGAACCAGGCCGGTGAAGGGTCAGGGCGCTTGAGTCCGTACACGACGGCGCCCGCGGTGTAGAGCAGGCCCCCGGCGATGACGAGCACGACCACCGCGGTGCCGCCGGTGCGCGCGAAGTCGGGCAGGTAGAAGACGGCCACCCAGCCCAGCACGAGGTAGCACGGGGTGTAGAGCCACCGGGGAGCCCCGATCCACAGCATGCGGAAGGCGATACCGGCCAAGGCGCCTGCCCACACCACGGCCAGCAGCACCAGCTGCTGGGCTGCGGGCAGCAGCAGTACCGCCAACGGGGTGTACGTGCCGGCGATGATCAGGAAGATGTTCGCGTGGTCCAGCCGGCGCAGGACCGCCTCCCCACGCGGACCCCAGGTTCCGCGGTGGTAGACCGCGCTGGTACCGAACAGCAGGCAGGCCGACAGCGCGTACACCGAGCAAGCCGCCACCGCCGCAGCCGAACGCGAAACGGCGACCAGGACGATGCCGCCGACCAGCGCCAGGGGGAACACGCCGGCGTGCAGCCAGCCGCGCATCCTCGGCTTCAGCGCAGCCGCCGCGCGCTCCACCCCGGCTTCCAGACCCGCGGCGCTCTGCCCTGCAGTCAGCCGGCCGGTTGCGCCAACAGGCGCATCAACCGCCGGGGGGTGGAGGGCTTCTGGCGTGGTGCCGGGGCGAAGCTGGGACTCCCGCCCGTGTGCCGGCGGCTGCGTCTCTTCGGCGATCATGCACTCACATTCTGAAGTCGGCGGAAGAATGCGCGGCCCGGCACGTCGCCCCGGACTGCGGGGTCGGCCGCCCAGGGCGGCTTCGCCAGGCACCCTGGGGCGGGCACATCGAAGACATCAAGGCCTTGATGACCTGGAACGAATCTATTTGCGCGTCAGCTGTCGGACGCCTGCCGGGATGCGGCGCGGCGGTACTCGGCGTTGATGCGCTGCGCCTCTGCGAGCTGGTCTTCGAGGATGACGATGCGGCAGGCGGCCTCGATGGGCATCCCCTGGTCGACAAGTTCCCGGGCGCGGGCGGCGATGCGCAGCTGGTAGCGGGAGTAGCGGCGATGGCCGCCCTCGGAACGCAGCGGGGTGATCAGGCGGGCTTCGCCGATGGCGCGGAGGAAGCCCTGGGTGGTGCCGAGTATCTCGGCGGCCCGGCCCATCGTGTAGGCGGGGTAGTCGTCGTCGTCGAGCCGACTGAACGAGTCGTCTGCTGTCATTGCACCTCTCTGCGAAAGCGCTCGGGGGGCCCTGGTGCCGTATGGCACCAGGGCCCCGAAGGAACTGCTACACCATCTGCCGGCCCTGGTACTGAGCCGGCCTTCTGTTTCCGCCCACCCGACCGGAATGCTGCCGGGGGTGCGGGGATCGCGGATGCGTGACCGGAGACCACCTCACTATCGATGTCCTGCGGTACCCGGGCTCACGATGTCCGCCCGGGCGATCCTGATGGCGCTCGGCTCCTCCGTTCTTCCCTCGGGAATCAATCACTTACCTACTGCGGGTACTGCTCTCCGGCGTACTGCTGGTGATGCGAACTGCTCAGTGACCTACCACAGCGCCACTGTCCGGCAGCCGGCCCCGTCGCCCGTCCTGCATCTGCTCCGGCTTGGAACCCCTCTGCCGAACCTCCCGGCGCGCGCGCCCGCAGCCGACGCCTTCACCGGGGTACTGCTCACTGACTTCACTGCTGGGTACTGCGAACTGCACTTACAGGTACCGCTTGTGGTGGCCCCTGATCACCGCGGGCCACCCGGTCCGGCGTCAGTCCCGTCGCCGTCCTGCAACCGCTCTGGCTTCGGAACTCCACCACCGCACCGTCCTGCACACTGCAACTAGCTGTACTGCGGATACTGCTGACCGGCAGTTCGTCTCTGCCAGGCCCTCTGGTCCCTCTGGGCTACGAGAGAAACAATAACCACACCACAGCCCAATGTCTACTCCAGCCAACACAGATTTTTGGGCGCCGCACGGTGAGGTAATCGGCGGCGACAGCGACGTGGACAGGGTGCGAGACGCCGGCCCCGGCGGCCGGGTCCACGACCCCCGGCCACCGCACCCTGCCGCCATCCAGGCGGTGAATCCCGGTCCCCACCTGCAGCATGACTCCCGGCGGGAGCGGCGCGGACACGGCCACCTGGACGAAAAGGGCCGCAGAGCACCCCCTTTGGCCTCCCATCGCCACACATGACATATCCGGCCTTTCATGGGATCTGCCCTATGAATGGCGGTTACCTGTAAAGCGGCTCAGTCCCGGCCGGGACTCGCGATGGGCACCCGGCCAGCCGTTTCAGCGCCATAAGGCAGTCGGCCTCAGGCCGAGCGCGCCCCGCCAGGGGCCCGCCGAGACGACGTCTCCCCCTCAAGCCCGCACACGGCCCACAGCGCCCCGCCCCGAGGCCGCCCGCCGCCGCGGCGCCTGACTCGAACCCGGCCCCACCCCGGGCCGCCCTCCCCCAGCCGGCCGGGATGAGCGGCCGCTGCGTTGATTCCATGCAGCGGGACGGCCCCGGCTGCCGCGGCTGCTCGCCGCTTGGGTATGCGTCGTACTCCCGTTGGGCGTAACACTGGGCCGGTCAGGTTGTCGACGCAAGGAGACAGCTATGGCGGTTGTTCACTGGCCTTCGGCGTTCTGGCTGGTCATGGACTGGCTGTGGGCCCTGCTCCTGGCCCCCGCCCTGGGCCTGATGGTGAGATCGGGCCCACCGTGGAAACGGCGGATCCCGCTGAGGCTGTCCACCGTTCTCGGAACGCTGGGTGTTCTCGCCGGCAACACGGCGGCCGAATGGTTCGGCATCGGGGACGAGCCGGGCATCGACTGGGACCGGCATTTCCTGTAACTGACCGGCGCGGTGGCCACTGTCACCGCATGGGCACTTTGTGGCGTTCTGGCCGCACAGTTCGCTTCTCCCTCGGGAGGCAACCGTGGTCTTGACAGCCCTGCTGATCCCGGTCCTGATGATGGTGCTCGTGCTCGTCCTCGACGTGCTCGAGGACCGCACATTCCGGGCCCCACCACCTCCGCCCACGGACGAGGACCAGGCCATCGCAGAACCCGCCCCGGAGTGAACGAGCTGACCCCTTGAGGCAGTCACGCCAGCGCACCAGCCTCTTCCTTCTCTTCCCCCGCGGCTGCCGCGCCAGAGGGGGAACGTGTCACCACCTCGCACCGGCTTGGCCACCCACCAGCAACCACACCCCCACGCCAGAGAAGCGCGTCCCCGCTGGCGCGGCCTCGATGATGCCGCCCAGTCGACAGGGCGCCCGCAGCGCAGGCGCATCACCTCGAAGCGCTTGCTACTGCAAGTCTAGTCAGGTGCCCGTCCCGCGAGCCGGGACGCGGCGGCATGGAAGAACGGGTGACGGCACCCGCTCGGATCCGCGTCGTCCCATCGACGGTTGCGGCGCGGTCCTACTGAACGCCATACGGGGACGCGGTGCGTGCTTGGCCGATCGGTCCACCCTGGGATAGAGCCATACCTCAATGTCGCCAACGCTGGCCGTCCACGTTTGCTCACGCTGCATGGCGGCCGGGGCCTCAGCGAGTTCGGCGAGCGCGCTTGCCGACTCTTTCATGACCTGCCAGCAAGTGACCGAATCATAGAAGCGGTGTAGGCGGTCCACTGCAGCCAGCAGGTCCCGTGCCGCCTCGCTTACATCAGTTTCAGCTTGCCCCGCAGAGATGCCCGTGTCGCGGAACGCGACGTACACCCAAATATTCCCACATTTTTAGTCTCTCGCGGTGACCAGGCGCCTGCATTCGCTGGCTGCGTCCTGGTACGGCGTTACGGCCAACTCGTCCCGTGGGAACGGTTTTACACCGACGCAACTGGCGCTCCCCCACTACGGCACGGTGACATCGTCAGCCATTAGTGTGGCGGTGACCTGCACCCCCATCCTCGGTAGCGACAGGAGCAGGACTGATGACCGGCCACGTGATGGCAGCCACCGACGCCGGTGGCGAGCGGCTCGCGGAACGTACCGTCTCCAAGGCGCCCGCTCTCGGTGAAGCCGCAGAATTCGGCGACGAATATCGGACGAACTACGTGTCGGTTCGCCATGGCCAGGACGACATCACCCTCTATGGGAAAGACGCCACCGGCACCTGGTCGGTCCTCGTCGCCGATGCCCCCGCCGCCGTCGTCGTGGAGATACGCCGCCAGCACGATGCCCTGTGCCGGCCGGAGCCGGCCTGGGACCGCGACCCTCACGTCGGCGACCCCTTCGCCTACGCCCCTCCCCTCGAGGAGGGTTACGTGTCGACCGCCATCGACGTGAGCGGCGAACCGTACGGCGAGCGGGTCAGCAGCTCGGCGCCGACGCTCGCCGAGGCCGCCGAGCTCGGCGATCTTCATGAAACGGACTACGTGATAGCGGGCCGGGGCGACGGCGATGCGGTCACGCTCTACGGGCGGGACGCCGGCGGCTCTTGGTCGGTGATCACGGCCGACGTCGATGCCGAGACCGCCGAGGAGGTGTGCCTGTGGTTCGACCTCACGCAGCATTACCGGGGCCGGACCTCGGCCGGCACACACCCCAGCGGCCAGGCCGGGCACCCTCTCGACCACGTCTCGGCACCCGAGGGCGGGCGGATGCCCGCAGCGCAGGCGATCTCGCTGGCCGTTGAGCGGATCCGGGCACGCCACCTGGACTACCCCACTCAGGGACTGGCAGCGGATCGCTTCGAAGCGGGCTGGAGCGTGTACGCGCCGGTCGACGTCGACGAGAGCGACCCGATGGCCTTCCTGAACATGCCGGTGGGCCGCTCGGTGTTCCTGGTGAGCGACGTCGGACGGGTCAAGGAGATATCGAGCTCGATCCCCCCACAGCAGGCGGAGGAGATGTTCACCGCCGAAGAGGCGTACGTTCGCCGCAGGACCGCCGAGGAACGGTTCATGACCGACCTCAGGGACGAAGCCCTGCGGCTGGACTCCGCCTCGGAAGGCTCCGCGGGCATCAGCTCCTTCACCATAGACGCCCCCGCCGAGGAGGCCGTCGCGTCCAGGGCATCCGGGCTGATCGGGCCGATAGCACAGCAGTTGGCCCAGCTCGGCCCACCAGGGTGGGACCGCCTTGCGGCGGTCTTCTCCTTCACGGTCTCCAGCGAGGTCGCCCAGCTGCGATTTTGGTCCGGGAAACGCAGCACCGAAGCGCGGGTACCCGAGCAGATAGCCCTGCTGGTCCGCCGGCAGCGGCACCTCGCCGCGCGAATGCCGGCCGGGCCGTGGTGGCGCCTGCTGCTCACCGTCAGCCACAGCGCCGGAACGAACGCCCAGGTCGCCACGGACTACGACTACGGCGACCAGCCCATCCCCGACGACGATCTACTGGCCCCCGAGAACTACCGCGACGACCTGGCCGCCTACCCGCGCGCCCACACACCGACATGGCTGACCGCATACGTCAGCAGCGCCGACGCGCCCGGCACCCCGACTCGCCCGGCACCGCAGGCCGCCGGTGCGACCACCCGGCCGCCCGACCCGCGGCAAGACAGGCCCGCGCCACCACCGCGACGGGCGCCGGCCCCACAACCCGACGCGGTGGCCCCTGGCCCGCGGAACCCGTACGACGCGCCGACACCGCCGCAGGGCCCGACGCCCTCCGCACGGGTGGCGCAGCCCGGCCGGACACCGGTCCTCGACACCAAAATCGGCTGGACAAGCCTCCACGCCGACCCCCAGGTGATCACCTACGGCAAGAAATCGATCGCGCTCGACCAGGTGGAGTGGATCAGCTATTCGGCGACCCAGATCGCCGAGAAACGCTTCATGTTCCCCACGTTCTACGAGAACAAGTGGGACTTCCAGGTGGGGCGGTACCCGTACCACGGCGGGCCGAAGGTCGCCGTGCACTTCTCCAGGGCGGGCCGCCGAGCCGACCAGCCCGAGGAGTGGACGTTCCTGATGAACCTGGCCAGACAGTACCTGGAGCCCCGGTTGCTCACCGAACTGGTCGCCCAGGTTCGCCGTGGTCAGACCATCACCGTCGGCGGCAGCGTGAAGGTCAGCCCGAACGGCATCGCGTGTGCCAAGCCGCGACTCTCCCTGCCCTGGGAGTCGATCAACGCTCCGCAGCTGAGGAACGGCATGATCTGCATCTACCAGAAGGGCGTCGACAAGCCGGTGCTGACCGTACCTTTGAGCCACCCCAACGCGGCGTTGATCCCAAACCTCTTCGGCACACTCACGTCATGATCGAACCGGCCATGGCCTGACTCGGTAGATGCCGGCGACTCCACCGCCGGTACAAGCACAATGTGGAAAGCAGCATGGCGTGACGTCGATGGCCAGCGCCACCGGCATCGCCCAGACGTCGCCATCGCAAGCTACTCGCGGTGGCCTCACCAACACAGATGACCTTGATTCGACTGTCAAGCAAGCTTGGGGCTGTATTCGGTGAGGAGTAGGGCGATGTCGTCGGCGCGATAGGGGGAACGCGTGGCGTGGTGGAGCAGCCGGTCGGCAAGTTCGTCCAGGGAGGTCGCAGGGGTGTGGGCCAGGCATGTCCGCAGCCGGTCGATCCCCACATCGATATCAGTGCCGCGTTCCTCGACCAGGCCGTCGGTGTAGAGGGCGAGGATGGAGCCCGGTGGGAAGTCGATGACGGTTTGCGGGTAGGCGCTGGTGTGGTCCACCCCGAGGAGGGGACCGCCCTCCAGGTCCAGCACGTCGGTCGTTCCGTCGGGGCGGCGCAGCAGGGGCGGGGGGTGGCCGGCGCGGGCGGCCTGCAGGCGGTGGCCGTGCTCGAGGCGGATGTAGCAGCAGCTGGCGAGCTGCCCCGGGTCGAGGTCGATGAGTGTGCGGTTGGTGCCCGCCAAGATGTCGCCGGGTGTGTGACCTACCGTTGTGAAGGCCCGGACAGCGCTGCGCAGTTGGGCCATGGTGGCCGCCGCGGCGATGCTGTGTCCTTCGACGTCCCCGATCACCAGGGATACTCCGTTGCTGGTAGGGATGACGTCGTACCAGTCGCCGCCGATGTCCATGCCGCTGGTGCCGGGCAGGTAGCGGACGGTGGTGTGCAGGTCGGGGAGTTCCGGTAGTCGGTGCGGCAGTAGCGCCTGCTGCAGGCCGCGGGCCAGGGCGAACTCCGCGTCGTACAGCCGTGCCCGTTCCAGGGCCTGGGCGATCAGGCCGGCGAGCGCGGTCAGGACGCTGCGGTCCTTGGTGGTGAACGGGTGGGTCTCGTCGAAGCCCAGCACGCAGGTGCCGACGGGGTGGTTGGAGGCGATCAGCGGCAGATATCCCCAGGAACTCACCTCTCCCACGGGGATGCCCGGGTAGTCCTTCGACAGGTCCTGCTGCGAACTGATGAACAGAGGAACGCCGGAGGTGAGGACCTCCGTGGCGGGTAGGTGGGCGTGCAGCGGCGTGCCTTCCAGCCAGTCCAGGAAGTCCTCGTGGTGGCCGGTGTGGAAGAGCAGGTGCATGGTTCCCTCACTGACCACGTAGATCGCCAGCTGCTGGCCCCCGAAGGCCGGTAGGAGCTGGTCGGCGACGACGTCGCACACCTCACGCGCGGTGACCGCTTCGGTCAGCGCGCTGCCGAGCTGCAGGACGTGGTACATCACGCCCAGACGCGCCGGTGCGCCGCCGCCAGGTCCCTTGGTGGTCGGCGTGGCGGGCGCCGGCTCGGGTGAGGCGGGCCGTGCCACCGGCGCGGCTGTGCCGGTCACGCCGCCGGCATCCGGGTGGAGGGAGATGGACAGCCACTGGTCCGGGGGCCGGCAGGCTATGAAAGAGGCCGGCATCTGCGAGATCACCACGGACCGGTGCCGGTACTCGACATCGGGATCGGACAGCCACGGCAGCACGTCCCACAGGCACCGCCCGAGCAGCGCCTCGCGCCGTACGCCCAGCAGTCGCTCCAGGCTGGTGTTCGCGTAGGTGACCCGGCCGTCCGGGCCAAGGGAGAACAGCCCGTCCCGCAGTCGCTCGACCGCAGCGACAGCCGCACCGCCGATCTGTGCGTCGAGAACCGCGCCAACCAGGTGGGTGCCCGCCTGCTCGTCGCCGGTTTCCGGCATGCGGCCCCATAGCTCGACCGTGCGATACCTCTCGCCGCTGTGCGCGCCGCCCTGGGCCTCTCGCACGCGCAGACGCCGTGCCGTGATCCTGCCCTCGCTGGCGGCCGCGCGGGCCGCGGCGCGGAAGGCGGCAAGGTCGCCGGGATGGAGCCGGCCAGCGAAGGTGTCCGCCCGTCCGTCGAAGGTGCAGGGGTCCACACCGACGATCGCACAGAGCTCGTCGTCCCCGGTAAAGGCGCCGGTCAGGAGATCCCAGTCGAACAACCCCACCCGCACAGCCGGTGCGCAGGGAGCCGGGATCTGGGCAGGAACCGTCTGTGGGCCGCAGTCGACGGGATCGCCGGTACGGCAGTGGAGGGCGCCCAGGGCAGCACCGAGCCGGTTGGCGACGGTCCGCAGATGGCGACGCTGCGTCTTGGGCAGCCCTTCACAGCCAGGCAGCGCGGCCCAGACGACCGCCAATGCCCCGAAGGTCTCCCCGCCTGCCCTGACCGGCACCGAGCAGGAGCCGAAGGCGTGCGGCAAGGCCACCGCGAGCTGGGGATACCTACGCGCCGTCTCGTCGGCATCAGCCAGGTGGATCGTGCGCCCGCAGCGGTAGGCCGCGGCAACCGGGATGGGGCTGTTCACCGGGATCAGACGCCAGCCGCCCAGCAGGGACGGAGGCACCCCGCAGGTCGCGGCGAGCACGAGCGAGCGGCGATCCCCAGAACGGAGGAAGACGCTCCCCGCGTACGCGTTCGTCCCCTGGACGGCCTTGACGACGGCCGCTGCCAGCAGATCCTCACGCTCCGCACTGACGGTCACAACACCCATATACACAGTGTGCGCAGGGTTGCCGCCCCCGTGGGCCCCGGTCACGACATGCCGCAGGTTGGGCCAGTACATCCCGCCCGCAAACTGACCAACGCTCCGGTCAGCCCGCCGGCCCACAGGTCAGCCGACCGGGGCGAGGGCCTCCCCGAGGCGTGACACCACAGACGGGGAACAGCAGCAGCTTCCCCTCCCCCGGCGGCCACAAACGATGCAGGTGGTAGCCAGGCGGCGCCCGCGGGTGAGTTCACCAGCTGATCCCGGCCGCCACCGGAAGATGATCGCTGCCGGTCTCCGGAAGCACCCAGGAGCTCTTCGGCTCCACACCCCTGACCAGGATCTGGTCGATCCGCGCCATGGGGAACGACGCCGGCCAGCTGAAGCCGAAGCCGTCACCGGCCTCCTCCTGGGCCGAGCGCAGCTGCGAGGTAAGGCCGGCGAACGTGCGGTCGTCCGAGGTGCCGTTCATGTCGCCGAGCACCACCATCCGCTCGCTGCGCTCAGCGGCGACGGCCTTGGTGAGCTTCGCCACGCCGTCGTCCCGTGAGTCCGTCCAGAAGCCGCCCCTGGGGGTCACACGCACCGACCCAAGGTGCACCACGTACACCGCGAGCGGCCCTTGGTCCGTGGCCACCGTGGCGCGCAGCGCACGGGGCGGGTCGACGGGCACGTCCTCGGGCCGTCGCTGTCGCGCCAGCGGTCCGACATTGCCGCGCAGCACGTCGACCGCCCGGATGTCCGACAGTGGCAGCTTGCTCCACAGTCCGACCGTGCCCTCGACCGCGTGGTGCGGGTACGTCTTCGCGAGCTCCTTCTCGTACGTGTCGCGGGCCTGGTCGGTCAGTTCCTCGAGCGCCAGCAGTTCCGCACCGGACGCGGCGAGGGCGCGTGCGGTCCCGGCCGGGTCGGGGTTATCGGCGCCGACGTTGTGACTGACCACGGTGAGGTCGGCGCCCGCCTGGGACTTGTCGGTGAGCACCCCGCCGAAGAGGCTCACCCACACCACGACCGGAAGGAGCAGCGCCACCACGGCCGTGGCGGACCGTCGCCACAGCGCGGCGGCGAGCAGCACCGGGACGAACACGCCGCACCATGGCAGGAAGGTCTCCACCAGTGAGCCGAGGCCACCGAAGTCCGTGATCTTGGAGTGCAGCGCCATGAGGAGGCCAAAGAAGACCGCAAGCGTCGCGAGCAGGATGCCGCGCTTCCATGGGCCCGGACCGGCGAGAGTGCGGACAGCCCTGCGGATCCGCGGATGCGGACCGTTGTCCTCATGGCCCGCGCCGCGCTGCTGGGATGCGTCGGTGACTTCTCGCACTGCTTGACTCACTGATCAGACGTCCTGTCGCTGAAATGTGCCGATGCTGCGGGCAGTTCGACGGCGATGCGGAGCCCGCCGTCCTGGCGCGGGGTGATGGTGAGGGTGCCGTCGTGCACCTCGGTGATCCGCTTGACGATGGCGAGCCCGAGGCCGACCCCCGAGTGATCGCTGTGCGTGCGCTCGGTGGCGCGCTGGAACGGTTCGGTGAGCGTCGCGACCACCTGCGGGGAGAGCTTCTCGCCGGTGTTCTCGACCGTGAGCAGCACGCTCTCGGGGCCCACGCTGGTCGCGACCTCCACGGAGCCCTTCTCGGGCAGGTTGTGGACGATCGCGTTGTGTACGAGGTTCGTCGTCAGCTGCAGCAGCAGCGCCGGCGAGCCGAAGCCCGTGGCGATGTCACCGGAGGTCTCCAGGGCGACACCGCGCTTCTCGGCGAGCGGGAGCAGTGTCTCGGCTGCCTCGTCCACGAGCAGCGACAGATCGACCGGCTTCCGAGTGAAGGACCGCTGTTCGGCCCGGCTGAGCACGAGGAGCGCCTCTGTGAGGTCGATGGCCCGGGCGTTGACGGTGTGCAGCCGGTCGAGTAGCTCGCTGAGATCCTGCGTCGGATCGTTGCGTGCCACGTCGAGGAGCGCCTGGGAGATGGCCAGCGGCGTACGCAGCTCGTGGGAGGCGTTGGCCGCGAATCTCCGCTGCTCGTCGAGGTGCGCCTCGAGCTGGCCGAGCATCGTGTCGAAGGCGTCGGCAAGTTCACGGAACTCGTCCTTGCGTCCCGGCAGCCTGATCCGGTGGGACAGCGAGCCCTTCGTGGCCAGGCGGGTGGCGTCCGTGATGCGGGTCAGGGGGGCGAGCATCCGGCCGGCGAGCAGCCAACCTCCGACGAGGCCGAAGATCAGCAGGAACGCCATGACCGATGCCGCCTTGGGGGCGAATTCGTGCAGGAGCCGGGATCGGATCGGGAAGACACCGTTGAGGGAGTCGGGGTCCTGGTTCGTGAGCATCGCACGATCGGGGACGTACGCCAGGAGGAACATCCAGACCGCCGCGAGCAGCAGAGTGCCCGCCACCATGAGGAAGCCCGCATAGCTGAGTGTGAGCTTGATCCGGACGCTGAACCCGGGCTGCCTATCCACAGTCGCCTCCTCCTGGCTGGGTGTCGATGCGGTACCCGGCACCGGGCACCGTGGTGATCAACCAGGGCTCGCCGAGCCGCTTGCGCAGCGCCGAGACCGTGATGCGTACGGCATTGGTGAATGGGTCGGCGTTCTCATCCCACGCCCGTTCCAACAGCTCCTCGGCGCTGACGATCCCACCCTCGGCGGCGGCGAGGACTTCGAGCACCGCGAACTGTTTCCTGGTCAGCGCGACATGCAGGCCGTCGCGGTAGACCTCGCGACGGAACGGATCAAGCCGAAGGCCTGCGATCTCCCG
The DNA here is from genome assembly GCF_042891295.1 of Streptomyces sp. NPDC001902. NCBI lineage: Bacteria > Bacillati > Actinomycetota > Actinomycetes > Kitasatosporales > Streptomycetaceae > Streptomyces > Streptomyces sp. NPDC001902. The sequence goes on along the minus strand of NZ_JBIATA010000031.1, from coordinate 823 downwards.
TACCGGCGGCCTGTGGTGCGCCCGCCGCCGGTCGAGCGCCCTGAGCCTGAGCACGAGCTCCCGCAGGTCGAACGGCTTCGTCAGATAGTCGTCGGCGCCGAGTCCGAACCCGCTGGCCTTGTCGTCGAGCCGATCGGCGGCGGTGAGCATCAGGATCGGCATCCCGCTGCCGGAGGCCACGATGCTCTTGGCAACCTCGTCCCCGCTGGGTCCGGGGATGTCCCGATCCAGGACGGCGATGTCGTACGCGTTGACGCTCAGCAGCTCCATAGCGGTGTCGCCGTCGCCCGCGATGTCCGCCGCGATCGCTTCGAGGCGCAGCCCATCACGGATGGCCTCCGCCATATACGGCTCGTCCTCGGCGATCAGCACTCGCATGGTTCGAGGCTACGAGCCGCCGCATATCGTGGGCATATCGAAAACCGCAGTCGTACCCGCGCCCCAGGGCGCATGCCTCAGGCCCCGCATACGTACCTGCAACACCGCCCTTCGTTGATTGCGGGGCATGAACCGCCGTGAACCCGTCACCGCTCGTATACGGCCCGTTCGGCCCGCATGTCCTGCCGTACTCGAAGGATCGCCGCCCTTGCCGTCACCGGCGCGACGCTCGGTGCGGTCGCCGGCTGACCGGATCGCCAACCGCCACAGCGCGGCTCCCACGGCGGCCGACCCCTGAAGTTCGACAGAAACGAATCTAGTTACTGAGGTTTTCAGGTCGGGGTCGGTGTGGTGATGGTCAGGCTGGTTCCGGCAAGGCAGCCGTTGATGAGGCCGGGCCGGAGCTGGATGTGTCGCAGGCCGCGCCGGAGGGTCTGCGTGAGGT
>NZ_JBIATA010000030.1:0-110316 GCF_042891295.1 Streptomyces sp. NPDC001902 | reverse complement strand
TCGCACACCGGTGGGGCTTCGCCAGCCACGCGCACTTCAGCCGCACCTTCCGGGCGGTCTACGGTCTCTCCCCGGCGGAGTGGCGGCAGGCCGGCATCCCGCAGGCCGTACCCCAGCAGACAACCGGCCAACCAGCCCCTCAATCCGACGAGTGACAAACCCGCGGTCACCCGTGGTGCCCAGCCCGTCCTCACCCGACCTGATCCGCCGCGGGGTTGGCGCAGGAGGCAGCGGAGGTGCACCAGGAGGCGGCGCCTGTGCAGGACGGGGCGGCAACCGGCGCGAGGGCCGTCCGGCCCGGCTCAGCCTGCAACGGCGACCGGGTCGCCGGTTGGCCACAGAGGTGACGCCGGGGGGTCCGCCGGGGGGTTCGTCGATCCATTCCAGGCCGCCGAGGTCGAGGTGCGTGCGCGGGTGACGGCGACGCAGTCGAGGCGGGCGTCGCCGTCGCCGATCAGGCCGGGCAAGAGGTTTGCGTGCTCGTCCTTTCGTCGCTGTCCCTGGACGGGCAGAAGTCGTCGGCGATCTCGGCCCTGGGGCCATCCGCGGCCCTTGGATGTGCGCGCGGGGGCCATCGTCACCTGCGCTTCCTGCTCACCAACCAGGCGGTTGACCGCGGCCAGGACGGCATCCGTGCCGTGGTGATCGACAAGGCCAGCCAGGGGCTCCGGGTCACCGCCGGCGGGGGCGCGCTCGATGTGTTCCCTGCACCCGGCGCCAGGAGGTGAACAGCACCAACTCGGGATGGGAGGTGCGGCGTCCGTCTTCCAGGGCGCGTGACGCCGGCGCCAGGGCACGCAGGGGCGGCGGCAACAACGCGATCCAGCGCGAGATCATCTCCTGGATCGGGCCCGGAACGCCGCGCGTGCACAGGTGAGGCCCGTCGGGCCGCGGCAGGCAATGCGACTTTCGGCAGTGTCGGCTGGCTCCGATTCTTCGTATCGTCGCATCCGTGAGGCGACGGATCATGACGGTTGTTCGCGGGATGGAGCTTGCGCTGCTCGCCGCTGCGGCGGGCACCTCGGGTCTGAGCGTGGTGAGTCCGTGGTGGGTGCCGGTCACGGTCGTGCTGTCGTGGGCGGCAGGATGTCTGCCGCGGTCGGTCCGCACGGCGGCGGGCGTGCTGACCGCGGCGATCGCGACCGGAGCGGTGGCCGTCTGGGCGGTGCCGTCGTGGATCACGCTCGGCGATCGCTTCGTCCTGGTGCTCGTGGGCGCGGCGGTGCTGCCGTGGTTCGCGGGCCGTTTCCGGCATCAGTACCGCGCGCTGGTGCGCAACGGTTGGGAACGCGCGGAGCAGTTGGAGCGGGAGCAGGAACTCATCGCCGAGCAGGCTCGGTTGCAGGAGCGCGCCCGGATCGCACAGGACATGCACGACCTCCTCGGACACGACCTCAGCCTGATCGCCCTGTCGGCCGGCGCCCTGAAGCTGGCGCCCGGCCTGTCGGCGGAGCACCGGGACACTGCCGGGGAGATCCGGACCAGGGCCGGTGCTGCGGTGGATCGCCTGGGCGAGGTCATCGGCATCCTCCGGCAGATCGAAACGCCCTCTTCCCACGTCGGCGTGGCGGACCTGGTCGACGGTGCGGCCGCTGCGGGGCTGGCGGTCACGTTGCTCACCGAGGGCGAGTGCGCGCAGCCGTTTCCTGTGGCCGAGCGGGCCGTGCACCGGGTGGTGCAGGAGGCACTCACCAATGCCGCCAAGCACGCGCCCAAAGCGGCCGTGACCGTGGTGATCCGGCACTCGAGTGCGGGAACGGAGGTCCGCGTGGACAACGATCGCGCTCCGAGTGCCACCACCGGCACCCCCGGCGGTGGGCGCGGACTGATCGGCCTGGACGAACGGGTCCGGCTGGCAGGCGGGTCGATCACCTACGGCCCCCGTGAGGGGGGATTCACGGTCGTCGCCCGCATCCCTCATGGCCCGGGTGGTGTTCCGGCGGCGGCCACCGCGACAAGCGGCCGCACAGGGGTGCCACAGGAACAGCGGCGCGCGCGCAGGCGTGTGCGCCGCACCGCGCGTGCCGCCGTGCTGGTGCCCGTGACCGCCGTCGCCCTGCTCGGTGTCGGCCTGCGGGGCTGGGACCTGATCCTGGTCCGTGCATCGGTGGTGGCGCCGAAGACCTACGCCCGCATCCACCTAGGGCAGAGCCGCGCTGAACTGGCGGGCCTGCTCCCCGAAGAGCAGGCCCCGCATCATGCGGCTGACGGCGCGTCGCCGGGCCCCGGTACAGGATGCGAGTATTACGCGATGACGGCGAACCCCTTCGACGACGATTCGGGCGACTTGTACCGGCTGTGCTTCCGCGGGGACCGGCTCGTCTCGAAGCAGGTGGTCACCCAGTGATCCGGGTCCTGATCGCCGACGACGAGCCGTTGATCCGCCAGGGAGTGCGGGCCGTGCTGTCCACCGCGCCCGACCTCGTTGTGGTCGCCGAGGCCTGCGACGGCCACCAGGCGGTGGAGCTGGCCCAACTCCACCGCCCGGATGTGGTGGTCATGGACATCCGCATGCCGGGCGTGGACGGACTGCGTGCCACGGCGGAGATCCACCGCACCGTCCCCACGACCGGGGTCGTCGTGCTGACCACGTTCGGACAGGACGAGTACATCCTCAAGTCCCTCACCGACGGAGCCGCCGGCTTCCTGATCAAGTCGGGCGAGCCCGAGGAACTGATTGCCGGTGTCCGCGCCGTGGCGGACGGCGCGGCCTACCTGTCACCCAAGGTCGCGGCCCGGGTGATCGCCCACCTCACCACGCAGGACGCCGGCACGCGCTGCGAACGGCGTGCCACGGCCCGCCGCCGTGTCGAGGCGCTCACCCCCCGGGAACGCCAGGTACTGGCCTTCCTCGGCACCGGGCTGTCCAACGGCCAGATCGCGCGCCGCCTGGGCCTGGCCGAGGGAACGGTCAAGGCTCACGTCAGTTCCATCCTGGCCCGCCTGTGCGTGGACAACCGGGCAGCCGCGGCCGTGGTCGCCCACCAGGCCGGCATCGTTGCGGCGGCCGAGGCGATCCCGTAGCGCGGCCGCTGCCCGGACCCCGAGCGGCGTCGCCAGGAGCACCGCCGCGCCGACCACGGCGGCACCGACCACGGCACCGGCCGCAGCGTCGTGCGGATAGTGCACGCCCGCCGCCACGCGAGCCACCGCAACCACGCCCGCGAGCGGAAGGACGACAGCCGCCCGTCGGGGACGGAGCAAGGCCAGGCCGACAGCCAGCCCGGCGGCCAATGTGACGTGATTGCTGGGGAAGGACCAGTCACCCGCTCCGGGGCAGTCGGTCACCGCCCGGATTCCGGTCACGGCACGACATGGCCGCTCCTCGTCCACCACCAATTTCAGTGCCTCGCTGACGGCATAGGCGAGGACGGTGCCGGCCCCGACCAGCACCGCCCCGGCAGCGGTCCGGACGTCGCGACGTCGCACGGCGACCCACCAGACCCTGACGAGAAGCAGCCCCAGGACGATCAGCACGGCGCCGGCGACCGGGACCACCGTCGAGCCCATCCACGCCGGAGCCTTCCCGACGGCGTCGTTCACCGCCCGGTACAGCGACACCGACGCACCGTCGGTCACCTCGACGGGTCCCGCATCGCCCAGCCCGCCCGGGTACAACAGGCCGACGACCACTACACCGGCGGCCAGTACCGCCACCGAACCCACCACACGACGGCCGGAGCCGTACCGCGATCTCGATTCCATGGGGCCCGACGCTAGGCACGCAACTCCGCGAACACCCGGGCCGGACGGCCCCCTTCGACCCCCGACGATCGTCATGCTTGACATCGGCAGCCGAAGACGACGATGCCCCCACCCGCCCCCGGCTCTCCCCATCGGCGAGGTGCCGGCCGCGTTACCGACCCGCGTCGTGGTGACAAGCCGGCCTGCGGCCGCGGCCGAGCACTGAAGGCCCGCAGCGATGAAGGCGAGCAGTGGCTGAGCCCGGTACGGATTGCGCAGGGGCCCGGTTCAGGACCGTCCGCCCGTCCAGCCGCTTGCGCCCCCACGCGGCATGCGACAGCAACGGCCGCGCGAACTCCCACTCGGCATCCGACAGTTCATCGCGACCTAGCACCGGCGAGCGGCCAGGCAAGATCGTTCGACGACAAGCTCCCGTGGGCACCCAAGCCGGACACCGCAGTGACAGACACGCCGAACCTCACGCGTGCGTCACCGGTCGTACTTGTCGGTGTACTGCGGCCCGTCCGTCTCAGCCTTGCATCCCTCACTGTTGGTGGGCATGCCGTGGGAGACCACGAGGGCGTAGGACTGCGGGACGAAGTCGCAGCCCTTGCCGGACCACTGGGACGCAAGGAACGTCCAGCCGACGGCAGCGGCGGCGAGTGTGTATTTCGTCTTGGCGTTCATACGAGATCACGCCTCGGTTACGTAGGGTAATCGTGACCCGACTGAGGGTTATGCGTAAGTATGAACGGATTGCGCTCATATGCGCACCCCGGCCGCGGGACGGACGCACCCCAGGGCAGTCACCGCTCGGGGCCCGGAAGGCCGTCGCCGCAGGTCAAGCCGCATGGCGGTGCCCTTTGGGGACGCCACCGAGGGTGCGGGTGCGCAAGAGTCCGCGTCCTTCGAACCCGTGCACGACCAAGGGCCGCCGGCCGGCACCGGGCGGTGGCCGGCCGCGGGCCCGGTAGGAGCGGGTGCCCGTCACGCTGCTGCCGGCAGGCGGCCCGGACATGACGGGCGCGGGTCCCTGCCGTCATCAGGACACGGCCAGGGGCCTCACGGCGGCTGCCGGCGCAGCCGCCCGGGCGCGGCGCCACCGGTTTTGCCCCGTGGCCTTGGCGGCGGCGGTGCAGGTGGCGGCGTGGCGCCGGAGGACCGGGTTGGCGCCCACCGGCCGTTCCAGGGCATCACCGCCCACCGCGCCCCGCACGCGCCCGGTCGTCACGGGCGAGGGGGTGCGCCGCCACCTGAGCAGATGACGGCCGATTCCGGGGGCCGCCGGCCGTTCGCCCGCGGCCCTCGCGGGCGGGACCGGCCCGGGCAGGTGTGGTCAGCGGGTGACGCGCGGCGGGGTCGCGGTGCCATGCACCCGCTTGGCGTGCCTGGCGTACAGGCGCGGCGCAAGGAACGGCAGGATCAGCCGCGCGGGCGGCGGAGCTTCGGCGAGGACCGCTTTGATCACCTCGGGGTCGCCCTCGTACATCGCCATGCCGAAGGCGAGCGGCAGGGCCTTCTTCGGCACTTCGCTCATGCTGTGCTCGCCGAGCTGCTTCCACTCGGCCGCAGTGACGTACTTCTCGGCCAGGGGGAGGATCCGCTGCTCCTCCATCGTCATGTGCTCCAGCAGCGCGGCCAGCAGCCGGTCGAGCGCCTCCGCGAGCTCGTGCCCGCCGTGTGCGGTGGACCGCCACTGCGGCAGCAGGCGCAGCGCCTGGCTGTTGGCGGCTTCGATGGTGTGGTGCTGCTCCTCCATCAGCGGCACGATGGCCTCGGCCTCGGCCCCGCCCCGCCGCTGCAGCAGCGGCCAAAGGATCACGTCCTCGCCCTCGTGGTGGAAGTGCAGGAAGCCGCAGACGAGTTCGGCGTGGGCGCCGACGACCTCCGAGCGCCGGATGTCGTACGGCTCGACGTCCCGCACGAGTTGCGGGAGCAGGCCGAATTCACGCCGGATCATGGTGTGGGCCATGTACATGTCTCGCACATCGGCCATGGGTTCGTCGGTGCTCGGGTTCACGGGTCCTCGATCGCTGGTGGAACACCCGGCCTCTGCGGCCGGCGAGGAAAGCCTGATCGCACAGGGCTCCGGGTGTATAGAACCTCGGCGCCAGGAGGACCTGCCGCGCGGCGAAGGATCTGCGGCCGGCGTATGGTCCTGCGGCACCACCCTGGCTCTGGCCGGATACCGCCGCTGCCGGATCGGGTCGCCATGCATCCGGCACCCGTCGCAGATGCATCCTGCGGCGTCTGTCGATGTGCCTTCGCAGGCACAGCCGCCGCCCGCGGGCCGAACCCGCCACCCTACCGGCCGCGCCGCACGCCGCAAGCGGCCCGACCCGGGCTCTTGCGGCGTGCGACTGAGTGGCTGTTGTTGTTCCGACTTGAGGAGTGCTGGTCGAACGGGAGTCAGCTGAACTCCCGACCCGACCGGTCCTCCCCCGCCGTCGTGACCTCCGCGTCCATCACATCGAGCGGCAGCATGACGGCGCGCACCGGGTGGACGGCACGTCGTCGAGGTGCCCGGCCTCACGGCGAGGCCAGAGCACCCACAGGCACGACGCCTGGCGTACCGCCACCACCAGCGCCCTCGCAGCAGTGCGCAGCTTGTCACCCGAGCGGTGGGCGGCGAGGACGTCCGTCATGGCCAACCGGCGGCGACTGTGAAAATCGCTGTCCGATCACCGGAGCACGGTGATAGACACCCGGCGTGGAGAAGAATCTTGAGTTCCCTGACCTGTTGCGACTGATCGATGAACGGTCGACCGCCTTCCGCGCCGTGGTCGCCGCCGCGCCCGGTCTCGACGCGCAGGTGCCGACCTGCCCCGGGTGGACGCTGTTCGATCTGGTGAAGCACCTGGGTGGCGGGGACCGTTTCTGGGCCGCCATCGTCGGCGCGGGGGCTGCCGACGCTCCCCCGGCCGAGGCCGTCGCCGCGCGCGCCGCGCTGGAACTGCCGCAGGAGCGTGAGGCCCTGCTGGCCTGGCTGGACGCGTCGACGCAGCTTCTGCTGGGCGCCCTGCGCGCGGCGGGACCGGAGAGCGGTTGCTGGACGTGGTGGCCCGCGTCGCAGTCACCGCAGACCGCCGGCGGCACCGCCCGGCACCGGGTCCAGGAGACCGCGGTGCACACCTACGACGCCCAGCTCGCCGGGGGCGCCCCGCAGCCGCTGCCGGTCGAGCTGGCACTCGACGGTGTGGAGGAGTTCCTGTTCACCGTCTGCGCAACGCCGAGTGCCTGGCCGCACAAGCCCACGGCCTTCGACTTCCACGCCGCCGAGGGCCGCTCCTGGCGCCTCGCTGTCGACGGCGACGGCGCCCGCACCACCCGCATCCCCGCGCCCACCGCCGCGACCGGCGAAGACTCGGACGCAGCCGACGCCTCCGTCCACGGCACGGCCAGTGAGCTGGTCCTCTACCTGTACGACCGGATCCAGGCCGACTCCTTGCACGTTGACGGAGACGCAGGGCTGCTCGACCTGCTCCGCGCCTGGGAGCCGGAGGAGAAGTAGGACGTAGCGGGGGCGGTTGGCCGCGCCTCGAGCCGCTAGGACACGACTCTTCGCCAGGTTCGTCAGCCGCGGCACCGGGCTCAAACCCGCGAGGCGGCCTCGGGGCGTCACCAAGCCGAGCGTCTACCTGGATGGCAGTGCGAATTTGTCCGTCCCAGCGATCACGAGAAGCGACGCGACTGCCGTCGTCCCGATCTCGTCGAGAAGTCAGTCGGTCGGGTGACTGCGGCGGCTGCCGTGCATGAGAGCAGGGCCACTTGGAGCTCGAAGGGTGTCGAAGCCAACGTGCGGTCCAGGAGGCCCTGTTGTCGCATTTCTACGGCAACGCGGGAGTGGGGTCCACTTCAGCCGCTCTCGCGTGTGACTGTCTGGCTCACAGGTTCGGGAACGCCAGAGACCACAGGGCGCGCGAGCGTCGGTATCCCACCGACATGTCGGACGCCGAGTGGGCGGTGGTCCGGCCACTGCTGCCGGTGCCGGGCTGGCTGCGGGGGCGGGGCGGGCAACCGGAGGCTTATTGCCACCGCGCGATGCTGGACGCGATCCGCTACCTGGTCGACAACGCACGAAGTGGCGGGCCATGCCTGCCGACTTCCCACTGTGGGACCGGGCCTATACGTTCTTCCGGCGCTGGCGCAACCACGATCTGGTCCGCGAGTTCCACGACCGGCTCCGCCGCCTGGTCCGCGAGCGGGCCGGGCGGGACTCGGAGCCGGGCGCGGGCGTGATCGACTCGCAGTCGGTCAAAGCGGACGCGGTCGTCGGCTCTGACAGCCGCGGCTTCGACGGCGGCAAGCTGATCAACGGGCGCAAGCGGCACGTCGTGGTCGACACCCTTGGCCTGCTGCTCGCGGTGATGGTCACCGCAGCGGATGTGGGCGACCGCGCCGCGGCCCAGGTCCTGCTCACCCAGGTCACTGCCGCGCACCACCTGCTGGCCCTGGTCTGGGCCGACGGCGGATACACCGGCAGCCTCGTCGAGTACTGCCTCGCGGCCCTCACCCTGGTCCTCGCCATCGTCAAACGCAGCAACGACATGCGCGGCTTCGTCGTGCTGCCCAAGCGGTGGATCGTCGAGCGGTTCTTCGCCCACCTGCTGCGAAGTCGCCGTCTCGTGCGCGACTTCGAACGTTCCATCGCCAGCGCGGAGGCAATGGTCTACTGGTCGATGACGATGCTCATGACGCGCCGCGTTGCCCGGCCACGTCCTTCGCGAGCGTGAATCGGCCAGGTGCCGGCTCGATCAGCCAGCCGCGCGCCGTCAGCCGCTTGGCCTTCGATCGCGGTGCCTCCACCTTTCCCGGTACGGGGTCCAGGCCGAAGCAGGCGGCCATCTCCTGGCACCTCAACGCTCCTTGACCGAGTCGGTTACGGTCGCTGAGGGCCTGCAGGATGCGCTGATGGTCCATCGACAGCGCCGACCAGGCCAGCCCCCGCGCGCCGCGCCGGCACCACTGTTTTCGGCTTCGCCGCCTCCGCGGGTTCGGGCCGCGCCGGTTGCACACCGGGAGCCGGCAGACCCTCGGAGGCGGCGGGGCCGACGACGGCGTCGTTGCCCCGGGGCCAGTACCTCGCCAACGCGTGAGCGGGCGATGACCCACTCGTTCCACTCCCGCTCAGCCACGGCCAGCTCCGCCTGGAGGCGGTCGGCCTTCTCCCGCAGATCGTCGACACGACGGCGAGCGGTGAGCTCACGCTGTGCCAGCAGCCCCACGACCGTCGGCATCCTCGACCTCCACCACAGCAACGACACGACACGAAACCACTGCCACGAGACCGCCGACCCTATGCCTGACCAGCGAGAACGCAGTCCTCAAGCCCGGAAAGACAACAACCTCTTGAGGTCATCACTGAGCTCAGCGACCGGTCCATCCCACGGGCCCGGCCAGCTCCCACCGCCGCAGCGATCTTGGGCAGACCCAGGCCCTGCACCGCCCCCTGCACCGGCGCCGGCCGCCGTCATCACGACTTACTCGCCGCCGGGCGGGGGCCAACGTGCCCGCATCCGCCGCGAGGAGGGCATCGGCCGGGGCGGACGCCCTCTCGCAGTCGCAGCCTGAATTCCAGTGGGCCCAGGTGTCACCGCCGCCAGAACAGGTGGTGCGTCACGCCGCTCGGGCTGGGCACGACCTCCAGGTGGAACCGGTCGAGCAGTTCCTCGGGAGACTCCCACAGGCGCAGCCCCACCCCGAGCTTCACCGGCGCGACCGCCACATGCAGGGTGTCGACGAGGCCGGCGTCAAGGAACGCCCGGATGGTGGTGACCCCGCCGCCAAGGCGCACGTCCTTGCCCTGCGCCGCTTCCCGCGCCCGTTCCAGGACCGTGGCCGGCTCGCCGTCGACGAAGTGGAACGTGGTGTCGGACAGTGTGAACGAAGGGCGCTGGTGGTGGGTCATGACGAACACCGGCGTACGGAACGGGGGCTCCTGCCCCCACCAGCCGCGCCACTCATGGTCGCTCCAGGGCCCGCGCTGGGGCCCGAACTTGTTGCGGCCCATGATCTCGGCGCCGATGTTGCGTGCGAAGTCCCGGGTGAAGTAGTCGTCCAGGCCCCGGCTGCCACCAGGGTCGGTGCGCATCGGCCAGCTCGCCGTCGCGCCGGCCCAGCCGAACAGCCTCTCGGGACGGTCACAGCCGAACGGCCGCTCCAGGCTCTGGTGCTCACCGGCACCGATCCCGTCACTGGAGACATTGAAGTTCATCACTCTCAGCAGCTGATCCACGATCTTCCTCGCCAGGTCCTGTTCGTCGTCATCGTGCGGCAGGCCGCCACACACGAAGACGTCGAACAGGAAACGGCCGGATCGACAGCAGCCCGCAACCTTTTTCGGGGGCTGCGTCAGGACGCATCCCCCTGCGATGCGGCGCATGCCACCAGGTTCGCGTGCTCTGCGACGGACAGCACCGGCGGTACGGGGTTCGCCACGGTTGCAGCCGTGGGCAGCCGGCGCCTGGACGCCCCGGCCGCGAACACCCACAAGCGGGTACACCGCCCCACCATCCCGCCATACGCCACATCTGGCACCAGATCAGGCACGACCCGACGGGACGCTGTTGGGGGTGCCCCGGCCGAGTCCAATCAGTAACTCTTAATTTAGGAATTATTATTGACGCGCGCCGGTAACCGCTGCAGGATCCCTGGAAACAAGATCGCAACAGGCGCGCGGGCATGGAGCGGTCCGGGAACCGGCCGCCGCACCCTCGACGAGAGGGGCGGCGCCCCGGGCTCACGGCCAGGACGGGTCGGCACGCCTGATCGATCGGACAGCGAAGGATCCGATGTGAAACGACATCTCACCGCCCTCCTCGCCCTGGTGACCGGCGCGCTGGCCGCGGCCGTGCCGGCGTCCGCCCAGGCGGCCCCGGCCGCCGCCGGGGCAGCCGTCACGGCGCCGGCATCCGCGCAGGTGCTGAGCCCGACGCCGTACATGGGCTGGAACACCTACTACGCGTTCGGTGGCGATCCCACCGAGGCCGAGATCAAGTCGACAGCCGACTTCCTGGTCAGCAGCGGCCTGCGCAAGGCCGGCTACGAGTACGTGTGGATCGACGGCAACTGGGCGGCGCCGACCCCGCGCAGCGCAGCCGGCGACCTGACGCCCAACCCCGCCCAGTTCCCGAACGGGCTGGCGCCACTGGTCGACTACATCCACTCCAAGGGCCTGAAGGCCGGCATCTACACCGACGCCGGCCCGTACATCCCCGGCAAGTGCGGACTGGGCAGCCACGGCTACTACCAGCGTGACGCGGACCAGTTCGCGGCCTGGAAGTTCGACGCGGTCAAGGTGGACTACCTCTGCGGGATCGCGGCGGACCTCGACCCGAAGACCGTCTACACCGAGTTCGCGCAGGCGCTGCGGAACAACGCCAGCAAGCGCCCCATGATCTTCAACCTCTGCAACCCGGTGACCTCCCCGGACTGGGGCAACTACCCCGAAGAGCAGCAGTCGACGTACTCCTGGAGCTACGCGCCGAAGATCGCACAGTCCTGGCGGACCTACACCGACGTAGGCTTCGTCGACGAGATCAAGTTCAAGGACGTGCTGCGCAACTACGACGCGAACGCGCGGCACCCCGAGGCCGCGGGTCCCGGGCACTTCAACGACCCGGACTACCTCGGGCCCGAACACGGAATGTCCGACGAGGAGTTCCGTACCCAGATGACGCTCTGGTCGGTGGCGGCTGCCCCCCTGGTGATCGGCAGCGATGTCACCAAGCTGGGCAAGACCTCGCTCAGCACCCTCTCCGACCCCGATGTGCTCGCGATCAACCAAGACCCCGCCGTCGTCCAGGCCGTCCGCGTCGGCCCCGCCGGCACGACCGAGACCTGGGTGAAGCGACTGGCCAACGGTGACCGTGCCGTGGTGCTGCTGAACCGGGGCGACAGCCCGGCGACGCTGACCACGAAGGCGTCGTCGGTCGGGCTGTCCGGGGACCGGTTCACCCTGAAGAACGCCTGGACCGACCAGGTCACCGAGAGCGCCGGCACCATCAGTGCCGCCGTCCCCGCCCACGGCGCGGCCCTGTTCCGGGTCAGCCGGGCCACGGGCAAGCCTGGTGTCCCGCATGTGGTGGCCGGTCTGCCGCAGGTCACCCAGGTCGACGGCGACACCGTGCCGGCCGGGACCGCCCCGATGGTCGCCGGCGGCGACCAGGCCCGGGTCGAGGTCACCGTCCGCAACGACGGCGCGCAGCCGGTCTTCACCCCGCGGACCGAGCTGACGGTGCCCGCCGGCTGGACGGCCCGTCCGCTCGGCACGGCGCCGAAGCTGCTGGACTCCAACCGTTCGGTGACCTTCGCCTTCACCGTGACCCTGCCGGCCACCGCCGCACCGGGCAGCACCGCGCTGACCGCCACCACGTCGTACGAGGTGATCGGCGGCAAGCGGCTGCGGCAGGAGACGACCGCGCCCGTCGTGGTGGCACCGGCCGCACCGGACGGCGACGTCGTGCTGTCCCACCACCAGTGGATCAGCGCCACCAGCGGATGGATGAGCCCCACCGTCGACCTGAGCGTCGGCGGCTGGTCCCCGATCAGCATGCTCGGCCAGGTCCACCCGACCGGTATCGGGGTCGCCTCGCCCTCCACCATCCGCTACTACCTCGGCGACCAGTGCAGCCGGCTCACCACCACCGTCGGCATCGACGACGCGGTGCGCAACGTCGGCCCGGAAGGCGGTACGTCGACCTTCCAGGTCATCGGTGACGGCAAGGTGCTGTTCGACAGCGGTGTCCTGACCCGCGACGACACCCGCCAGGCCGACGTCGACCTGACCGGCGTCCGGGTCCTCGACCTCGTGGTCGGCGACGCCGGCGACGGTGGCTACAACGACCGTGCCAACTGGGCCGGCCTGAACGCCACCTGCTGAACGCCAAACAGCCACACAACACCATGACGCCGTGGCGCGCGGTCCGCGCGCCACGGCGTCATGCCGGCCCGGGACAAGGCGCTTGTCAACCTGGCCTCTGGGACACCTCGTACAAGGGAACTCAGTGCGGAGCCGTGGTATGGGATCCCGCTGACAGCCAACGTGAACCACGCCCGCAGTCCCGCCGCCGGAGGCAATGGGGGTGCGGGCGCAACGGCCGTGACAGCGGTTCGTGCAGGCCGTCGTAAGCGCCGGTGAGCCATACGGTAGCGCCGACCACCCGCCATGGTGGTGCCGAGCAGGGGGCGTGGGGCAGAGGGCGTGGGGCAGAGGGCGTGGGGCAGGATGCCCCCCGGCACATGCCCGCGGTGTACAAGGAGACGGTTCTTCTCGTACACAACTGGGGCGGCGTCGGGCATGCCGCCTGGCCATACATGTCGCAGGGCTCCGCGCAGTAGCCCGTCCCGGCACGCTGTAGTTGATCGGGCCGCGGCTGATGGCGATAGCTTGGTCAGCCACATCGCGAGGTGCCGCTCCGTCACAGGTGGAGAGGCCGTTCCGGCCGCCCCGGCAGGTACCCCGGGCCTCGGGCGAGTCTGTGGACCGCGGACCAAACGCCGGGCCAGGCGAAACGGTTCAGGCGGCCTCGCGACGGCGGTGTCGGCAAGGTGGGCGTTGCCGCCGTCGACGATGACGTCACCGCAACTGGCACGGGCGCGCACAACCCGCTGATCACGTCTGCACCGACGGCCAACGGAGGAGTGCCGGCCACCGGTAAGGCGGCCGAGGCTCGTTTGCCACCGCCGGCATCGGTGATGGTGAGCACACGGCGTAGGTGACAGGCGCGCCCACGACGTAGCGCGTATCGGCTTTGCTGATCGGTCGTACGAAGCGTTGTGGGGCCCGGGACATTCGGGCCCCACAGCGCATCCGCGCCGCTGACCACCGCGTGCGCCGGCGAGATTGCTCAGGTCGGGCGGAGATCAGCGCGAGCAGGGCCAGGCCGACGACGATCTGCATGGCGATGAAGCACCGAGCCGGGAGCGATGCCCGCGTAGGTCGGAGAACGCGTGGCCGATGGTGACCGCGGGGTTCGCGAAGGAAGTGGAGGCTCTCGGCGACGTGCCTTGCACCTGCGCGGCTACGGTTTCGGTTGTGCTCTTCTGGGCGCAGCGGCATTGCCCATCACCCGGTACATGCCGATGGAGTCGTGCGTGGTGGTGGCGGCGAAGCCGAACTTTTCGTAGAGGTGGCGGGCGGGGCCGTCCGCGATCAGCGAGACGTAGGCGGTGGCGGGGGCCCGGCGATCCAGTTCGTCGGTGAGAGCGGCCATGATGCGCCTGCCGAGGCCGCGTCTTTGGTGTTCGGGGTGAACGCATACGTCGACGATCTGGAACGCGGTGCCGCCGTCACCGATGATGCGGCCCATGCCGATGGGCTGCCCCTCGTGGTGGACGCGTACGCCGTACCAGGTGTTGGGCAGGGCAAGCTCAACCGCCTCGGGGGCTTTGTCCGAGAGGCCGGCCTCGGTGCGCAGCCGGCGGAAGACCTCGACGGAGGGCACACCCGGGCTCAGCTCGTAAGGGTCGTACACGCTGGTCTCCTTTCTGGTGCGGGCAGGTGTCGGCTTTGGCCTACTGGTTCTTGGCTGGGATCAGCCACAGGGCGATGACGGCGGAGGCTGCGGCCAGGCCGGTGGCGGCGAGGAACGCGTTGTCGAAGCCGGAGGCGGCTTGCACGCCGGTGCGGACGGCGATGCTCGTGGCGGCGGCGGTGGAGGCGGCCGCGGCTCCGACCGAGGCGCCGAACTCGTGGAAGGTGCTGACGATGCCCGACGTGACCCCGGCCTCGTGGGGTGCGACGCTGGCGAGCGCGGTGGAGGAGGCGACGACGAACAGCGCACCCAGACCCGCCGCGGCCACGCTCACGCCGGTGACCATCGCGGTGGTCCCGGACCAGAGCACCGGTACGAGGAACCCGGCCGCTGCCACGGCCAGGGCGGCCACAGCCAGCAGTCGTGCTCCCATCCGGCCGATCAGGGTGCCGGCGACGGTGGCGGCGGCCACGGTCAGCAGTGCCACCGGCAGGAACAGCACGCCGGTCATCAGGGCGCCGTGGCCTTGGCGGTCCTGGAGGTAGAAGGAGCCGAGGAAGAAGACCCCCACCATCAGCGCGGTGGCGACGGCGATCACGAAGGTGCCCGCCACGACCGGGCGCCGGCCGAGCAGGCGCAGGTCCATCAGCGGTGCGCCTGCCCGGCGTTGCCAGGTGGCGAAGGCGGCGTAGACGGCTGCTGCGGCGGCGATGAGGAGGACGGTGGCGGCGTTGACCCAGCCGTGGTCGCCGGCACGAATGAGGGCGTAGATGAGGGCGCCGGTCGCGGCGGCCACCAGGGCGGCGCCAGGTATGTCGAGCGGGCCGGTGGCCGCGCGGGGCAGGTGGGGCAGGAGCCGGGCGAGCAAGACGAAGACGATCAGGCCGACGGGGACGTTGACGAAGAAGACCCAGGCCCAGCCAGGGCCTGCGGTGATCAGTCCGCCCATCAGCACGCCGAGGGCGGCTCCCCCGCCACCGAGTGCCGACCAGATGCCCAGTGCGCGGTTGCGTTCGTCGCCGTCGAACAGCCGTACCACCACGGACAGAGCGGCAGGCGACAGCATCGCGGCGCCCGCCCCCTGGGCGATCCGGGCGGTGAGCAGCAGCGGGGCGCCGGTGGCGAGTCCGGCGGCCAGGGATGCGGCGGTGAAGATGGCAAGGCCGGCCAGGACGACCCGCTTGGGGCCGAACAGGTCGGCGGCCCGGCCGCCGAGCAGCATCAGGCTGCCGAAGGTGAGGGCGTATCCGCTGACCACCCAGGTCAGCGCCGTGCGGTCCAGGCCGAGTTCGGCGCCCATGTGTGGAAGTGCGATCGCGACGACGGTGATGTCGAGGATCAGCATCAACTGGGCCAGTCCCAGCAGGCCCAGGGCCGGCCATCGCATCGGGTGCGGTGTCTGCGGTGCGTTGGTGGTGGTTTCCGTGTCGCTCATGACGCTCAACCCCTCATCATTAAGCCGTACAGCGATGTTCAGGTTATACACGTGAGGGGTCCAAGCCAAACAGGGTTGTTCGAGTTCTGGGGTACGGTGGGCGCATGAGCAGCAAGAGCACCACCAAGCGCGCCGACGCTCTGCGCAGCATCGAGGCGATCGTGCAAGCCGCGGCCGAATGCCTCGGGCGAAACCCGGACGCGAGCCTGAGCGAGATCGCGCGGGCCGCGGGTGTGGGCCGGGTGACGCTGTACGCGCACTTCGCCTCCCGGGCGGAGGTCGTCGATGCGGCGATGAGCCGCGCCCTCGACCGGGGCAACGAGGTGCTGGACGCGGTCGACCTGACCGGTGATCCGCTGCTCGCCCTGGAGCGCTACATCGAGGCCGGCTGGCACCTGGTGGACCAGGCCCAGGCGCTGCTCGCCGCCGCCCAGCGGGAGCTTCCCGCGGGACGTATCCGGGAGTTGCACGCCGGGCCCGCCGCCCGGGTCGAGGCGCTGGTCGCCCGTGGACGGGCCGAGGGGGCCTTCCGTACGGACCTGCCCATCGCATGGCTGGTCAATGTCCTGCAGGCGGTCATGCACAGCGCGACGGAAGAGATCCGCGCCGGCCGTCTGAACCCCGACCGTGCGGCCGGCCACATCACGGCCACGGTGCTCGCCGCCTTCACACCGCCGGGCACCCCGGTACCCGAGCCCGGCGGCAGGGCGTGACACCGGCGGCCCTCCGCGAAGAACTCGCCGGCAGTTCCAGAATCGGCCTCAGATGGCAGCGTGTACGCATCTGGACGGCGTCCCGGACGGCTTCCGTCCCCGCACCGCTTCTCATCCAGTTGTCCCCAACCGGCACCCGCGGAAGCCGCCCCCTCGGTCAGCGGCCGCCTGTGGATGTCCGGCGATCGCGCTCGTAGCCCCCGTCGGTCGTCGGGTCCGAGGTGACGGTGCCGCCGAGCTGGTCGGTCCAGTTCCGGATCCACCCGGCGGGCGGGCCGGCGGCGGAGAGGAGCTGTGAACGATGAGGTGACTCGGACTACTTTTCGGAGAGCCTGGTCTGCGTCGCCCGGTAGCGCGATGGCGAGATTCCGTATCGGCTGGTGAAGGCCTGGCGCAGCGTCTCGGTGGAACCGAACCCGCACCGCGTGGCCACGCCTGCCAGCGGAAGCACGGTGGACGAGAGCAGGTGAGCGGCCGCCTCGGTGCGGGCCTTGCGTACGAACCGGGCCGGCGACTGATCGAGGTGTTCCACGAACAACCGGGTGAGGTGGCGCGTGGTCACACCTGCGCGGGCCGCCAAGGCGGTCACGTTCAGGTCGTGGTCCGGATGGCTCGTTATGTGCTCGACGAGCTGTCGGACCACGTCGTCCCTGGGCGGCGGGGAGGCGGTGAACAGGCTCATCTGCGCCTGGTTTCCCGGCCGCTGCAGGTAGGTGACCAGATCCCGCGCCACTCGGCGAGCCAGCTCGGCGCCGTGATCCTCCTCGATAAAGGCAAGCGTGAGATCCAGGGCACTGGTGATGCCCGCCGCCGTATAGACGTTCCCGTCGCGGATGTAGATGGGGTCGGAATCCACGGTGATCTTCGGGTGTCGTGCGGCAAGCTGGGATGCGAAGCGCCAGTGCGTGGTGGCGCGGCGCCCGTCCA
The DNA here is from genome assembly GCF_042891295.1 of Streptomyces sp. NPDC001902. Taxonomy (NCBI): domain Bacteria; kingdom Bacillati; phylum Actinomycetota; class Actinomycetes; order Kitasatosporales; family Streptomycetaceae; genus Streptomyces; species Streptomyces sp. NPDC001902. Next base: position 93,082 of record NZ_JBIATA010000030.1, on the reverse strand, counting down.
GCAGTCCGGTGGCGGCCAGGATGCCGGCCCCGGTACACACCGAGGCAACGCGTCGGCTTTCGCCGGCCAGGCGGCGGACGTGGCCAACGAGCCGCTGGTCGGCGGCGGCCCGCTCATGTCCCAGGCCGCCCGATACGATCAAGGTATCGAGCGGACCGGTGAGTCGTTCAAGGGATTGCTGACTTTGCAACGTCAGGCCCGAGCCACAGGTGATCGGTCTGCCGCCCGGACCTGCCACACTGACGCGATAGGGGCGGGTGGGAGTTCCGATGTGATTCGCCATGCCCAGGCTCGTGGTGACGCAGGCGATGTCCAGCAACTCGGCCGAGTCGTACCCGACGATGACGATCAGACGTTCGTCCACGCGGCGACCCTACAGCGAAGCGACAGGCACCCCAAGATTCCGGACATCTCATGAGCCGCCGCCTGCTCGTGGGACGGGCCTGACCAACAGTGGAGCCATGACCGACGCCACCGCTTCGCGTGACCCCTTGCCGATCGGCTCCGCTCAGGACGACACAGCACCTTCCACCTGCGGACGGGACGGTTCGAAGACCGCCACCGCCAGCGTCGTGTCCATGCTCAAGCACCGATGGCCCACATGGCTCGCCCTCGTGTTGGCGGTCGCCACATTCGCCGATGGCCTCCCGGCTCTGGAGTTCCTGGCGTGGCTCCTCGTCGTCATGCCGGTCTGCTACCTGATCTTCGGTGCGCTGCGCGGGGAGCTCCGCACGGCAGGCGCGCTGGTGCTCCAGACGGCAGGGCTGCTCGGCTTCGGTGCCCTGGCCATGGTGGCGCTGGCGATGGATCACGGCCTCGGCTGGTACGTCCTGGCAACCGGCTGGCTCGGGCACGCCGCCTGGGATCTGCTCCACCACCGCACCAAGGCGGTTGTCCCCCGGGCGTGGGCAGAGTGGTGCTTCGTCGTCGACCTGCTCATCGCCGCCGCGATGATCTTCATTCCGTAGCCGTACGGCCCTGGACCGCGACACCCTCGACCCGTACCTGGTGCGCACCGAGATCTTCGACGGACGACATACCGTACTACAGACGGGTATGTCAGGATCCGATGCGGATCGGCCCCGCGTCCGATCGGGTCGTCTTTCTGCTCAGCCCATGCGCGCCTGATGTACCGGGCTTCCGATTGAGCCATGAATGAAGCGATAAGTGGGATTAATTGCCGCTTGTCACTCCATCGAGCTCGAAGGAGACGCACGATGCGTCGTTTCACGGCAATGGCGCCGGTCGCGGCCACGGCGCTCGCCGCGGTCCTCGCCTACGGACCGCTCGCGCAGGCCACCTCCCCGGACCGCGACCCCGGCCCGCATGGTGACGGCGAGAAGGTCATCAAATTGGACGACTCCGTGAGGGAATTCGCCGCCATCGACGTGGGTGGCCCGGGCATGAGCCTCGGTGACGAGGCCATCGGCTTTTCGGACTTCTTCCAGAACGGTCGCAAGGTGGGCACCGGCGGCTTCGTCTGCACCGTCGTCAGCCTCCAGAAGAGCCTGCGGCAGTGCGAATCCACCCTCCGGTTGGCCCAGGGCGACATCACCCTGCAAGGCTTCGCGCCTTTCATCGTCAGCTTCCCGACCAGGTTCACGCTCGCGATCACCGGCGGTACCGGCGCCTACCGCGACGCCCGTGGCTATATGGACGGCGTCAACATCGACTCCTCACATGCCAGGCTGACCGTCCACCTCACCCGGTGACCTCCGGGCACCACTCACTACGGCCCGGGGTGCGGCGGAACCGGAACGCAGGGGCGGCTGCCGCATGACGCTCCGCGTCCGGAAACCGGGAGCGGAGGCCAGACCCGCCCGCGCGGGAGACGGCGAGCTGGTCGCCGCCTGACAGGAAGGCCGGGCACCAAACACGGCCTGAGGCGATGGGTCTGGCAGCCGGGCAGCGGCGGTTCCCGCGGCGATCGCCGCGGCCGGAAGCACGACAGCGGACCTGGTCGCCCAGCTCGGTCAGCCGATCGGCGCCTGGCCGATCCGTCTGTCCCTCCCAGCCCCGCGCGACCTCCGACTGCGGAACCTTGCTGTCCTCACGCTCGCAACGATTCTCGTCACGCGCTCCAGAAGGAAAGGCCCAGGCCGGAGGATGGCCTCCCGGCCTGGGCCTTGTGCCGTCCAGAGCAATACAGCCGTCCATATCCGTCCGCAGCGTCCTTGTCGTCCTTCGCTGTCAGCCGGTTACGGCGCTTGGGGCTGCTCGGCCTTCCCGTTCACCGCGCCTGGCGGTGCGGTGAACGGACCAGCCTGCCCTGGCGAGCTCGCGATCAGGCCACGCAACGGGCGAAGACCTGCACGGTGCCTGAGGTCTTCGCCTCGTTTTGGAATGTGATCTGCCACTGTGTGGCGCTCATCGCACGGTTGTCCGTCACGTCGATGCTGGCGGAGGACACCTTCCAGCCACCGCTGACGGCATTGGTGCCCGCAGGGCAGGTGACAGTGACGGTCTTGCTTTGGTTGGCCGCAATCGACCCGACCGGACTGTTCACGGTGTCGGGGGACGAGGCGGTCACTTCCACAGCCAGCGCAGGGGACGCCAGGCTGAGAGCCAGCGCGGGGGCGGCGACCAGAGCGAGGAGCTTCGTACGGGTCATGGTTCGACCTCCTTGAGTGGCTCGCGCATTCGCGACGAATCGAACGCACGACCACCAGACTGAGCGGGGCGGGAGGGAACCGCCATTCGATACCCCCATAAGAGTGACGAAATGCCTACCATTGTTTATTGATCGTGGCCGAGTGCGAGAAGCAACCGCCGACTGAGTGCTGATGCAAGGCTGTTTGCCTGGCTTCTTTGGCCGGTCCAGCCTGGCGCTTACTCGAACAGTGCCTGGCTCAGGACGGCGCGCATGCGTCGCTGCCCGATGGCGGTCACGATTTCGGGCCCTGACGGGTCACCGCCCAGGCCTCCGCAGAGGACTATCGTCCGGGTGCTTTGCAGCACGTCCCACATCCGGTCGGTCATCCGCACTGCACCAGCGTCGAGCATCTGGGTCGCGTGCCCCTGACCACCGGAGCGGAAGATGCCCTTCCAGGACCGGGATGCGGTGTGGAAGATGGCGAACCAGTCCGAGCGGGCTTCGGGCGGTTGCGGGTGGTGCCGTACCGGCCAGACGTTGGCGGTCTCCAGATGGCGCGGGCCCGCGGTGTCGGACGTCGCGTTGAGCACGATCACGACGATCCTGGTCTGTGCTCTGTCCAGGCCCACTGCTGTGGGCACGGTGGGGTGCCGACGTACGGTGAAGCCGCCGTCGTTCTCTCCACAGCTCCGCTCGCAACCGTGTCACTGCGGCAAGGACGGTGGCAACGCCCCCGGAGTTCCCGGGAGGGATCGTCATTCAGCGGTAGCGCGACTTTTGCGGCCGTTGGGGATATGAGGGCTCCGCGCCCAGACGATGCACCAGCGTCCAGGTGCCGCCGTAGCAGGCGTCGGGCGTTACAGCAGACGGGAGATGGCCCGGGGAGGCTGCACGACCGGCAACTCGGCAACGCAGAGACTCTCTCCATTCAGGTATGACTTTCCGGAAATAATAGGACGGTCGCTGTGCGGTCGGCCTAGCTGTATCCTCCGCGTTCGTGCAGACCAGCCCCCGTTCCGATGCGGCGTCCCGAACCCGGGCGCGTCACGGCGCGCCCCGCAAGACCGCCGCCACGCGGCCTGTCTTCGTCGACCCCTCCGGTCGGCGGCAGCGGCGGGTGCGCCGACTCGGCTGGCTGCTGGCTGCACCCGCCGGCGCGTACGTCGCCCTGCTGCTGAGCGCCGCACTCGGGGGTCCGACGGTCTCCGCGCCGTATCTTCCGCTCCCCGAATCCGACCACCGCCCGGGTGTCTCGGAACCCGGCGTCTCCGGGCCCGGCCGGGGGTCACCAGCCCCGGTGAGCAGCCAGGGCAGCGCGCGACCCAGCCGTGCGGGGACCAGCACGACCGGAACCGATGCCCGTCCGGCGCCCAGCGCCACGGCGACCGTGGCGGTCACCACGCGTCCGGCCGCCGCTGCGCCCAGCGTCAAGCCCTCCGCCGCGACGACGCCACCGGCTGCCCAGGCGACCCACGGCAAGAGCACAGCCACTCACCCCGCCCCGGCCCACAGCACTGGTGGCGGCCGCCCCTGACCCGGGCAGCTGATCCGCCGTCGAAGAGAGTCCCCCGATGTCGCACGCCCACACCCGCGCCGCCACCTCCCGTTCCCGCGGGCGGGGTGACCGTCGGGGAGTCGCACGCAACACGCCCCTGCGCACCCACTGGCTGCTGCTGACGGTGCTCGTCCTGACGCTCAGCGCGGCCCTGCTCATCCAGGGCTACACGCAGCACATGTTCGGAATCAGCGATGACTCCGCATCGGCCGGTGGCCCTTCCGACCACGTGCCCGCCGTCGTCACCCACGGCGGTCCGGTGATCGACAGCGCGGCAACCCCGGCCCGCACCGCCCGCCCCCGGCCGCACACCATCGCCCTCACCTTCGACGACGGCCCTGACCCGACGTGGACGCCGAGGATCCTGGACGTGTTGCGACGCCACCACGTCCACGCCACCTTCTTCGTCGTCGGCACCCAGGTCGCAGCGCACCCGGAAGTGGTCCGACGCATCCTCTCCGAGGGGCATCAGCTCGGCGTCCACACCTTCACGCACGCCGATCTCGCAGGCATCCCCCGCTGGCAGCGCTCGCTCGAGCTGCGTGAGGCCCAGCTGATGCTGGCCGGGGCCACCGGAAACTCCAGCTCGCTCCTGCGCCCGCCGTACTCCTCCACCAACAAAGCCCTGGCCAACCAGGATTGGGAGGCGATCCGGGCGGCCGGAGCGGACGGCTACCTGACCGTACTGAGCACGCTCGACAGCCAGGACTGGCAGCGACCGGGCGCGGACCGGATCGTGTCCAACTCCCTGCCTCACGGGACCGCCGGCCAGGTCCTGCTCATGCACGACGGCGGCGGCGACCGAGCCCAGACCGTCGCCGCCCTCGACCGGCTGTTGCCGAAGCTCGCTGCCCGCGGTTTCACCGTGACGACCGTCGGTGCGGCCGCGAACGTCCCGACGGCCGTCAAGCCGGTCGCGGCCAAGGACCACTGGCTGGGCCTCGGGCTCATCGCGGCACTCGACGGCAGTGCGTGGGCGCTGCGCATTCTCGGCTGGCTGCTGTACGCGGCCGGAGCGCTCGCGCTGTTGCGCGCCGGTGCGGTGCTGTTCGCCGCCCGGCGTCACGTCCGCCGGCGCGGCACCGCGTGGGGGCACCCGGTCACCGCGCCCGTCAGCGTGATCGTGCCCGCCTACAACGAGAGCGCAGGCATCGAGGCCGCGGTCCGCTCGCTGCTCGCCTCCGACCACCCCGTCGAGGTCATCGTGGTGGACGACGGCTCCACGGACGGCACGGCCGACCTCGTGGAATCCCTGCGTCTCCCCTACGTCCGCGTCATCCGCCAGGCGAATGCCGGCAAACCCGCAGCTCTGAACACCGGGATCGCCGCCGCCTCGCACGACCTGCTCGTCATGGTCGACGGCGACACGGTCTTCGAGCCCGATGCGGTCCGCATGCTGGTGCAACCCCTCGCCGACCCGCGGGTGGGCGCTGTCTCCGGCAACGCCAAGGTCATCAACCGCGGGGGACTGCTGGGCCGTTGGCAGCACATCGAGTACGTCGTCGGCTTCAACCTCGACCGTCGGCTGTTCGATCTCGCCGAGTGCATGCCCACCGTCCCCGGCGCCGTCGGGGCGTTCCGGCGTGAAGCACTGCTCCGGGTCGGCGGCGTCAGTGACGCCACGCTCGCCGAGGACACCGACCTGACCATGGCACTGTGCCGGGACGGCTGGCGGGTGGTCTATGAGGAGAACGCGATCGCCTGGACCGAGGCGCCCGCATCCCTCGGGGCGCTGTGGCGGCAGCGTTACCGCTGGTGCTACGGAACCTTGCAGGCGATGTGGAAGCACCGTGGCGCCCTCGTCCAGTCCGGCGCGGCAGGCAAACTGGGCCGGCGCGGCCTGGTGTATCTGCTGCTCTTCCAGGTCCTGCTACCGCTGCTGGCACCGGTCGTCGACATCTTCGCCGTATACGGGCTGATCTTCCTCGACCCGTTCCGCATCCTCGGACTGTGGCTGGCGTTCCTGGCCCTACAGGCCGCGATGGGCTTCTACGCCTTCCGCCTCGATGGCGAAAGCTCCCGTCCGCTGTGGAGCCTGCCCCTGCAGCAGTTCGTCTACCGCCAACTGATGTACCTCGTGGTCATCCAATCGGTCGTGACCGCGACCGCGGGATCGCGGCTGCGCTGGCAGCGCATGGAGCGCTACGGCAGTCTCTCAGTACCCGTCCACACGCCGACGCCGGAGCCTGGATCGGCACAGACGGTCTCCACCGCCACCAGCTTGGCCGACTCCTGGATCCGCGAGGCCCGCTCCCCCGGAGGCACGGCCGACGTTCCGTACCTCCACAACGGGCAGACTCCGGCGGGAAGCCAGAGCTACGAGCACGGCGGACCGCCCTGGGACACCCGTCCCGGCTGGTAACCCGTCTGGTGGTTCGGCCCGTTAGCGTTTGGCCGCCGCCCGGATGCTCTCCTCCACGTCAGGAGTTGCGCGGAGCAATGAGGCCGGATTCGTAGGCCAGTACCACGAGTTGGGCGCGGTCGCGGGCGTGGAGCTTGGTCATGGCCCGGTTGATGTGGGTCTTTGCCGTCAGCGGGCTGATCACCATTCGGTCGGCGATCTGATCGTTGGACAGCCCTTGCGCGACCAGGACGACGGCCTCGCGTTCGCGGCCGGTCAATTCGGCCAAGCCGGTGTCGGCGACGGCGGGGGTCGGCTGGGTAACGTAACGGTTGATCAGTTTGCGGGTGATGGACGGCGCGAGCAGCGCGTCACCGCGGGCGGCGACACGCACAGCGTGCACGAAGTCGTCCGGCACGATGTCCTTCACGAGGAATCCGGTGGCGCCGGCACGCAGCGCGTCCAGGATGTACTCGTCCATCCCGTAGTTGGTGAGGATGACCACGTGCACCTGAGCCAGGGCCGGGTCCGAGGCGATGCGCCGGGTGGCCTCGATGCCGTCGACGACCGGCATCTGGATATCAATCAGCACGACGTCGGGCAGGTGCTGCTTGGTCAGTGCCAGGCCTTCCGCGCCGTCGGCGGCCTCGGCCACCACCTCGATGTCGTCTTCGAGGTCGAGGAGTGCGCGGAATCCGCTGCGAATGAGCGGCTGGTCGTCGACCAGCAGGACACGGATCATGAGGTGTGGTCCAGGGGGAGTTCGGCTTGGACTGAGAAGCCGCGCTCGCTGCGCGGCTGCGCGAGGAGCCGGCCGCCGAGGGCGGTGACGCGTTCACGCATGCCGAGCAGACCCAGGCCGTGCTTCGGTACTGTGTCCGGCGTGGCCTCGCCGTCGTCATCGACCTGGATGGCGAGCGAGTCGGCCCGGTAGTCGATGCGGACCGACGCGGTCGCGGCGGAGGCGTGCCGGGCGATGTTGGTCAGCGCCTCCTGAACGATCCGGTAGGCGGTCCGGCCCACCGCGGCCGGCAGGTCGGTCCGCCGTCCCTCGATCGTCAGCGTCGTCTCAAGGCCCGCCCTGTTTGCCTGCTCCACCAGCTCCGGGATGTGGTCGAGCCCGCGGGGCGGGGTGGTGTCGTCATCGCGCAGCGCCTCCAAGGTGGCGCGCAGTTCCCGGGTGGCCTCACGTCCGGCTTCCTGGATGGCCAGCAGGGCCTCGGATACCTGTTCACCTCGCCTACGGGCGACGTGAACGGCGACTTCCGCCTGCACCTTGATGATCGAGATCTGGTGGGTGAGCGAATCATGCAGCTCCCGCGCGATGTGCAGGCGCTCCTCATCCGCACGGCGCCGCGCGGTCTCCTCCCGGGTGCGCTCGGCTTCGTCCGCCCGTCGCTCGGCCTGCCGCAGCGCCTCCCCCGCGGCGAACGCGGCGATCAACCAGGCAACCTCGAGGACGTGGCGGGCCTGTGCCAACGCCTCGCCCGCAGGCCCATCATGGAAGACCAGGGCAGTCAGCTGAAGAGCGACCAGCACGGTCACGGACGCCGCCACCGTGACGGCGCGGTGCCCGGCCCGCACCGCGCCGTACACCGCGACCAGGTACGGGACGGAGAGCGCGTCAAAGCCTGCCGCCTGATACCCCACCGCACACAGCCCGGTAATGACCAAGACGGTCAGCGGAGCGCGGCGACGCGCGGCCAGCGCGAGGCCGCCGGCCGGCAGCAGCGCGTAGCCGATCACGTCGGGATTCATACCGGGGTGCGCCTCGGGCAGCCCGGTGCTCAGCAGCAGGGCCGCCACACCGAGGGCGATCGCCCAGTCTCCGACACCGGCCGGGACGCCGAACCGTCCTTTGGTCATGCGCGCACCTTAACCGGGTGTCGCTGCGGGCAAGTCCCGCTCGTGGACGAGCGGGACGCTACCGCGCCTGCAGTATCCGCACGGTTTCTACCACATCCGCAGCAGGCGTCTGCGGCATGGGCGGCATCGCAAAGTAACTGCGCATGCGGGACGACCGGCGGTGCGGTCGGCAGACATGCTCAAGGCACAGAGACACCTTGACATTGCCGTGCGGAAGGGGAGAGACATGAGCGCATCAGACGTCTTGATGGCGGCCGCCGAGGGCGGAGTCATCGGCGATGGGCGGACGGGGGCCAACCTGGCTCTCGGGGTGGGGCTGGTCGGCGTGGCCATCGGTTGGCTGGCCCTCTCCCGTGCCGCCGCACGGATCAGCCCCGGCAACGCGCGCACCGGCGCCATGTCCGCCATGGCGACGGGGCTGGCCGGCACGATCCTGGCAGTGCTGCACCTGGCCACTTCCAGCGGCGGTCCCGGCACCGGCAACGGCCTCGTCGGAGCCATCGCGGCCATCCCATTGGGACTGATCGCCATCCTCCTCGGCCGCCGGGCGCTGATCCGCTCCCGCCGCACCGTACCGACCGGCTGACCACAGCGTGTACTGCTGGTGGCCGCGTACTGGCGGACCAACCTCACTCTGCGCCAGCCGGCCCCGCTGTTCGGCGTCTCCAAGTCCGCCGCCGACCGGATCATCGACCACACCGGCCCGTTGCTCGCCCTCAAGCAGCGACAGCGATTCCGCAAGGGCACGGTCCTCATCGTGGACGGCACCCTGGTGCCCACACGCGACCACAGCATCGCTGAGCAGTCAAAGAACTACAGAAAGTAGTCACCTCTTGATCAGTGGCGATAGATGCGCCCAAGAATCGCCGCGATCCTGACGTCGGCGCCGGGCCGGACCGCGGGGAGGACGCCGTCGACGGCGAAGCCGAAGTAGGCCTGCGCGTCCATCCTGCGGGACCACGGGAGGCGCCCGCGGGTACTGACCCGCACTGGACGCACCGGCTACGAGTCGTTCAAGCTCGCGTGACAGCGTGGGCAGGGCGTCACGTCGGGCATACGGAACGCAATCTCAACCTCACGCGGGGTGAGCCAATCGCCGGCTGCGTCCGGGCAGTCACCGCGGTGGACCACACCACGGAGCGTCCCGCCCCTGGGTACGTGCTGGAGGCGAAAGCCGACTGCAAAGGAGCCCTCGCGTTCTGCTGACGTAGGCGCGGAGGGCTCACCTGACTCTTCGGTCTCGCGGATCTTGGCGTCGACCGCGTCAATCTGTAGCTGCAGGTAGAGGCGGATCACGTGCAAGGCATCCAGATCAGGAGGCAGGTCACCCACATGACAAATCTAATGGCGGTCAGTGGGTTGAGCGAGCGGAGCCGGAGGGGCACCCCTTCAGTGACAGCCACTCGGCGACGAAGTGCCCCGCCCGAATCGCCCAACTGTGGGGCGACCCCGCCGTGGACAGGGCGGTGAACGCCGACGAGGTCGCGCGGAGCACCCGCCCGGTCCTCACCACGTAACCGGACGGGCTGCTGGGCCCGAGGATCCGTGGCCGCGTCTTCGGCATGGCCGAACACCTGATGCCCTTCCGCCCCCAGACCAACAGTACGTCCAGAGTTTCGGCCTCTGGCGCGGCCTGTGGGAGATCAGCCAGGACGCGATCGACCCCTTCGGATTTCATGAACTGGTGGAGCCCCAAGGACACGGGTGGCATCTGCGACCCGAATGCGGGGAACTGCGCCTGGGAGATGCGAGTTCCACAGCGGGCCACCGCCGGGCGATTCCGCGGTGGCCCGCCGCCTGTGTGCGAGGTGTCCTCAGCAGGGCGCCATCACCAGCTCACCGATCACCCGCAGCCCAACCTGAGCCGCGAGCCACGGCGCGCGCCCGGCCTCGATCTGCTTGACGTGGACGAAACGCGTGTGATCCGTCGCGGGCTCCTCCAGTTCGAGGTCGCGCGCATTGACGCACAGCGTCACGAACGCACCCCTGGTGCCTCCGATCCCCAGACCGATCTCCGGGGCCTCGGGCCACCCATTGAAGTCCCACCGCACCGAGGCCGGGCTACCGCCCACCGCCATGAGGAACGGCCCGACCGACTCTGGCGGCATGGCCCAGCCCCGCACCCAGATGGGCAGGTACTCCGACGGGTCGTCCCCCTTCAGCGACGCACCGGAGCCGCCGCCCTCCGCCCCCCATTCGGGATCCGGCAGCAAATCCATGAGCGGTGAAAGGGTCTGCGCCTGGGACACCCGCGCCCCGAGATCGACTTCCAGGCCCCTGAGGTCAGCGATCGCAAGCAACCGCTCAACAAGACGCAATCCCTCCGAAAGGTCCGGCGTTCTTAGAATGGGCTGCGCATACGAGTTGGACATGGCGGTGATTCTCCCGTGGCATGTCTTCCACCAATGGACCAATCGCGACCCCAGTACCGGCTGTACACCGCCCTGACAGCGTCCCGCAAGCAGGACACTCAACACGGTCTCGCCACGTTCTCCACGCGGCACTGGAGGGTCGCCCGCCCACCGGGGGTCAGCAGCATTCCGGCGTGACGCCCCGGTACCGGCCGACCGGCCAGCCGACCGAGCCGGATGCCCGTTCTGCCCTGCATCCGGTCACTGGGCCGCCTGCTGCGCCGCTTGGTAGGCGTCCCACAGCGGCTGCACGACCGTGCACTGGCGGGCAGCTCCATCCCGGCACGTGGGGCATGAGGTGGCATGGTCCAGCCACGCCCGGTACGCCGCCTGGACCGCCTGGTTCACCTGCGCCACACGCGCCCGAACCACAGCACCGGGCCCCGAGCCGGTCTCCAACCAGCGCTCCGTGAACCCGGACTCCCCCATGACCAAGAACTCCTCAACCTCGCCGGATCCCGCATCCGGCCCGCCCCAACAGCAGAACCCCAATGTATCCACACGCCGCACGGCACAACTCAAACTGCCGCATCATCTGGACAACTCCACCGACTTGGACACACAACTGGCCGGAACCTTGCGGCCCACAGCACTCGCAGCAACAGGTAAACCAACCCGCCACTCCCCGCCCGGCAGCACCCAGAACGGCAACACGAGCTTCGGCAACCGGGCAAGCGACGTGCTGCCGCATCAGAGCCTGGACCGAAAAACGCGTCCGGGACGGGTCTGCTGACAGGGCACGTTGACTTGGTTCTGGCAGTAGTTGGTGAAAGGACCCTGCCCCGGGCGAGACCTTGGGCCACCAAAGTGACGTGCGATCCGGCTCGGCAGGCCGTAGCGTCCTGGGATGAGCAGCTTCAACACGCACCAGAGACGGGTCTACGACGAGGACCTGCCCGCGCGTGTCCGGCATACGAATCTGCGGTCGTGCCTTGTGCACTTCGCGCCTTACGGCTTCCGAGCCACTTATCACCACCTCTGCCTCAGCGCGGGAATTCCCAAGGATCTGGAGAAGGATCCGAGCTCGCTGATACGCGCCGTCGCAGAGCTGCACCACGCCCGACAGCTCTGGCTCGCTGACGAACGTGCTCATACCCATAGCCGCCGAGCGGACAAAGCACGCGGCTTTCGGCAGGCGAAAGCAGACGACTCATGGCGAGGCTGGCAGCGTGGATGGGGGAACATCGCCTACTGCCCCGAGCCGACGGTCCATCCCGGCGAGTCGCTGCCGGTGGTCGTCGAGCGGGTGCTCCGTTCGTCGGTCCCGCTCGATGAAGCTCCTGGGCTGACGTGCCGGGTATGCGGAAACCGGGACAACACCAGCGTTTGGCACGACGGCCTCTACCGGATCCATCAGTTGTGCAGGGAATGCGGGGTCAGCCTCGCGGTGCAGCGGGCCGACGAGCCCGACCCGCTGCTGGCCGCCGCTCACGCCCGGCAGTGGAAGGACATCTGGAGGCTGCGCAACGAATCTCCTCCCAACCCGAGCTGAGTTTCCGCACGAGGGTGGCGTCACGGTCAATGCACACACGCTCTGGCCCCTCGACCACGGGGCCACGGCACAACCTGCCGACACCATCGCGCAGTGGCCGGCCGGTAAGCGTCAGCCCAGCCCCAGCCGGGGTATCTCCCGTCCCGGGGAGCGGTCCATCACCATCAGCAGGCCCGCATCGCGTGTCCTTGCGTAGGCGGCCTCGTCAATGACGTCCAGCTGGAACCAGACCGCCTTCGCGCCGATCGCCACGGCCTGGTCGGCGATACCCCCGGCGAGGGCGGAGTTGACGAACACGTCCACCACATCCACCGCAAAGGGGATCTCGGTCAAGGACGCGTAGCCCGGCTCGCCGTGCACCGTCTCGGCCTTCGGGTGGACGGGTACCACCCTCTTGCCCAGGCGCTGCAGCTTCCCCGCCACACGGTAAGCGGCCCGTTCGGGGTTGTCGGACAGGCCCACAACGGCCCAAGTGTCGCCGGCAGCGGTGAGTATCTGCCGTATCGTCGCGTCGTCGCCGTACGTCGTCATGCCCCGCACCGCCGTGCGCGGGTGAGCTGCGCGCCACGTGCCGCCGAGCTCATGATCACCGGGAGCGCCAGGTCCTTGGGCTTCATCTGCAGCATGGAACGACCCTAACCGGCCGGAATACTGTATGCAATGGTCTTGGCTGGTCCATTTCGCCTGGCGAGTGGCTGATGCCCGTCCCGGCAGGCGGCCCGGCTCCCGCGCTGCAACACGCCACCCGGCACGCCACCGGCACCACGCCCCTCCATGCCGGAGGGCCCCGCCACATCCACCGCAGCACACCGCCGGCCGGCCGGCACGACCATTCCCACCGCTACTCACACCCGACCCGGGATCTGCAACTTCACGCTGCACCAGGCTCAATGGGGTCGCGCCGCGGACTGACGCAGCCCCCTCTCGGAACAAGGCCACGGATCCACCCCTGCTCACAGGGGTGGATCCGTGGCCTTTCGGTACGTCGGGCGCATGGAGGGGGTCCGCCGCTCAGGCGGAGACCGCCGTGGGCGTCTCGCGTTCGGCGGTCTCGCCGGTGGCGTTCGCCCGGCGGCCGACCGCCGCCAGGGCGTCCTTGACCTCGCGCGCCACGCGGGCCGCGTCCTCGGGGTTGTTCACCACATCGGTGTGATTCATGTCGACGACGAGGACCTCGCTGGCCGAATAGTGCTTGTGCACCCAGTCGTCGTAGCCGGACCACAGCGTCCGGTAGTACTCGACGAGGCTCTCGTCCTGTTCGAAGTCCCGGCCCCGCAACCCGATGCGGTGCAGGACCGTCTCGAAGTCCGCCTTGAGGTAGACCATGAGATCGGGTGCCTTGCGGTACGGCAGGCCGTCGATCTCGCGCATCATCTCGTCGAGCAGCCCCTCGTACACCCGCATCTCGAGGGAGCTGATCCGGCCCAGGTCGTGGTTGACCTTCGCGAAGTACCAGTCCTCGTAGATGGACCGGTCGAGGACGTTGTCGCCCTGCTTGTACGCCTTCTTGATCGAGGCGAACCGCGTCTGCAGGAAGTGGAGCTGGAGCAGGAAGGGGTACCGCTTGGCCTGGATCTCCTCGGGGCTCGCCGTGTAGAAGAGCGGAAGGATCGGATTGTCTTCCACGCTCTCGTAGAAGACTTCGCTGCCCAGTTCCTTGGCGAGCAGTTCGGCCACACTCGTCTTGCCGATTCCGATCATGCCTCCGACGCAGATCACTGACATACCTCACATCTCCGTGGCGGGTCTTCTGTTCACGGGCGGGTGGGCAAGGCGCCCCAGACCACTCGGACGCGCGTCGGCGGTCACGCGATTTCGCGGGATCTTCATGATCAGCGTCGTGTCGTCCCCGTCCAGACCCAGGCCCTGACACCGGCCGCTCTCCTCGACCGGCCGACCTGGCCGTTCCGCGGTCGCCACACGGCGACGAGCCGCAGCCCCCGCGGCCGCCCTGAAGTTTAACTGATCGTTTCGGAATGACGTACGGGAGTCGTCGCAGGCAGATGATGCCGCGGGCGAGTCCCAGCAGGGCGTGGTGGAGGTCAGCGCGGCGCCGCCACGGGCCCAAAGACGCTTGGACTTGTGGAGCCGGGCAAGGGCTCGCTCCACGACCAGCGGATCTCGCCCGCGCCGGATTCGGGCGCGACGCCGCGTCGCACGATCAGGGGTTTGATGCCGCGCCCTACGGGCGTGCCGTGTTCCCTCACGCCGGGGAGTTCTTTCAGGCGGTACCCCATTGGCGAAGTTGCAGGGCGATCTCCTTGACGGACTTCTCGCCGGCTATGGCGTCGCGGACCAGGACAGCGGCGTCCTTCGGCGGGTAGGTCAGGGTGTGGCCGTTCACGCGGAGGAACGCGACTGCGGCGAGCCATCCGAACTGGCCGTTGGAGTGCTCGAGGGCCGGGAGCCTCACCAGGGTGTGGAGCAGCGCGGCAGCCTTGAGCCAGATCGAGCCGTAGACATCCTGGCCCATGGCCTCCGCGCGGTGACGGGCGACCGCGGCGGGAAGTACCCCCAGGTCGTCGGCCTGCGGGTCCCCGAGAATGTGCTCGGCGACCTGCAGCAGCATCGGCACTTCCGCGTAGATCACCCCGTCGGGGCGGGGTGCGCTCACGCGGCGCTCCCGTGTGCCTGGTCGCCGTCGAGCTCGGCCAGGCGGCGGCCGGCCTCCGCCTCCGCGGAGCGGCGCTCCTCGTTCGGACGTCCGTCCTCCGGCAGGATCTCGGCGAACGCGTCCTTGACGTGGGCGTGCGCCTCCACCGCGGCCTGCAGGAATTCGTTCGGGACGGCGTTGGCGAAGCTGAGCGCGGCCCGGCGGATGTACTCGCGGGTGGACAGGCCCGCGGCCGTGGCCGCGCGGCGCACCTGGTCCAGTTCGTCGTCGTCCGCGAACGGGACGTTCATACCCTTGGGAGTCGGCATGTACTGACGGTACCGCCAGTACAACCAGGGCGCGAGTGGTTCGGCGCTCCTACTGCAGCACACCTCCGGATCCGACCCCGTCCCTCCACGTGGCGTCCTGCTCCTGACCGCGTTGATCGCCCGGGTCGCGGTCGACGCCCCCGCGACGACGCTCCGCGCGCCGGTCCGCCCTGGGGCCATGGGCGAGGGCCTGCTCCTGCACACGCCCCAAAGACGGCGCAGGCACGGCGGCGGATGCCCGCCGGCGGACGGCAGCGGCCGCCACGCCGATTACCGTCGCGGCTTCGCCTTCGACAGGATGAACCCATGACCGAGATCCAGACCCCCCGCCTGCTCCTGCGCCGCTGGCAGGACGACGACCTGGTGCCCATGGCCGAGATCAACGGCGACCCGCAGGTGATGCGCTGGGTCGGCGACGGCTCCGTACGCGACCTGGAACACACGGCGGAGGCCATCGAACGGTGGGAGGAGGAGTGGGACGAGGAGGGCTTCGGCCTCTTCGCCGTCGAGTTGCTGGCCTCGGGTGAACTGGCCGGTTTCACCGGCCTGTCCCTGCCGGAGTTCCTGCCCGATGTGATGCCCGAGGTGTCCGTGTGCTGGCGGCTGGGCCGACAGTTCTGGGGTCAGGGCTACGCCTCGGAGGCCGCCCACGCCGCGATGGAGTTCGCGCTCCAGGACCGCGGCCTGGAACGGCTGGTCGGCATCGCGAGGATCGGCGACACCGCCTCGGAGAACGTGATGCGCAAGCTGGGCATGACGCCGCAGCGCGAGACCACACACCCCAAGTACGGCTTCCCCCTGCGTGTGCACACCATCGACCTCACCGAGTTCCAGGCCTGAACCGGCGCCACCGCCCTGCGAGCGTCCACGTGGACCACGGCCCCGCCGACGGTCCGGGCGGTACGAAGACCCACCCCGGCACGGGTGCTCCCCGTGGACGACGATCGGGCCTTCCGGCTCGTCGGCCGCGCTCGCTCCGAACAGAATCCGCGATCTCCGCTTCGTCGTACGCCGTGCGCGGCCGGTCACCGCGACCGGGCCCGTCGATGACGGCGACGGGGAAGCCGCACCGGTCACCAGGCGCTGGGCGCGGCCCGGCATCGCCGGGTGCTTCTTGTGGTTGCCACCGCTGTGGGCAACGTCCACAGCGGACCTGATTTCTCCGTCCTGCGACGGGCTCACGCCCGGACAGCGCGGCGATTGGTGCAGACCTTGACGCGGCCACGCCACGGTCCTACGGTCTCGAGCTGACCGGTGTTCACATCCACACACCGCGTTCAGGTAAGTGAACCCCGATCTGACAGGAGGTCCCCCCACCCTCCCTGGCCGTCGCGACCGCGTCATCGGCAGCGGCCCCGCTTTCGCCGCCGACCCCAAGGTCGCCCCCGGCGGCAACTTCGACCTCTCGGTGTGGCAGCTCCAGGAGCCGGTCGGCTCCCCGGGCTCACCGACCACCATCTCCTCGTCCCGCCTCCAAGGGGCGAACGGCTACCAGGACTCGTACTTCTACACCGACACCCGCGACGGCGCGATGACCTTCTGGGCGCCGGAGAAGGGCGTCACCACGCCCAACTCCAACTACGCCCGCTCCGAACTGCGCGAGATGAACCGCAGCGGCAGCGCCGCGGACTGGCCGCTCAGTGGTACCCACCGCATGAGCGCGACGCTGCGCGTTCTCGGTGACCTCCAACGTCTGTGTCGGGCAGATCCACCTCGGCTCCGGCGGCTCGTCCACCAAGCCGCTGCTGGAGCTGTACTACCGCTCCAGCGGCGACATCGTCCTCGGCACCGAGAACTCGCCCTCCGGCGGCCAGACGCTCCACACCGTCGGCCACGTGTCCGTCGGCAAGACGTGGACGTACACCATCGGCGTTTCCGGCGGCCACACCATCGACCTGACGGTGAACGGCAGCACCACGCACTACGCGATCCCGTCGTCGTTCAACGCCTACAAGCAGTACTTCAAGGCGGGCTCGTACAACCAGTCCTCGTCCGACAGCACCACCAGGGGCGCGCGCGTCGCCTTCTACGGCCTCACGGTCTCGCACAGCTGAGCTACCGGCTCCCACCGCGAGCGACAGGGTCGCGGCGGGACCTCTCGACCGGGGGCCGGGCCGATGTCCTCTTCCCCATGCTCCGCGACGAAACCTTCCACCAACCTCAGTCGTCGGTCTCAGCCGCCGGCCTACGGCTCCATGAGCAGGACGACTCGATCAGCCTCGACATCGAAGCCGAGGATCGGATGGCCAACGGCGCCCTCCCCGTCCATCAGCACCGGCTTGCCCAACCGCCGCCCGATCTCCCGGAAGAAGCCGCACAACACATCGAGTCGTTCCTGCCCCTGCAACTCCCGCAGATCGACGTCGAAGTCGACGACCTCGTCGTCAAGGAAACGGAAGATCGCCAGCACATCGGCAGACGGCCAGACCCGCAAGTTCGGACACTCCGCATCCGCGGGGCGGGACAGCACGGCCTCCGCCCGGGGTACCGGAAGCACGGCCTCGCCCTCCGAGTACTGGCACTCCCAACCCTTCTCCGCGATGAGATCGAGGACGGCCTGCCAGCCCTCCACCGAGACGTCCGGGACACGCACGTCCGGCAACGACCCCATGGAGTCCGGGTCGAAGAAACTGCTCACGTCATCCCACAGCAGATCAGCCACCCCGCCATGCTGCCCGGCTCGCCAACCCAACGCAGCCCCTTTTCCATTGACCGCAGGCATAGGGCCCCCACGTACCGTCAGGTGCGCCCTTCCGTCCCGGCAAGGCGCGCCATCCCCGCCCGCGCGGGCCCGGGAGCGGCTCCCGGGCCCGCGTCGCGCGTCGGCGTGCGTGCCCGGCGACTGGGGACACGCCGATTCACAGGCGACGTTCAGCCCAGCCGTGCGTCAAAGGCCAATGCCTGCGCCAGCTCCTCGACACGTCGCTCGGCGAGGCCCCTGGAGACGAACCAGGCACCGACGTTGCGGACATCGCGCTCCAGGAAGGACAGACCCCGCGGGTTCGCGACGACGTCGACGATCTGAGGCACGTCGATGACGACCAGGCGGCCCTCGTGGACGAGGATGTTGTAGGCCGACAGGTCGCCGTGCGCGTAGCCGTCACGCGCGAGCAGCGACAAGCTGCGGCCCAGTTGCTCCCACAGGTCCTCCAGATCGACCTCTTCCGAGCGGAGCTGGGCGAGACGTGGCGCGGCCGTCCCCGACCGGTCACCGATGAACTCCATGAGGATCTCGGTCCCGAGGATCTGCACGGGGTACGGCACGGCCACCCCCGCCGACCACAGCCGCGACAACGCCGCGAACTCGGCGCCGGCCCACTGGCCGGCGATGGCCTCTTTGCCGAAGGCCGTGCGCTTGGCCATGGCCCGGCTGATCCGGGACTCCTTGTGGGCACGCCCCTCCAGGTATCCGGAGTCGCGGTGGAACATGCGGTGCTGTCCGTCGCGGTAGCGTTTGGCGGCCATCAGAGTGCGGCGGTCGGTTCCGGGCACCGCCCGTTCGATCAGGAAGACGTCGGCCTCTTTGCCGGTCTTGACGATCCCGAGTTCGAAGTCGACCGCGGCCAGGTCCGTCACCACCCATGCGGGGCGCGGCTCGGGGCCCTTCTCGGTCGGGGTCGACCGGTCCCAGGTGGACCAGCGGTCACCCTCGGCAGGGCCGTCGGTCGACTGGCCGGGCGTTGGTTCCTCGAGGGTGTCCTCGTCGTCTTCGGCTCCGGAGTCGAAGACGGTGGAACGGAGGTCCTGGGTGCTGCGGGCATCCCCGACCGCCGAGGCCCGGCGTGCCGCGTACTCGGGGAAGGCCTCCTCGAAGGCCTCGTCAGCGTCGCGGTGACTGCGTCGTCTGGTGCCCTTGGGGCGGATGCGGGTGAAGGACTCGCCGTCGGCAAAGCGCTCACGCATGGTGATGATCTCCAGTGGAAGGACCCACCGGACGGAGCGTCAGCGAACGCGCGTCATCAGCCGGTGGGAAGGTAGCGGGAAAAGGCGTCTGGCGCGCACACACGAGCGCGCCGCGTCACGGCGGCGTCCACGAAGACGCACCTCCTCTCCCACTACGCCGGGCCGTTGTTCACGCCCGGCACTTCAGATCGGCACGATCCTAGCCAGCCCCGCAGACCGCGCAACCGGTTTTCTCAGGCCCCCGCAGGTACGGGTTGACGAGCACCGAAGGGGGCGACCCCGCGTTGCGCGGGCACCACCGGGTCCTGGGTACGCCGTCGTCCCGGCCGATCCGGAAGGGCGCCGCCCCGTGCGGGACCGCGGACCCGCCGGGGAAATCGGACCGGGCGGGTAAACTCGTGGGGAAGTGTGATCCGCACGTCGGTACCCGGCGCCGGCGCGCACGACGCAGCTCGACCCCACGCCGTACGGACGGGACCACCCGCTGTCGGTCACCGTCTTGTCTTCGGCTCGTTCTGGCGACTCCCCGGCCGCGCATCCACCGGGAATTCCCTCGATGCGTGCCCGTCGAGGAAGGTTCGCCCATGAACCGTTCGCCCCGGAACGACCAGCGCTCCGGCCAGTCCGGCCGTTCCCGTCCGCAGATTCCCGGCCGCTCCGGCGGCAAGGGACGTCCCACGACCCCGCAGGGCGAGTTCGCGGCACCCGTGACGACGACCCCGGCCCTGCCGCCGATGACGGCGTTCACCGAGCTGCGGCTCCCGCCGGCCCTGCTGAAGACGCTGACCGACCTCGGCGTGGACGAACCGTTCCCCATCCAGGCCGCCACGCTGCCGGACGCGCTGGCCGGCCGGGACGTGCTCGGCCGGGGACGCACCGGTTCGGGCAAGACCCTGGCCTTCGGCCTGCCGCTGCTGACCCGTACAGCCGGGCAGCGTGCCGAGCCCAAGCGGCCCCGCGCACTGGTCCTGGTGCCCACCCGTGAACTGGCGCAGCAGGTCACGGAAGCGCTCACCCCCTACGCCCGGGCGCTGGACCTCAGGCTCGCCACCGTGGTCGGCGGCCTCTCGATCGGCCGGCAGGTCGGAGCGATCCGGGCGGGGGCCGAGGTCGTCGTGGCCACGCCCGGACGTCTGAGCGACCTCGTCGCGCGCCGTGACTGCCACCTGGACCACGTGCGGATCACGGTCCTGGACGAGGCGGACCAGATGGCCGACCTGGGGTTCATGCCGCAGGTCACCGAGCTGCTGGACCTGGTGCGGGCCGGCGGCCAGCGGATGCTGTTCTCGGCCACCCTCGACAACAACATCGACCTCCTGGTCCGTCGCTACCTGACCGATCCGGTGGTCCACTCGGTCGATCCCTCGGCCGCGACCGTCGTCGCCATGGAGCACCACGTGCTGTACGTCCACGCCGCCGACAAGTACGCCACCGCCACCGAGATCGCCGCCCGTGACGGCCGGGTGATCATGTTCCTGGACACCAAGCACGCGGTCGACCAGTTCACCAGGCACCTCGAGGGTTCCGGTGTCGCGGCGGCGGGCCTGCACAGCGGGAAGTCCCAGCCGCAGCGCACCCGGGCCCTCGCACGGTTCAAGACCGGCGAGGTGACGACCCTGGTGGCCACCAACGTCGCCGCCCGCGGCATCCACATCGACGACCTGAACCTCGTGGTCAACGTCGATCCCCCCGGTGACGCCAAGGACTACCTCCACCGCGGCGGACGGACCGCGCGGGCCGGCCGGTCCGGCCGGGTGGTGACCCTCGTGACCACGCACCAGCGCCCCGACATGACCCGGCTCATGTCCGACGCGGGCATCCGGCCGACGATCACCCAGGTACGATCCGGCGATGCGGCGCTGAGCCGGATCACCGGGGCCAAGGCCCCGTCCGGCGTTCCCGTCGCCGGCGCACCGGCCGCGCAGGCGCCGGCACGCGGTGGCGCCCCGTTCCGCGGCCTGGGCACGCGCCCCGGCCGGGAGTCACGCAAGACGGCCGAGGCCCGCCAGATGGCCGCGGCCCGTGAGGCCGCCCGCATCCGCCGGGGCAACTGACCCCACGCTTGCTGCGCCGGCCCACCCCCCGAGGTCGCCGCGATGTGGCGTGGCCGTCCGGAGGCGGGCGCCCGGCGGGCGGCCTCGGTACGGAGGCCGTCGAGCAGGAAGGCGACGCCGCGGCGCCGGGCATCAGGGACGGCGCTCGCAGCCGCACGGGCGAGCGGGGCGTCGGTGGACGCTCTGTGCACGGCGATGCGTTCCGGCTTCGCCGCGAACATCGCGACGGGGCATACTGTCCGTCGTGACGACGTATGACCGCATCGGTGCGACCTACAGTCACACGCGACGACCGGATCCCCGGATCGCCGCCCGGATCCACGGGGCGCTCGGCGATGCCACCACCGTCATCAACGTGGGTGCCGGCGCCGGTTCCTACGAACCACCGGCAACGGTCCTGGCGGTTGAGCCCAGTTCGGTGATGATCGCCCAACGTCCGACCGGATCTGCGCGGGCCCTGCAGGCATCGGCGGAGTCGATTCCCATCGCCGACGGCTCGGCCGACGCGGCGATGGCGCTGCTGACCGTGCACCACTGGACCGACCTGGAAGCCGGCGTCGGGGAACTCCTCCGGATCGCCCGGCAGCGCGTCGTCATCCTCACGTGGGACCAGGCCGTCTTCCGCAGGTTCTGGCTGCTGGACGAATACCTGCCGGAGGTGGCCGCGTTCGACGGCACAAGGGCCGTCCCGATCGACCGGCTGGTTGCGCTGCTCGGAGGCGCGCGCGTCGAGACGGTCCCGGTCCCGCACGACTGCACCGACGGATTCGGCGCGGCCTTCTGGCGCCGGCCTGAGGCGTACCTCGACCCGAAAGTGCGAGCCGGCATATCGATGCTCGCCCAGACCGGTGAGGAAGTCCTCCGCCCGGGCCTGGCGCGGCTGTCCGGCGACCTGTCTTCCGGTCTGTGGCACGAGCGCCACGCCGACCTGCTCGACCGCGAAACGCTCGACGTCGGCTACCGACTTCTCGTAGCCGACCTGTAGGAACAGGCCGGGGCAGGACCGTGCCTTCCGCCCTGCTCGCCTGCCAACCGTGCGACGTAGGCGTGTGAGCGGTCGCGGTCCGCCTCACTGGCTCGCGTACGCGACGATCAGCTACGGCCGGGGTTCCTCCTCCGCATCGCTGCTCGCGGTGCGGGTGAGGATCGCGCTTGCGACAACGTCGAAGAGGTGCTCGGCGCGTGGCGCGAGCGAGGGTTGATCGCCGAGCCAGGCGAGCGCCGCTACCAGGGCGAACACATCGGCGCCGTCCATGTCGGTCCGCGCGGTGCCCGCGGCCTGGGCACGGGTCAGGAGCCGCGCGCCGGCCGCGCGCAGAGTGACGCACGAAGCGTGGAGTGCGGACTCGGTGTCCTCGATGGCGGCTGCCATCAGCACCACGGCGCCCCGGTACTCGGTTGTCCAGGCGACGCAGTCGCGCAGCCACGAAACGAGAGCGTCGTCGGGCGAGTTGGAAGTTTCGAGAGCGCCTGCCTTGGCGGTCAGCTCGTCGAAGCTCGTGCGGAGCAGGGCGTCGAGCAGCGCCTCGCGCGTCGGGAAGTGTCGCAGCAGCGTCGCGAGTCCCACATCGGCCCTGCGCGCGATGTCGCGCAGTGACACCTCGACGCCTTGCTCGGTGATGGCGGTGCCCGCTACTGCGAGCAGGTGGTCGCGGTTCTTCCTGGCGTCGGCCCGCATCTGCCCCCCTTGACTATCCGGATCAGTGGTCCATATATTCGGATCAGTGGTCCGTTTATGTGGATCGCTGATCCGAATGAGTCTATCCCGCAGTGCGGGCAGGAGAAAACGATGCCGACACACACGATGAGGGCGGTCCGGCTCCATGAGCACGGCGGTCCGGAGGTTCTGCGGTACGACGAGGTGCCGACGCCCAAGCCGGGGCCGGGTGAGGCGCTCGTTCGCGTGCACGCGGTCGGCGTCAATCCCCCCGACTGGTACCTGCGCGACGGGATGTCCAACCTGCCTCCGGAGGTGCGGCCGAAGTTCAGCCTGCCCGTGATTCCGGGGACGGACCTGTCGGGCGTCGTCGAGGCCGTCGCCGCGGACGTGGACGGCTTCTCCGTCGGGGACGAGGTCTTCGGTCTCCTTCGCTTCCCCAGCTTCGACGGCAGCACCTACGCCGAGTACGTGGCCGCGCCCGCGTCGGACCTCGCGCTCAAGCCGGCCGGCATCGATCACGTGCACGCCGCCGGGGCACCCATGGCCGGGCTCACGGCGTGGCAGTTCCTGATCGAGCTCGGACACGATCACCCGTCGCCCTTCCAGGCGGCGCAGCACCGTCCGGTGCCACTCGACGCCGACACGACGGTGCTCGTCAACGGCGCCGCGGGCGGCGTGGGACACTTCGCGCTTCAGCTGGCGAAATGGAAGGGTGCACGGGTCATCGCGGTGGCGTCGGGCGCACACGAATCCTTCCTGCGCGAACTCGGCGCCGACCAGTTCATCGACTACACCAAAAGCCGTCCCGAGGAACTCGTGCACGACGTCGACCTCGTTCTCGACGCCGTCGGCGGCCCCCACAGCAAGCGCTTCCTGCGCACGCTCAAGCGCGGCGGCTCCCAGTTCCCCGTGTTCTTCGGCGAATTCGACGAAGAGGAGACCGCGAAGCTGGGCGTCACCGTCACGGGCACCCAGGTCCGCTCGAACGGCGCGCAACTCGCCGAGCTGGCACGCCTGCTCGACGCGGGCACGGTCCGCGTCGCGATCGACAGCACCTTTGCGCTCACGGATGCCCGAGCCGCGCACGAACGCGCCGCCCGAGGGCACATCCAGGGGAAGATCGTGCTCACGGTCGCTTAGGAACGAGCTGTTTCGCTGCGCTCCGGTCCGTTCGGGTTCGCCCGTGCGGGCCGGCCGCGGCCTCTCGTCGTAGTGATGCCGGTCGCCGAAACGCTTTTCGATAATCCTGGCTCCCAAAAGGTCATGAATTCGAAGTTCGCCTCCCCGGATTGCCACGAAAGAAGGCCATCGAGGAAGTTCCGTTCGTGTTCCACCTCACTCGGGCTGACGGATTTGCGAGCCGAAGCTGGGTTGCCGGTCGCCGCCTCGAGCTGCCCGTACCGGCCATCGCCGTCCGGCCCGCAGGCGCCTCCGATCAAGGAGCCGCATGCCTCCCCCGTCGTCCGGGCGCCCTCCCGGGGCCGCTTCGGCAGCCTCTTCGCCGGTTCCGCCCGCGCAGCACCTGCACCCGCCGCCGCTCATTACCCGGCGATGACGCTGGGGGGACCTGGCAGTACCTGGACCAGCAGGCCAGGGCCAAGGCAGGCCTGCTGGACCGCTCCGAGGCACCTTTTCGGCTGGTTCTCTGGGATGCACGCAGTCGTCAAGAACCAAGGACCTCCCCATGAACCTGAAGCTCGAAATGATCGTGCTGCCCGTCTCCGACACCGACCGGGCCAAGGCCTTCTACGAGAAGGTCGGATTCCGCCTGGACGTCGACTACACGGCCAACGAGGAATTCCGGGTCGTGCACTTCACGCCGCCCGGCTCCGAGTGCTCGATCATTTTCGGCGAGGGAATGACTCCTATCGCACCCGGCTCGTTCCAAGGCCTGTATCTCATCGTCTCCGACATCGAGGAGGCCCACGCGGAGCTCGTCGGCCGCGGCATCGAGGTCAGCGAGATCTTCCACGACGCCGGCGGGCTGCTGTACCACGGCCACGAGGGCGGGGACGTCACCTACGACCGTGCCGGCCAGAAGCAGCTGGCCGGCCTGCATCCCGAGCGCGCCTCCTACGGCTCCTTCCTCACCTTCAGCGACCCGGACGGCAACGGATGGGTGCTCCAGGAGGTCTCGCAGCGCCTCCCCGGCCGCTGATCAGCCCACAAAGCCGCCGCAGGCCGGCACCGGACCGCCGGGCGAGCGCGATGGTCACCCTCCGCCGCCCGGCGGTCCGGTGCCGCGGGCGCCGTGAGACGGCTTTGCCGCCACGGTCGTCCCATCCCGGGACCGCCCCCGTCGACCCCGTGCGGGGCGGAGGCCCCGACGCCCTTCCGGAGTGTCCGCCCGAGTCACCGAAGCAATGAGGAACGAAACAGTGAGGAACGCAGCAGAAATGAACGAGACGACCCGCACCTACGACGTGATCGTCATCGGTGGGGGGCCGGTCGGCGAGAACGTGGCCGAACGCGCCCGCGCCGCAGGGCTCAGCGCCGTGATCGTGGAACGCGAACTCCTCGGCGGCGAGTGCTCGTTCTGGGCCTGCGACCCGAGCAAGGCGCTGCTCCGCCCGGTGGTGGTGCGGGCCGACGCGAGCCGCGTACCCGGAATCGACCCGGCGGTGGCCGGCCCGCTGGACGTCGAGGCGGTCCTCGCACACCGCGACAAGATGTCCTCGTACTGGAAGGACGAGGACCAGGTCGACTGGCTGAACTCGGTCTCCGTCGACCTCGTACGCGGCCACGGCCGCCTCACCGGCCCCAAGCAGGTGGCCGTGCGGACCCCTGAGGGCGACACCGTCGCCCTGACCGCCCGGCACGCCGTCGCCGTCTCCACCGGCACCCGCGCCGCCCTGCCCCCGATCCCCGGACTCGACACCGTCCGCCCCTGGACCAGCCGCGAGGCCACCAGCGCCGACAAGGTGCCCGGCCGCCTCGCCGTCGTCGGAGGCGGTGTGGTCGCCGTCGAGATGGCCACCGTCTGGCAGGCGCTCGGTTCCCAGGTCACCATGCTCGTCCTCGACGACGGACTCCTCGAGCGGATGGAGCCGTTCGCCGGCGAACTGGTCACCGACGGACTGCGCGAAGCGGGCGTCGACATCCGCTTCAACACCTCCGTCACCTCGCTGGCCCGCGAGGGCGGCGCAGACGGCGAGGTGCGGATCACGCTCTCCGACGGCGGGCAACTGGCCGCGGACGAGATCCTGCTGGCGACCGGCCGCGCCCCGCAGACCCGCGACCTCGGTCTGGAGACCGTCGGTCTCACCCCCGGCGACTGGCTGACCGTCGACGACACCTTCCGTGTCACCGGCGTCGACGGCGGCTGGCTCTACGCCGTCGGCGACGTCAACCGCCGTGCGCTCATGACGCATCAGGGCAAGTACCAGGCCCGGATCGCCGGCACCGTCATCGGCGCCCGTGCCAACGGCGAGCCCGTCGACGAGGCACCCTGGGGCGCGCATGTCGCCACCGCCGACCACGCGGCCGTCCCCCAGGTCGTCTTCACCACCCCCGAGGTCGCCTCCGTCGGCCTGACCAGCCGCGAGGCCGAGCAGAGCGGGCGCCGCATCAAGGTCGTCGACTACGACCTCGCCCACGTCGCCGGCGCCCACCAGTACGGCGAGGACTACCGCGGCAAGGCCCGCATGCTCGTCGACACCGACCGCAACACCGTGGTGGGCGTCACCTTCGCCGGCCCCGGCGTCGGGGAACTGGTGCACTCGGCCACCATCGCCGTCGCGGGCGAGGTGCCCCTCCACCGGCTCTGGCACGCCGTCCCCGCCTTCCCGACCCTCGGCGAAGTCTGGCTGCGGCTGCTGGAGACCTACCGCGGCTGAGCATGCTCCGGCCGGCATGCGGGGCGGTCCTGGCCCCCGCCGGCTGACCCGGTCGTGTGCGGGTGAGGAGCGATCCTCCCCTCCCGGCGGCCGGTGGCGCTGCGGGGGCTCGTGAAGCCCCCGCAGCGCCCACGTGCGGAGCTGGAAGCACTCTTCACGTGGGAGAGTCGGGGCATCGGGTCACGCTGTCCCGCAGCGACTGCGGAGGAGTTCCACTCCGGGGCCTTCGAGGTCGTCGCAGTAGGTCGCACGCCCGGTCGTGGCCATGATCAGGGCCACGGTGGGGCCGGACACGAGCGGCCCGGAACCGGTGGCGAACGGGCCGTCGTCCGCGACAAGTCGCAGTCCGCCGATGCGGCCCTTGGCAAGGACCACGAGGTCCGAACCCTGGTAGTACTCGGCGACCTGCGTGACGACCTGGATCGGGTGGTCGTGCCGGATGCCCAACGGGCGCCGGATGTCCTCTCCGTGCACGATGGTTTCGCCCAGCATCGCCATGGCAGGCAAGGGAGGCTTGGTGGTGCTCCGGATGACCTGCCGGAATCGTTCGAGGGTCTCGGCCGGAGTCGTGCCCAACTGCTCGGCCAGCCGCATGGCCACCTGCTTGTCGAAGTCGAACCTGCAGCGGATCACTCCCGCCATCCAGCGCACGGCATTGAGGCTCGCGCCCGCGGTCACGTGCGCCAGCACCTCACGTACCGTCAAGCCCGAGCACAACGACGGCGTTGCCCAGCGCTCGTCCGTCAGATCCGCGAGATCGGCCACCAGCGCCGCTCGCTCGGCGTGGATCAAGGGCCAGACCCCGGTCCCGCGGCTGCGGTCTGCTGTCACTTCCGGATCGGTCATAAGGCCAGGTCTCCTGTCACGGCTCGCGCTCTGCGGCAACGGCATTCACGAAGGAGACCCCGGCTCCGGCGCAAAGTCATCGCCCATGCGCGACCTGTCCTCCGGCACCCGTACCTGGATCTCCCGCGCACCGGCAGGGGCCCGGAACGGAGATGTGAGACTTGACTCTCACAATATGTGAGAGGAGACTCTCACGTCATGGATACCGGTAACCGTCTGGGCGATGTCGAGATCACTGATCCGCGGGCGATGCGGGCGCTGGCGCACCCGGTGCGGCTGGCGATCCTCGAACGCCTCCAGCGGCACGGGCCGGCGACGGCGACACAACTCGCGCCCGATGTGGGGGCGACCCCGTCGGTGACCAGCTGGCATCTGCGGCATCTGGCGGGCTTCGGGCTGGTCCGCGATGCCGAGCCCGGCCCGGACCGTCGCCAGCGGCGGTGGGAGGCGGTGGCGCGCGGCTTCCGGTTCGAGGCGCCGGAGGACCCGGAGGACGAGGAGGGCAGGACGGCCGCGCGGGTCCTGTCCCGGGAGATGTTCGTGCGCTCCGCGGACCTGGCGAGCCGGTGGGCCGCCGAGGTCGAGCCCGAGCTCGAACCGGCGTGGCTGCGGCGTGCGGGTCTGGCCAACACCCGTGTCGTCGTCTCGGCCGACGAACTCGCCGCCATCGAGGACGCGATCGAACGCGTCCTGGCGCCCTACGTGATGCGTGACGAGGCCGCGCGTCCGGCCGACGCCCGTGGCGTCCGGCTGCTGCGTTACGCCCTGCCCGAGGGCGCCGAGCAGCGGACCGGCGGGACGTCATGAGCGCCGCAGACCAGGCCGTACGCATATCGCTCTGGCGTGACCAGCGGTTCCGTCGTTTCTGGGCCGGCCAGTCGGTCTCGCAGTTCGGCGACCGGATCACCGAACTGGCCCTGCCGCTGATCGCGGTGGGGGCGCTGCACGCTTCAGCCCATCAGGTGGCGTGGCTGACCGCGCTCATCTGGGCCCCGAACCTGCTCGGGATCGTCCTCGGTGCCTGGGTCGACCACCGCATCCACAAGCGGCGCCTGATGGTCCTCGCCGACCTGGCGCGCGCCGCAGTGCTGCTCTCCCTCCCCGCCGCCTATCTGCTGGAGGCGGTGACGCTGGGGCAGTTGTACGCCGTGGCGTTACTGACCGGCGCCGCAGCGGTGCTGTTCAACACCGCCTATCCCCCGTTCTTCGCCCACCTGGTGCCCCGGTCCTCCTACGTGGACGCGAACAGCAAGCTCAGTACCAGCCGGTCGGCGTCATACGTCGCCGGCCCGGCGATCGGTGGTGCTCTCGTCCAGGCGTTGACCGCTCCCGTAGCCGTCGTCGTCGACGCCCTGACGTTCCTGGCGTCCGCGCTTCTGGTCGGTCGGGTCTCGATGGACGAACCGCCGGCCGTCCCTGACCGGGCGACACCCCCGCTGCTGCGGCGGGCCAGGGAGGGACTGGCGTTCGTCATCCGTCACCCGGTGCTGCGGCCGAGCCTCGGGTGCGTGGCGACCATCAACTTCTTCACCTTCGTCGCGGGCAGCGGGCTGATCGTGCTGTTCGCCAACCGGGACCTCGGACTGACCGCCGGAGTCCTCGGCATGGCCTTCGGGATCGGCGCCACCGGCTCGCTCCTTGGCGCGGTGATCGCGCCGAAGGTCTCACGAAGGCTCGGCGTCGGCCGAAGCATCGCCGTGGGCGCGGTGCTGTTCCCGGCACCGATCGCCATCACCGCCGCCGCGGGCGGCCCCCTGTGGGCTCGTGCCGGAGCCTTGGCCCTGGCCCAGTTCCTCTCCGGTGTCGGCGTCATGCTCTTCGACGTCAACCTCAACTCCCTTCAGGCGGCGGTGATCCCCGATGGCATGCGCAGTCGGGTCGCCGGCGCGTACAGCACGATCAACTACGGTGTACGCCCCGTGGGCGCCGTGCTCGGCGGCCTCCTCGCCACCCTCATCGGCCTCCGGGTGACGCTCCTCGTCGCCGCCGTCGGCGGAGCGCTGTCGCTGCTCTGGCTGCTGCCCTCGCCGGTACCACGCATCCGTTCCCTGGCCTCCGGCCATCCGGTAGCTCCCGGCACCGACACGGACCGGGACGCGCAACCATCGCCTACCTGACCCGCGACAGAGGCACCGGGGCGGAGCGTGGGCCGCGCTGCCGACACGGCTGCCCCTCACCGGCGCGATTGCCACGCGCCGGTGAGGGGCGGTTGCCCGTGGGCGTCGCCGTGCAGGAGGGTCAGACCCGGTCGGCCGCGATGAGCAGGTACTGGAAGCTGCCGTTGCGGTAGGCGGTCAGGAACGTGTCCTCGATGCCGGTGACCAGGTGGTCCGCCTGCTTGCGCAGCTCCCAGTAGGGGATCGCGGCCTCGGTCAGGTCCTGCACGTGGACCGGTACCAGACGGTGGCGCGCCATCGCCCGGAAGTACGCGGAGCGCGGGTGGATGTCGCAGATGTAGTGCGCGTTGATCAGGGACACCTCGCGCGAGGCCTGACCATAGGTGTCGTTGTAGCAGCCGGTGACCGTCACGTACCGTCCGCCGCGGCGCAGCAGGCGGGCGTGCTCGGCGAACAGCAGGTCCAGCTCGACGTACATGGTGGACTCGTTGTTCCAGGACGCCGCGTACCCGCCGGTCTCGAAGCCCGTGTCGAGCATGTTGCGGTGGTGGTAGCGGACCTTGTCGTCGATGCCCCGGGCACGCGCCTGGTCGTTGGCGAAGTCGGCCTGTTTGGTGGAGAGGGTGACCCCGTCGGCGTGGCAGCCGTAGCGCAGGTGCGCCACGACGCTGCCGCCGCCCCGGCCGCAGCCGGCGTCGAAGACGCGGTCGTCCGCGGAGAGGTTCCCCAGGTTGGAGGCGAGCAGTTCGGCCTGGGCGTGCTCCAGGCGGTGCAGTTCGGCGGTGATGCGCTTGCGCCGCCGGCCGGGGTCGGGTTCGTCGAGGACCGAGGTGTCGGCCTCACCGATGCCGTAGTGGTGGTGGTACAGGTCGTCGATCTTTCCGAGTTCGAGGTTGACCGGGTTCTCCTCGGCGTTCCAGTAGTCCGCGATCCGGCTCTGGTAGGTGGACTGGGCCGGGACCGGAAGGACCGCGGGCCGGGCGGCAGGGGCGTGGGTCAACTGTTGCTCCTCGTGGTGCAGGTGCCATGTGCCGGTGGGTCACAGGCGGCGGTTACCAGTAGTCGGGCAGGTGGTAGCGGTGGCTGTTGGTGGCGTGCCACTCGTGGTTGCCGGACACCCAGGCGGCGAGCCCCCGGGCGTAGCGCTCCACGAGGGGCGATGTGGCGGAGAGCAGCGCCGATTCCTCTTCGAAGGCCGCCATGATCGTGTTGTGGATCTCGACGGATCGCAGGTAGGCGGCCTTCAGCCCGCGCCGCTCGTTCGCGGCGACGACCTGGGGCAGGTTGAGGTGTGACGGGTCGCTGGCCAGTTCCTTGGTGAAGGAGTACAGGTCGTTGACGATCGTCGTGGCGTTGCAGGCCAGCGCGGTGATCCGCTGGATCTCGGGGCGGGCGTAGGCCTGCTCGGGCAGTTCGTAGCCGTCCACGGCGTCCACGATGGACAGGCAGGGGCGGAAGTTGTTGAACTGCCGCATCACGAGGTACTCCCAGACCTGCGGCACGTACCGGGTCTCCGCCCAGGCGGCCTCGGCCAGGTAGCCCAGGTGCAGCCGGGCGACGTCGTGCACGAACCGGTCGGTCTGGCTCGGTGTGGCCAGGACGGCGAAGTCCCGCAGCGCGAGGTGGTAGGAGCGCAGCGGGCCGTCCGCCCGGACACCGCGCCGCCACTCCTCCTCCAGCGCGGGGGTGCCGTGGTAGGGGTCGAGTGCCGACTGGGCGATGACCAGCCGTCCGCCGAGGCCCTTGCGCGCTCCCCCGCGGCCCTCGTCCTCCTCGCAGTAGCAGGAGTCGACGATGTTCTCGGCGAGCAGCAGCTTGCCTGCGGCGGTGAGGCGCTCCAGGTCGGCGGCCCCCGGGTGCTGGAGCACGACGGCACGGCCGAACTGGAAACCGGCGAAGTCGCCCTGCCAGGCCGCCGGGAACAGCTCGTTGGCGCGGGCCCAGGCCTCCACGCGCAGGTCGACCTCCTGCACCTTCTCCGGGTCGGCGGGCACCGCGGGCCGGTACAGCAGCCCGGGGATGGCGCCGTGGCGCCGCGCTCTCGCGCTCCGGGCGGGGCTGGGGGGTCCGGGCAGGGTGAAGGCGGTGGGGTGTGTGGTCACGGGGTGCTCCAGGCCGTCATTCGGGGAGCCGGCCGACCTGGACGTTCTCCAGGATCCCTGCCGCGTCGGGCACGAGGATGGCCAGCGAGTAGTAGGCGGTGACGAGGTAGCTGATGATCGCGGCGGAGTCGATGCCCATGAACCGGACGTTCAGGCCCGGCTGGTACTCCTCCGGGATGCCGGTCTGGTGCAGGCCGACGACGCCCTGGTCCGCCTCGCCGGTGCGCAACGCGATGATGCTGGTGGTCTGGTCGTCACTGATCGGGATCTTGCCGCAGGGCAGGATCGGGACCCCGCGCCACGCCGGCACATCGTGGCCGTCCAGGCTCGCGGTGCCGGGCATCAGGCCGCGCCGGTTGCACTGCCGGAAGAAGGCGGCGATCGCCTTGGGGTGGGCGAGGAAGACCTTCGTCTTGCGGCGCATCGACAGCAGCTCGTCCATGTCGTCCGGGGCCGGCGGGCCGGCGAAGGTGCTGACCCGCTGGCCGTAGTCGACGTTGTGCAGGAGGCCGAACTCCCGGTTGTTGACCAGCTCCCACTCCTGGCGTTCGCGGATCTCCTCGACGGTCAGGCGCAGTTGCTGCTCGGTCTGGTCCATCGGGTCGTTGTAGAGGTCGGCGACGCGGCTGTGGAGCCGCAGGACGGTCTGGGTGAGGGACAGCTGGTACTCGCGCGGGGCGAGGTCGTAGTCCACGAAGCCGCCCGTCAGCGTCGGCTCGCCCACGTGGCCGGCCTGCACCGGGACGTCGGCCTCGCCCTTGCGGTTCATCGGCCGGTGCTGCCGGTCGACGTAGGAGCGCAGATGCGCGCCGAGGGAGGGCGCCCGTTCGGTGAGGTCCTCCACGGCGGCCCAGGGCATCGCCAGGACCACCCCGGCCGTCTCGGCCCGCACCGAGGCCGACCACAGCGGGTCGGGCTGCCCCACGGCCTCGTCGCCCAGCTGGTCGCCGTCGGTGACGACCCCGATGATCCCCTCGTCGCCGTACTTGCCGCAGGTGTAGCGGGTGAACCGGCCGCGGACGACCAGGTACACCTCCGTCACGGGCTGGCCGGCCTCGAAGAGCACCTGTCCGGCGCGTACCTCCTGGGGCCGGAAGTGGCCGGCGATCTCCCGCAGGACGTCCGTGTCGGCGTAGCCGCGCAGGATCGGCAGCTCCGTGAGCGACTGCGGGATGACGCGGATGTCGTCGCTCCCGTTGTGCTCGAAGTGCACACGGCCACGGTTGGTGCGCAGTTGGAGGCGCCGGTTGACCCGGTACGTGCCGCCCTTGACGTCCACCCACGGCAGGGCCTTCAGCAGCCATCGCGAGGTGATGGCCTGCATCTGCGGTTCGGACTTGGTGGTCGTGGCGAGCTGGCGCGCCGCGCGGGTGCTCAGACTGGTGAGCTGCTCGGCCGCGGGATCAGCGGCGGGTTCTTCGACGGCGGGACCGGTGGCGCTGTCCAGTGTGGACACATTCCCTCCAGCAGGGCTGGTGAACGAACAGAGGTGACCGCAGCGGTCGGTGACGACGTGACGGCGGCGACCCTGTGATCCACTCAATCAGGACGGTCCGGGCGCGGGGTACGGCGTGAACGGGGCGGATCAGCGCTCCGGGGGTGGTAAACCTGCTGTTGGGGGCGGGGGTGGCCGACAGTGTGCTCCTGCGCCGCCGGACCGCTTCCGTGAGCCGTGTGACATCACCCTCCGGAGAGGGTTCACCACCACGAAACCACCGCCGAAACACCCGGGACACCGGCTGCGGGGGAACTTCATTTGAACCGGGTGCGCGAAGAACCCGCCCGGGCTGCCGGCGTCGTGCCGTACCGCCGGTTCCCCGGCACCCCATCCGGCAAGCGGCTTCCGGGCGTCCCGTGAGGCGTAGGGGTCCACGTTCCATCCGTGCGTCGCCCTCAGGGGCGAGTCGCGACGCGCGAATCGCAGGGCTTCCTCAGCCGGCCCCGCAGGCCCCCCGCCGTCACGCCCCAAGGCACTCCCCGGTCCGGCGTCGCGATGACACGGCGGACACCCGCGGTGCCCCGTCCGTCCGGGTGACGCGCCGCGCCGCCTCCACGCGCGGCGTGCCACGTCACGCCGAAGGCGTCCGCACTTCGCGCTTAGGGTGACGCCAGGAGGTGGCGGATGCGAGTGGGGTTGCACGCGCTCGGCATCGGTGACGGTGCCCGTCCGGAGGTCATCGGGGCGGTGGCCACAGCCGCGGAGACGCACGGCTTCGCCCGGCTCTGGTGCGGCGAGCACGTGGTGCTCGTGGACGCGCCCGCCTCCCGTTACCCCTACTCCGCGGACGGCCGGATCGCCGTACCCGCGGACGCGGACTGGCTGGACCCGCTGCTCGCGCTCAGCTACGCGGCAGCCGTCACCAGCCGGATCGAACTCGCCACCGGGGTGCTCCTGCTGCCCGAGCACCACCCGGTCCTGGTCGCCAAACAGGCCGCCACACTCGACGTGCTCTCAGCCGGGCGCTTCTGCCTCGGGGTCGGGGTCGGCTGGTCGGCCGAGGAGTTCGCCGCGCTCGGGGTCCCCTTCGCCGGGCGTGGGCGGCGCGCCGAAGAGTACCTCTCCGCGATGCGCGTCCTCTGGGCCGAGGATCCGGCCTCCTTCGCGGGCGAGTTCACCCGCTTCGACGGAATCCGGGTCAACCCGAAGCCACTGCGCGGTGGCCGGCTCCCGATCGTGGTCGGCGGCCACAGCGACGCCGCCCTGCGCCGCGCGGTCAGACACGCCGACGGCTGGTACGGCTTCAACGTCCCGGTGGCCGACGTCGGCTCGCACGTCGCCGTCCTCGCCGACGAGTGCGCCCGCCAAGGTCGCGCCTTCGACGGGCTCACGGTCGCCGTCGCGTTGAGCGACGGTACGCCCGAGCACCTGCCGGCCCTCGCCACTGCGGGCGTCTCGGAACTCGTCGTCGTCGGCGCACCCCCGCCCGCTGCCGACGCGGCGGCCGCCTGGGTCGCGGAACTCGCCCGGGAGTGGATCGTCCGGAATGAGTGACCGTGGCCGGTGCGAAGCCGGCGCGCGGCCCCGTACACCCCATGGGCGGTGGGTCAGATACGTCCTTCTGCGGCGAGCCGCACCAACACTTCCATGTCCGGTACCTCAAGAGCCGGTATCCGCAGCTACTGGAAAGGGAATCCATAACGGCCCGCGTTTCTGTCGCGGAATTCCATGCGCAGACGCGCGCCGAGATCGTCTTCGAACATGCTGACGGGGACATAGCTGTATCGCAGCGAGGTGATGTCCTCCCAGGGCACGTGCGTGCCGTCGTGGAGCAGGCCGTCCGAGGTGGCGGTCAGAGGACCGAAGTCCACACGGCCGCCTGCCGCCAGGGTGGCTTTGGCCGCGGCCAAATGCAGTTCGGTGACATGGTCGCGTATGCGCGCCAGAAGCGGCCAGATGGAGGAATCGGGATGGTCGGCGATCGCGCCCGTGACGAAGACGGCCTTCGGTGTGACGACCGGCGGGTCTGCCAGCCGCAAGGCCACGACGGTGCCGTCGGTGAACGCCAGCCGCTGCACCCAAACCCACCGGGTGACCACTGTGTCGTCCTCAGCGGGATCCACCTCCAGGTCGTTGGCGGACCAGAGGTGGGCGACCTCACCCCAGGGATACACCCGTTGGGCAGCGGCACCGTGCCCCGTGTCGCCGTCACCCTCGGCCAGCGCGAGACCACCATCGAGAACGGACAGTGTCACCACCCTCAGTCCGTCAGCGCCCTCGAGCTGCCCCGGTAACGTCCCGTGCACCGGCCCCGTGGAAAGGCTCTCTCGCTCGGCGGCCGATTCGGCTGTCGTCGGCTTCCGAACCTTCCTCCACCAGCGGACCATAGGTCTCCCCTCCCCTGACCTGAGTACAACCTCCGGTCGCCGGTTGCGACGGCACCCCGCTCGGCACACTACCGACACCGCCATCCCCGGCCCAGACCCTTTCTCTCGGTCGTCAGACCGTTCGGCCGGCCCCGCTGTTGGCCCATGTACCTGCGCCACCCACATGCGCTCGGCGGACCGCACGACAATGCCGGGACGTCGAGCCGCCGTCCCTGCCGGTGCACCCTGGTGACCGACCAGTCCCCGTCGTCAGAGCCCCGGCGCCGGCACCGTCCAGGAGACCTCACTGATCACGGCTGCTGCTTCCCGCGGCCGGCTGAGGCTTGCTCGATGTCCGCGCCGGAGCTGACGTGCCGCTGGGTCTCCTGGGGGCCGTGCCAGTCCAGGCACATCACGGTGGCGTCGTCTTCGAGCCGGCCGCCGGCGGCGTCACGGACTGCGGACGTCAGGGTCAGCGCGGTCTCGCGCGGATGCAGGTCCCGGGTGTGCTCCAGCATGTCGAGCAGGTCGACCTGCTGCCCATGGCGCTCGAGCATGCCGTCGGTCAGCATGAGCAGACGGTCGCCGGGGCGCAGATCGATGTCCTGGACCCGGTGAGGGTGCGGCGCGTACGCGGAGAGCCCGAAGGGATGGTCCACCTCGCAGGTGATCACCTCCGCGACCCCCTTGCGTACGCGCAGTGGCCAGGGGTGACCGGCGTTGACGAGCTGGGCCTGCCCGGTGTGGAGGTTGATGCGCAGGAGCTGCCCGGTGGCGTGACCTTGCCCGTGCTCGGCCAGGGCCTGGTCGGCCCGGCGGGCCTGCTCGGCCAGGCCGGCTCCCACACGGCGCGCGCCGCGCAGAGCGCCCACCAGGACCGTGGCGGCCAGGGCGGCGTCGATGTCGTGCCCCATGGGGTCGGTCACCGAGAGGTGCAGGGTGTCCCGGTCCACGGTGTAGTCGAAGGTGTCGCCACTGAGGTCTTCGGAGGGCTCCAGGCTCCCGCACAGGGTGAACTGCGCGGCCTCGCAGGACAGCGACGCGGGCAGCAGCTGGTACTGGATCTCCGCTGCCAGGGTGGGGGGCCTGGAGCGTTTGCCCCAGGTGTAGAAGTCGGTGAAGCGCCCGTTGGCGATCACGACATAGGCCAGCGCATGGGCGGCTTCCCCGACGGCATCAAGGACGTCTTCGCCGCATTCGGTCGGCAGGAGCAGCTCCAGCAGTCCAATGGCGTCCCCCCGGTTGGTGACCGGTACGATCATTCGCTGTCCGCGGCTCGTCGCCGCCTGATACAGCCGCTGGGTACGGATCACCTGCTCGTATACGCTGCCGAACAGGGGGATCCGTTCCGTTTCCCGCTCGCCCCCCACTGCCCCGGCGGTGGACAGCCGCGCCACCGCCTTCCCCGTCAGGTCCACGATGAGGAAAGAGACCTTCGTAGCCTGAAAACGCCGCCGCAGATCCTCCGCGACCACGTCGACGGCATCTGCCGGCGCCGCTGTCTCTGCGGCCGTCAGCAGCCGGGGAAGTCCACTCTTTCCAGCACTCACGGCCGCGGTCCCTTCCACCAGCCCCCTCACCAGCTTGGCTACCGCAGCGGTGAGCGTCAATCTGTGCCCACTCGCGGCTGCAACCGGCACACTGTGCTCCGCGGGCCCTCAGACATCAACGGCAACAGAGTTCCCGGCCAGCCCTGCGTTTCACGCTCGCCAGGAGCGGATGCGTTCGGCGGCGGTGTACACGTCGGCCTTGCCGCTGACGATGTCGCGGGCGAGCTCCACCGGGGCGTAGGGCGCGTTGAGGGTGTGGCCGCTGGCCGTCATGTAGGCCACCGCGGCCATCGCGCCGAACAAGGCGTTGCGCGCCGGGAGGGGGCGGAGCTGGATGATGGTGTGCATCAGGGCGGCTGCCCGCCAGGCCTCGTCGTACTCGGCGCCGAAGGCGGGGGTGTTCACGCGATGCCGCGCGACAGCTGCGACCAGTGCGGAGTAGTCGCGCACCGCCAGGTCCGTCATGCGGGCCTCTTGGATCTCCAGGAGCCAGCGGACGTCGACGAAGACTTCCATCAGGCGGCGGCACCCGCTCCACGGCGGGGTGCGTCGTCGGGGAAGGCCTCGTCGAAGGCGGCCGCATGGGCGTCGTGGAAGTCGAGCGCCGTGGAGACGAAGACCCGACGGCGCCCTTCGAGGACGGTCGTGGCGTGGATGTAGTCCTCGACGGACATCCCCGCGGCTGCGGCGGCGACTTGCAACTGCCGCAGCTCGGCTTCGGTGTAGTCCACGCTCACATCCGGCATGCACCGAAGGTACCGGATCGGCTGCGGACGCTGCACCTGAGCCTGCCGTCTGCTGCGTCAAACAGAACCGGGCCGGTCATGGCGCGAAGACCTCAGGTCCCGGCGCACCGGAAGGTGCGCCGGGCCTGATGCGTGTCCTCGGCTACCACCAGATGACGGCGTATCCGTCACCACCGTTGGAGGCGGGTACCGCGCCGGCCACGGTACCGTCGCCGCCCGTGCCCGCACCCTGCGGGGCAGGCTCGACGATGCCGCTCACCGCCGGCTGGCCGCCGTCGCCTGCCAACCCTTGGGCCACGACGGGAGGCTGGCCCGCGGCACCCTGACGGGTCGTACCGCCGACCGCGCAGGAGCCGCCTCCGCCGGGACTGGGAGTCAGCAGGCCGGCGGTTCCTCCGGTGCCACCAAAGCCCCTCGCAAGAATGCCGCCAGGGCCGGACAGGATGGTGTCCCCGCCATTGGCACCGCTGGCGCCGACGAGGTTGGCACCGCTCCCTCCTTGACCGACGGTCACGTTGTAGGTCGTCCCGGGTGCCACAACTACGGGGCACCAGGCGAAGCCGCCGGCCCCACCGCCGCCGCCGAGAGGGAGAGCGGGGAGGAGCCCTACTCCACCGCCACCCCCGCCGGCACCCCACACCTGGACGAAGACCTTGGTGACCCCGTCGGGCGGGGTGAACGTTCCGGCGCCGACCCTGAAGTCCACCAGGTCGTGGGGGGCGGCGGCGGGTCCGGGCGGTCCTGCCGGGCCCTGCGGACCCTGCGTTCCGGGGTCACCCTGCGGGCCGGCGGGCCCGGCCGGTCCCTGCGTTCCGGGCGGACCCTGGGCCCCGGGGTCACCCTGCGGGCCGGCCGGACCGGCCGGACCCTGCGCTCCGGGAGTTCCAGGCGGTCCGGGCGGGCCCTGCGGGCCAGGAGGCCCGGGGATGCCCGGTCGGCCGGGATGCCACGGACGGCCCGGGTATCCGGGGTAGCCGTGGTAGCCGGGGCGGCTCGGGCAGTACCCGGGGAAGTAGGGGAAGAGGAAGCACGGGTCGGCGAGAGCGGTCGTGGCGCCGGGTTTCACGGCGTCAGCCCGACCGCCGCCGGCGCTCTCCGCGTGCGCGGCACCTGTCAGAGCACTGGACGCCAGGGCCACGGTCGCGGCCATCGTCCACATCCGCAGACCACCTCGGCGTCGCCTTACGGACGCCTGAGGCAGGGCTATTCGGGACAACACGTCACCTCCAGGAAGGGGCTCACAGCGCGCGGCAGACGCCGCCCGGAGAGGAAGCTGGCATGGACAGCAGCGAGCCCACAGCAAGGATCACCTTGCGTTGCAAGACGTGCACATTCAGTAGCCGACCGGGTGACTCCTCGCAGCTCAGCCGGTTCCGGTCGTCACGCCACCGGGGCGTCGAAGTCGATCGGGTACCGGAACTGCCAGGCGTTCTTCTCGGGCTTCATCAGCTTGAACATCGTCGGCAGCAGCGCGTCGCGGATCACCCGCGCGACCGGGCCCGCGGCCTTGCGGGCGTTGGTGCGGGCGGTCTCCTTGATGATCCGCTCCACCCGGGGCCGGCGCAGTTCCTCGTAGCGGGCCAGCGCCTGAGGCAGGGGCAGGTCGCGCAGACAGCGGGCGAGTTCGACGGAGCTCTCCGCGGCGAGCGAGGCGCCCTGGCCGGAACTGGAGGAGGGCGCATGGGCGGCGTCCCCGGTGAGGACCATCCGGCCGCGGCTCCAGCGCACCGGCTGCGGCATGCTCTCGGTGCTGCCGGCGAAGAGCATGGTCTTCGGGTCGGTGGCCGCCAGCATCCGCCCGGCCGGGGTGGCGTCGCCTTCACAGACCTCCGCCAGGTGTTCCAGCCAATAGGCGCCGCCGCGCTCGCGCTGCTCGTTGACCGAGAGCGGCTGCGCCACGGGCAGGTTGACGAACCACAGGCCCGTGCCGTCCGCGAAGACCTGCCAGGCGAAGAAGCAGCGCTTGCCGAAGGTCATGTGCATCATGCCGTCGGTGGGCGCGACGCCGGAGTCGGCGACCATGGCGCCGAACCCGGCCGTGCCCGCGAACTGCGGTGCGGAGGCGGTCGGTTCGATCAGGCCGCGGACCGTGGAGCGCAGTCCGTCCGCGCCGATGAGCACGTCCGCCGTCGCCGTGCTGCCGTTCTCGAAGCGCGCGGTGACACCCTCGGCGTCCTCGCTCGCGTCGACGATGCGTCTGCCGTAGACGGTGGCCACGCCCCGCTCCTCGGCGGCCTCGCGCAAGGTCCGGAACAGCTCCGCGCGGAACACGAAGCGCGTCGGATCGATACCGGGCAGCGTGCCGAACTCGGCCAGCTTCTTGCCGTTCCAGCTCTGCAGCACCATGCCGTTCATCTCGGCGCTGACCGCGCGGACCGCGTCGCCCACGCCGATCGCGTCGAACGCCTGGAATCCGTTCGGCGCCAGTCCCATGCCGCCGCCGACCTCGTCGGCCGGGCCGTCGTACGCCTCGAAGACCGTCGCCTCGATGCCCGCTTGCCGGAGCGCCATCGCGGTGACGGGACCGGCGATGCCGCCGCCGATGACCAGTGCGGAGCGGACCTTGCCGTTCGTGGTGCCAGTCGAGTTCGTCATGACGTGATAGTTGCACTGCAACTAGTCTCTAGTCAACTAGTTTGACCGTGGGTAGCATCGGGTCATGAGCACTGCGCCCCGGAGTTCCCCCCTCGCCCTGACCGTCCTGGCCCTGCTGCACTACAAGCCTCTGCATCCCTACGGCATCCAGCGGCTGCTCAAGGAATGGGGCAAGGACCAGGTCGTCAACGTCGGTCAGCGGGCCGGCCTGTACCGGACCATGGAGCGCCTGCTCGCCGCCGGGCTGATCGCCGTCCGCGAGACGGGCCGGGACGCGCAGTACCCAGAGCGCACCGTGTACGAGGTCACCGAGGCGGGCAGCGAGGCGGCGCACCGCTGGCTCGACGAGATGCTCTCCACGCCGAAGCAGGAGTTCCCCGAGTTTCCCGCCGCGCTGTCGCTCATCATGATGCTGACGCCGGAGGCACTGCGGGATGCGCTCGGCCGCCGCGCCGAGGCCCTGGAGACGGCCCTCGCGAAGCACGACGCGGACCTCGCCCGGGAGGCGGACAGCGGGCTGCCGCGGATCGCGACGCTGGAGCTCGGTTACGTGCGCACGATGACGGCGGCGGAGCTGGCGTGGGTCCGGGGCGTGCTGACCGATTTCGCGGACGGGCGCCTGGCCTGGTCGCCCGAGGAACTGCTCGCCCACGCGGGCGATGACGGGTGACCACGGGGGCGGCCGGGCGGCCCGGCGTCACTTCCCGGCAGGGCCGACGGTGCCGGACGCGGCACCAGGCTCCAGCAGCCCGCGCAGGACGTTGCCCTCCGTCGTCAGATAGCTGGAGCGGTAGTCGAAGCGGCGCGCCCGGGCGAACAGCAGGAAGTAGTACTTGGCGTTCTCGCTGAACCAGTACGCCGGGGTCAGGTCCCCCAGCTCCACCGGGGACGCCGTCACGTCCCGGACGACCGTGTAGCCGTTGCGGACCTTGCAGTAGCGCTCCTGACGGCCGAACATCTCGCGGGCGCGGGCGCGGTACAGCTCCTTCCCGGTGGTGAGCCACAGGAGCAGGCAGGAATTGGCGTACTCCGGGCGCAGCGGGTAGGACGGGTCGATCGCGCGCAGGGTCCGGTAGTCGAAGAGGTCCGGCGGCAGGCGGAAGGTGTCGAGCACGGCCGTCCAGCTGTCGAGGTAGCTCTCACCGCCGGCGAGGCGGCCGCTCTGGGCGAGCAGGCCGGCGTAGAAGGCGGTCAGCCCGGACTCGACGTGGCCGGCAGCGCGGCCCGTGGTCATCCGCGCCTGCCGGAACCACAGCCGCCCGGTGTCCCGGTCGGCGAGGTACCGGAAGATCCCGGCGGTCAGGGTGGTGTACCAGGTGTGCAGCTCCTCGTCGCCGTACAGCGCCCAGCCGTGCCACAGGCTCTCGTAGAAGGAGTCGACGGGCGGATCGAGGGTGGCGGTAGTGCCGGTCCACTCCCCGGTCTCGACGTTCATGCTGGTGCCCACCAGGTCCAGCCGCGAGCGACGTTCGCAGACCGCGCGCAGCGCCCGCTTGGCCGCACCGTAGTAGGAGCGGTCGCCGGTGAGCCGGGACAGCTCCCCGAACTCGGTGATGCAGGTGCCGATCTCGGCGAGGTAGTTGACCCGGCCGCCCACCGCGCCCGTGGAGAGGTTGACGTAGCGGTAGGGGGCGCCCGTGGGTGACTTGACGAAGGCGGGCATCAGCCGGTCCGCGAGGTCGCGGGCCAGATCCAGC
Organism: Streptomyces sp. NPDC001902; assembly: GCF_042891295.1. Lineage (NCBI taxonomy): Bacteria > Bacillati > Actinomycetota > Actinomycetes > Kitasatosporales > Streptomycetaceae > Streptomyces > Streptomyces sp. NPDC001902. The sequence continues at coordinate 50,992 of NZ_JBIATA010000030.1, read as the reverse complement.
AGCACGGGTTCCCTGGTCGCCAGGTACCCCGACAGCAGCCCGCCGACCAGCCGGATGATCGACTCGAAGACCTGGACCGACACGTCCTGGTCGAGGACGAGTTCGTCGCGCACCCAATGGACGGCCGCGGCCAGGTCCTCGTCCAGCTCCATCAGGTACAGCGTGTCGAGCGCCTCGACGATCGTCAGGCCGAACGTGTGACCCCGGACGAAGAAGTCCGCACCGCAGCCACGCAGCGGCCGCAGCTCGTCACGGCCCCAGGCCAGCCGCCGGTAGGCGTCCCACGCCCTGCGGAACGAGGCGACGGCCTCCTCCCCCAGGTCCGCATACGGCTCGGGCGCCACGGCGGCCGCACCGGCCGAGGGCACGGCCGGAACGGCAACGACGGGCGTCAGGGCGGCCACGGCACCGAGCAGCCTGCGCCGTGACACTCCGCCAGGACCCATGAAAGTTCCCATGACCGCACACATGCCCCAAATGCGCCATCCCCTTTCCCGCCCCCACGGGAGATCACCGCATTGACGGGACATCCTTGCCGATGACCGGCTCAAGCAGCGACGCCACGCCGACCCCGCACGCCTTCCGCGTCGAGGCCGTGGTCAGGACCGGTCCGCCACGGCGGCGGTGAAACGCGCCACGAGCGCCGCAACCGCGGCACGCAGCTCCTCCCCGCCCTCGACGCGGAAGGCGAACGGCACCCTCGCCAGCCATTCCTGCACGTACATGTCCGGATTGCGGGTACTGCCGACCAGCACGCATCCCTCCCCCGAGGGCTCCAGCCGCCCCATGGGCGGCCGGATCCACGGGGCCACCTCGACCAGGGGCGCGTCGAACACCACGCGGGTGGAGAACTCCCACCCCAGGCCGAGGTTCTCCTCGAGCGCCGCCACCGGGTCGAGGCCCTCGGGCGGCTCGAAGCCGTGCCCGGTCGGCCGGACCGCACGGATCCGGTCGAGCCGGTAGGTGCGGATCGCGTCCGCACGATGGGAGTGGCACAGCACGTACCAGCGCCCGTAGCGGACGACGACGGACCAGGGGTCCACCTCCGCCTCCCACTCGTTGCCGGCCTCGCTGCGGTACGTGACCGACACGCGCCGCCGGGCCGCGACGGCGTCGACGATTTCGCTGGTGATGGCCGGATCGGGGCGCGCCGCGTACGGGTCCGCCGCGGCCGACGCGTACTCCCGCAGCAGCGCGGCCTGTTGGCCGACGCTCTCCGGAAGCGCCTTGACGACCTTGCCCAGGGCTGCGCCGACCAGGTCGTCGGTGCCGGCCGCTGCCGGCTGGGCGCTGAGCACCGCCATCACCAGGCCGAGGGCCTCGGACTGCGTGAAGTGCACCGGGGGCAGCCTCGTCCCGCGCCCCAGCCGGTACCCGCCATACGGCCCCCGGGCCGACTCCACGGGGATGCCGGCCTCCCGGAGGATCCCGACGTACCGGCGCGCGGCGCGCTCGGTGACGCCCAGCCGCACGGCGAGTTCGCCGGCCGTCGTACCGGGGCGGGTCTGGAGGATCTCCAGGGCGCGCAGCGCCCGCGCGGTGGGGCTGAGGTCGTTCGGCACGGGAGCAGGTTAATCCGGATGAACCGGCAGTGGATCGTCCGGATCTCCTCCTACGGTGGCGTCCACGAAGTTGGAGAAGGGAAACCGACCATGGACATCCTGCTCATCGGCGGCCTGTGGCTGAACGGATCCGTGTGGGGCCGCGTCGCGTCCGCGCTGGAATCGCTCGGCCACCGCCCCGTGCCGCTCACCCTGCCGGGCCAGGGGGACGGCTCCGTGTCCGCCACGCTCGACGACCAGTTGGCGACGGTGCTCGCCGCGGTGGACGCCGCACCCGGCAAGCCCCTGGTGGTGGGGCATTCCGCCGCCTCCACGCTGGCCTGGCTGGCTGCCGACCGGCGGCCGGGGCGGGTCGCCAAGGTCGCCCTCATCGGTGGTTTCCCGACCGCCGGCGGTCAGCCGTACGCCGACTTCTTCGAGGTGACGGGCGGCGTCATGCCCTTCCCCGGCTGGGGCCCCTTCGAGGGACCGGACGCCGCCGACCTCGACGACGGCGCCAGGCGGGAGCTGGCGGCCGCCGCGATCCCGGTACCCGCAGGCGTGTCCAAGGCGGTGGTGCGACTGACGGACGAACGGAGGTTCGACGTCCCGGTCGTGGTCGTATGCCCCGAGTTCACGCCCACGCAGGCGCAGGAGTGGATCAACGCCGGCGACGTCCCGGAGCTCGCCCGGGCCAAGCACGTCGACTTCGCCGACATCGACTCGGGCCACTGGCCCATGATCACCCAGCCCGCCGAACTGGCCCGGATCCTGGCCGAGGCAGCCGACGCGGCCTGACGAGGGAGCCACCGGGCGCTTGATGGGCACGGCTGTCGGCGGCACGCGTTATCCATGGACGCGGCTGATCTTGACCACCGTACGCGGACGCGGACCGGGTGCATCCCCCCGCACCTGGTCACCCGCCTCTTCGAGCTCGGCCATGCCGACGAGGTGGCGTTCCAGGCCGGCCGAGGCGAGTGGTTCTGCGCCCGCGAGCAGGCCCGGCTGCTCGCCGAGCAAGGACAGCAGGCACGAGCACGGGAGGTCCTCGCGCCCTACGTCGCGACCGGCTGGTGGAACGCCGCCGAAACCGCCGCCGGGCTCCTGGAAGGGTGGGGCAGGACCGAAGAGGCGATCGCCCTGGCCCGGCCGCATGCCGAGCGCGGAGACCGACTGGCGCTGGCGTTCTTCGCGCGCCTGCTCGCGCGGCACGGCCGGGCCGGTGAGGCGTTCGCCCTGCTGCTCCCGCACATCACGGACTGGTTCCTCGCCGACGTCCTGGTCGACGTCGCCGAAGGCGCCGGCCGGGACGAGGACGCCGCCGCACTGCTGACCGCCCGCATCGAGGCCGGACACCACTGCGGCGACCCGACGTGCCCCGACCGCGCCCTCAGGCCTTCCAACGCCGTCGGCCTCCTCGCCGCGATCCGCGAACGCCAGGGCCGCGTCGACGAGGCCGTGGCACTCCTGCACACCCGTGACATCACCTCGGTCAACAACCGCGACCAACTGGCCGACCTGCGGCCCGGCACGCCCGCATGGAGGAACTGCGCACCTACGCGGCGACCGAACCCCACGGGCACGCCGCCAAGCGGCTGGCGGAACTGCTCCAGGAGCGGGGCGACCTGGAGGGCGCGATCGCGGTGTACCGGCAGCCGGGCGACTCCCCGGGCCACCAGGTGCACCGGCCCGTGCACCTGGCGGGGCTCCTGTCACGGCACGGGCGGGGCCACGAGGCGCTCGAGGTGCTCCGCACCCTTGCCGACACGCTCGGCCCGGAGGACTGGATCATCGACATGCTGTCCACCCAGTACGCCGATCTGGGCCGCCCCGAGGACGGCCTGGCCTACCTCGACACCCTCAAGGAACGCCACGGCGGCACGGAGGAATGGGAGGTCTTCCGATGCCGGCTGACGCTCATGGCCGCACAAGGCCGGCATGAGCAAGCCCTCGAACAGGCCCTGGCACACCCCGAGAGCCGCAACAGGTTCCCTGCCCGGACCACCGCCGGCCTGCTCGCCGACGCCGGACGTATCCAGGAAACCCTCGCCTTCCTCGAACAGCATGCTCCCGAGGACCGCGCCATCGTGGCCCGGCACCTCATGGACCTCGGCCGCGTCAAGGACGCCATAGCGCGCCTGCAACAACCCGTCCCGCGCCCGGCCGGACCGTCATGGACCCTCGCGGCGGACGACACACCTCCCTTCTGACTCCGCCCGCAGCCGACCTGACACCCCGACGGGCACCCGCGTCCACTCCCCGCTCGCCGCCTCACACGACCAGGAGCTCCCTGGACTCACGCATGTTCGCTGCGGGCCTGCAGGGGATGGAGCCGGGCGGGCGGGTGCTCGATCGGCAGGTCGGGGCGCCAGGTGGTCAGGCACTGAGCGCTGGGGACGAACAGGCCGTTCGGGAGCCGGTCGAGCGGCCACCACCGCCAGTCGCCCACGCGCTCGCCGGGTTGGTCGGCCGGTTCGCCGTCCCATGCGGTGATCACCGCGGCCACGGTCGCCCGCAGCATGCCCTGGGCCTCGTCCAGGAGCAGGCCGAGCAGCTCGACGTCCTCCTCGCGTACGGTGCAGCCGGTTTCCTCCTTCACCTCACGGGCGGCGGTACCGGCCAGGGACTCCCCTCTTTCCACCGAACCCCCGGGCAGCTCCCACGTACCCCGGCGATGCCGGCCCAGCAGAAGACCGCGGGGGCCGTGCAGGATCGCCCCGACGCCGAGGGCGGTGTTCGGCGGCGGCGGGCTGGTGGTGCGGGGGCGGCTGGTGACCCGGGTGCGCCGACGTACGCGGAACAGCCGGCAGGATGTCGGGACACCCTCTTCCGGCGCGTCCAGGACCTCGATCCCCTCGACGACGAAGCCGTGTTCCTCCAGCAGGTCCCGCCACAACTGCGGTGCCAGGACCCACATCTGCACGGTCAGCTGCCCGCCGCCCGCCAGGGGCAGGATCTGCGGGCGGGCCGTGACGGTGACCGAGGGGCCCTGGCCGTCGGAGTCGGTGTGCAGGACCGAGAACACCAGCCTGCCGCCCGGTGCCAGCGCGTCCGCGACGGCGGGCAGCAGCCGTCGCGGGTCGACGTACGCGAAACCGTGGACGGAGTAGATCACCTCGTACGGATCCGCCCGCCGCAGATGCTCGACCGCGTCGGCCAGGATCAGGCGCAGCCCCGGCACGGCCGAGTAGCGCGCGGCGGCGCGCTCGTACTGGGTGGGCGAGGCTTCGACGGCGTCGACGTCGGCACCGTGCGCACGGACCAGGTGGGCGGCATGCCTGCCCAGGCCCGATCCGAGGTCCGCGACCCGCCGGCCTCGCACGTCGCCCAGGGCCTCCACGCCGTGTTCGTCCGGCCAGAAGCCCCAGGAGATGTCGTCCGCGTCGGGAACGTCGGTGCCCCTGGCCCCGTGGTGGGCTCCGTAGGCGGTCCAGGCGTCGGCGTTCGTCACTTCGGCAGGGTCCACAGTGCTGTCCCTACCCACGGTGCGGCCGCGCCTGCCCCCTGACGGCCGTTCGACACCACATCACGCGTCGCCGTCGATGCGCGTGCGTGCACTGACACCCGACGATCCGTCAGAACATCTTCGCCGCCGCCGCACAGACATCCGACCTCCTCTCATCATGGACCGTGGAGTTCGAGCCGAAGATGGGGAAATCACGGACTAAAACTCCATAAGATCAACAGCGGCAAGGGAAAAGGTCGGGTTAATTTGGCATCGGCCGTTGACATGGGCGAAACAAGTTGATTATTTATGAATACTTTTCGTGGGCTGCTGTGACCCTGGAAGGGAACCCTTGCCGTGTCCGCTTCTTCCCGACGTGACTTCCTCCGCCTGGCCGGCGCCACCAGTGGTGCCCTCGCCCTGTCGAGCGGCCTCTACCCGTTCGCCGCACATGCCGCTCCCGCCCGTCCGACCAGCGTGGACATCGTCCCGGAGGGGAAGGCCACGTCGCTTTGGTACCGCACGCCCGCCAACGAGGCGCGCATCATCCAGGAGGCACTGCCGGTCGGCAACGGCCGGCTGGGCGCGCTGGTCGGTGGTGATCCGGCGGACGACTTCCTCTACCTGACCGACGGCGCGTTCTGGACCGGCGGCACCAACGACACCCTGACCGACGACGGCCAGTTGCCGTACGGTCCGGACGACTTCGGCAGCTTCGGCCTCCTGGCCAAGCTCCGGATCGCACTGCCCGGCCACTCCGGCAAGGCGGTGAGCAAGTACCGTCGCCGGCTCGACCTGAGCAACGGCGTGGTCTGCGCGGAGTACCTGCACGAGGGCAACCTCCACCGCCGCGAGGTGTACGCCAGCCATCCGGACGACGTGGTCGTCGTCCGGCTCAGCGGCGGGCCGCACACCGGTACGGTCTCGCTGGCCGGCACGCACGGCGAGACCACCGCGGGCGGCACCGGGCACGTGTCGTTCGCCGGGACGCTGAAGAACGGTCTGCGCTACGCGGCGGCGGTGACCGCGGTCAGTGCGTCGGGCCGGGTCAGTGTGGAGGGCGACAAGCTGTCCTTCGCCGGGTGCCGGGAGCTGCTGATCGTGGTGTGCGGCGGCACCGACTACTCCCCCGACGCCGCGAAGAAGTTCCGCGAGCCGGGCACCGACCCCCTCGCGGTGGCCCGCGCCAAGATCGCCGCCGCGGCGAAGGTGTCCGGCAACGAGCTGCTCAAGACCCATGTGTCCGACTACCACCGGCTCTACAACCGGTTCAGCATCGACCTGGGCGAGTCCTCGGCGCTGCAGCGGTCCCTGGACTCCTGGTCCCGCATCGCCGTGAGGTACACCGACGCGACCACGCCGGACCCGGAACTGGAGGCCGCCTACGTCCAGTACGGCCGCTACCTCACCATCACCGGCTCCCGCGACTGGCTGCCGATGAACCTGCAGGGCATCTGGGTGCACAACAACAACCCGGACTGGTACGCCGATTACCACACCGACATCAACGTCCAGATGAACTACTGGCTGGCCGACCCGGCCGGCCTGGGCGAGAACGCGTACGCCCTCGCCCGGTACTGCGTGTCCCAGCTGCCGGTCTGGACCGACGTCACCAAGCGGCTGTTCAACGACGGACGCAACCGGTTCCGCAACAGCACGGGGAAGATCGCCGGGTGGGCGGTCGCGTTCTCCACCAACATCCACGGCGGCAGCGGCTGGGCCTGGCACCCCTCCGGCAACGCCTGGCTGTGCAACTCCCTGTGGCGGCACTACGAGTACAGCCAGGACCGCGCCTACCTGGGGCTGATCTACCCCGTCCTGAAGGGGGCGGCGGAGTTCTGGCAGGCGCGCCTGATCAGCACCACGGTCACCGGGACGGACGGCACGTCCCAACAGGTCCTGATCGACGACACCTCCTGGTCGCCGGAGCACGGTCCGGACGGGAAGGGCAACACCTACGGGCAGGAACTGGCGTGGGAGCTCTTCGAGGAGTTCAAGACCGCCTCCCGCGTGCTCCACCGGGACACCGAACTGGCTGCCGAGCTCAGCGCGATGCAGGCCAAGCTCTACCTGCCCCGGGTCAGCCCGAAGACCGGCTGGCTGGAGGAATGGATGACCCCCGACAACCTCGGCGAGGTCACGCACCGGCACCTGTCGCCGCTGATCGGCTTCTACCCGGGCGACCGGATCGCCGCCGACACCAGCCCGGCGGAGCTGCTCGAAGGGGTCCGTGCGCTGCTCACCGCCCGCGGCATGGACAGTTTCGGCTGGGGGTGCGCGTGGCGGTCGTTGTGCTGGTCCCGGCTGAAGGACGCGGAGAAGGCCTACCAGCTGTACCTGACGGTGCTGCGGCCGTCCATCACCAACGGCAACGGCACCTCGGCCAACTGGTTCGACATGTACAGCCAGGGCAGCTACACGATCTTCCAGATCGACGCGAACCTGGGCGGTGCCACCGCCGCGCTGGAGATGATCCTCTACTCCCGGCCGGGCATCATCGAGCTGCTGCCCGCACTCCCCCAGGCCTGGGCGGCCAAGGGTTCCGTGACCGGAGTGGGCGCCCGCGGCGGCTTCGAGGTGGACCTGTCCTGGCGCTACGGCAAGGTGACCGAGGCGACCGTCCGCAGCACCGGCGGGACCGCCACCGAGCTGCGCGCCGGCGACTTCCGCAAGCAGCTCACCCTCGAGCCCGGCAAGTCCGTGACGATACGCATCCCCTAGCCACGGTCTTCGTGACGGCCCGCCGGTTCCTCCGGCGGGCCGTTTCGCATTCCTGGTTCCGCGGCCGCATCCGCAGACCTGTGGGACGTCCACTCGCCGGTTCCCGCGGACGGTGAAATGGCAAAGGCAAGGAGATGTCTCTCCTTGCCACTCTCAAGGTATAGCGCACCGGGGGGCTTGCGGCAAGGCCCCGGGGGTGGCGCACAATCGTCGGCCGAGGCCACAACCTGCGGAAATGAGGGCACGACGTGCAGTACGTGATCGATCTGCCAGAGGTCGACGAAACGCAGGTCACGGTTGTCGGCGGCAAGGGCGCGCACCTGGGCGGGCTGTCGCGGATCGAAGGCATCCGCGTGCCGGCCGGCTTCTGCGTGACGACGGACGCCTTCCGGCGGATCATGGCGCAGGCGCCGTCGATCGGTGAGCGGCTCGATGAGCTGTCGCGCCTGGACCAGGATGACCGCGAGGCGATCCGCACGCTCAGCGCACAGATCCGCCGGACCATCGAAGGGATCGTCATCCCTGGCGATCTCGCGGCAGCGATCACCCGCCCGCTCACCCAGCTCGGCGAGCAGGCCGCGTACGCCGTCCGGTCCAGCGCGACGGCGGAGGACCTGCCGACGGCCTCCTTCGCCGGTCAGCAGGACACCTACCTGAACGTCGTGGGGCCGACGGCGATCCTCCGGCACGTCAGCCGGTGCTGGGCCTCGCTGTTCACCGAGCGGGCCGTGACCTACCGCCAGCGCAACGGCATCGACCACCGTACGGTCCACATGGCCGTGGTCGTGCAGCAGATGGTCTTCCCGCACGCGGCCGGCATCCTGTTCACGGCCGACCCCGTCACGGGCAACCGGAAGGTCGCCACCGTGGACGCCGGCTTCGGCCTCGGCGAGGCCCTGGTCTCCGGCCTGGTGAACCCGGACGTCTACACGGTGCGGGACGGCGAAGTCGTCACCAAGGCGATCGCCGCCAAACAGCGTGCCGTTCACGCCCTGCGGGCCGGCGGCACGCAGGAGGTGGCGATCGACGCGCAGCGGCAGGAGGAGCCGGCGCTGACGGATGCGCAGGTCGTGCGGCTCGTGCAGCTCGGGCGGCGGATCGAAGCGCACTTCGGCCGCCCGCAGGACATCGAATGGTGCCTGGTCGACGACGCCTTCCAGATCGTCCAGAGCCGGCCGATCACGACGCTGTTCCCCATCCCCGAGGCCGGGGACGAGGAGAACCACGTCTACGTCTCCGTCGGCCATCAGCAGATGATGACCGACCCCATGAAGCCCCTGGGGCTGTCCATGTGGCAGCTGACGGCCATGGCGCCGATGCACGCGGCCGGCGGGAGGCTGTTCGTCGACGCCACCCGGCGCCTGGCCTCGCCCGCGAGCCGCGCCGCCCTCCTGGACGTCATGGGGAAGGGCGATCCGCTGGTCAGGGACGCCCTGGAGACCGTCCTCGACCGCGACGACTTCGTCCCGTCGCTCCCGGACGCACCTCCCGGCAAGCCCCCGTTCGGCGCTGCGCCCGCCACGATCGAGACCGATCCGGCCATCGTCACCGAGCTGATCGAGCGCAGCCAGGTGTCCATCGCCGCCCTGGAGCGCGACATCCAGGCGAAGACCGGGCCGGCGCTGTTCGCCTTCCTGCTGGAGGCCTTCGAGGAGCACAAGCGGGTCCTCGGTGATCCGCTGAACATGCAGGCGATCATGGCGGGGATGGAGGCCACCTGGTGGCTCAACGACAAGCTGCAGGAGTGGCTGGGCGAGAAGAACGCGGCTGACACGCTCACGCTGTCCGCCCCCGACAACATCACGTCGGAGATGGGACTGGCGCTGCTCGACGTCGCGGACGTGATCCGCCCGCACCCCGAGGTGGTGGCGTTCCTCCAGGACGTCCAGGACGAGGACTTCCTGGACGAGCTGCCGAAGCTCGCCGGGGGCACCGAGGCACGCGACGCCATCGAGGGCTACCTCGACCGGTATGGCATGCGCTGCGTCGCCGAGATCGACATCACGAGGCCGCGTTGGCGGGAGCGCCCCACCACGCTCGTGCCCGTGATCCTCGACAACGTCAGGAACTTCGAGCCGGGCGCCGCCCAGCGGCGCTTCGAGGACGGCCGGAGGAAGGCGCAGGAGAAGGAACGGGACGTGCTGTCGCGCCTGCGGGCCCTGCCGGACGGGGACCGGAAGGCCGACGAGACCAAGCGGATGATCGACCGGGTCCGGACCTTCATCGGGTACCGGGAGTACCCGAAGTACGGCATCGTCAGCCGCTACTTCGTCTACAAGCGGGCCCTGCTGGAGGAGGCCGAACGCCTCGTGCAGGCCGAGGTGCTTCCCGAGAAGGAGGACGTCTTCTTCCTCACCTTCCAGGAACTCCACGACGTCGTGCGCTCGCACCAGGTGGACGCCCGGCTCATCCGGCAGCGCAAGGACGCGTTCCGGTCTTACCACGCGCTCACACCGCCCCGGGTCCTCACGTCGGACGGCGAGGCCCTCACCGGGGCGTACCGGCGCGACGACGTGCCGCCCGGCGCCCTGGTCGGCGTACCGGTCTCCGCCGGGACCATCGAGGGGAGGGCCCGCGTCATCCTCGACATCGCGGAGGCCGAACTCGAGGCGGGCGACATCCTGGTCACGACCTTCACCGACCCCAGCTGGTCGCCGTTGTTCGTCGGCATCGCAGGCCTGGTGACGGAGGTGGGCGGTCTGATGACCCACGGCGCGGTGATCGCCCGGGAGTACGGCTTGCCGGCCGTCGTGGGCGTGGAGCAGGCCACCCGGCTGATCCGGGACGGGCAGCGGATCCGCGTGCACGGAACCGACGGGTACGTCGAGATCCTGCCGTGACGGAGAGGGGGTGCGCCGGGATTCCGGCGCACCCCCTCACGCATCTCGGCGTCACGCGGCGCCGTGCGGGGTCAGGAGCCGGGCGAGCCAGTCGGTGCGGGTCCGGCGGGCCGTGGCCGAGATGCGCGCCTGCGGGTACAGGGCGTCGAAGCCGTGGAAACCGCCTGCCCAGACGTGGAGTTCGGCTTGGCCGCCGGCCGCCCAGATGCGGGTGGCGTAGTCGGTGTCCTCGTCGCGGAAGACTTCGGCGGAGCCGGTGTCGACGTAGGTGGCCGGCAGGCCCCGGAGGTCGTCGGCCAGCGCGGGCGAGACGTACGGGGACACCTCGTCGCCGGTGCGGTCACCGAGGACCGCGCGCCATCCGAACGCGTTCATCTCCCGGGTCCAGACGCCGGGGCCTCCGGAGTACTGGCGGCTGGAGGCGGTGGTGTTGCGGTGGTCGAGCATGGGGCAGATCAGCATCTGGGCGGCGATGGCGGGGGTGCCCAGGTCACGGGTCAGCAGGGTGACTCCGGCCGCGAGTCCGCCGCCCGCGCTGGCGCCGGCGACGACGATCCGGGCGGGGTCGATGCCCAGTTCCTCTGCGTGTGCGCAGATCCAGAGCAGGCCCTGGTAGCAGTCCTCGACGAGGGTGGTGCCGGTGGCCTCCGGGGCGAGCCGGTAGTCCACGGAGGCGACGACCGCGCCGAAGGTGTCGAGCCACTCCAGCGGGATGTCGATCTGTGCGAACCGGTCGCCCATGACCATCCCACCGCCGTGCATCCAGTAGATGCAGGGTGCGGCCGTGCTGCGATCTGCGCCCGCGGGGCTGAACACCGACATGGGCAGGGGCGTACCGTCCTCGGCCGGCACGGTGAACTCGCGCCGGTCGATCGGGCGGTGGGCGAGGAGGGAGTCGACGGGCGGCGACGGCATCCGGCGCAGTTGCGCGAGCACCTCCGCGCTGAGCCGGGACATCAGCGGCATGTCGGCCAGGAGATCACGCAGTTCGGGGTCCAGGGCGGGTCGCGGCGTGGTCGTGGGCGGGGTCGCGGGCATGCTCGCGCTCATGGTCGTGGGCCTTTCGTGAGGTGGTGACGGACGGCAGGTCGGGGACGGGGTCACCCGGGCAGCGGCGTCCCGGTTCAGAAGGCGGCCTTACCGCGGACCGGGACGTAGTCGGTGTACGCGGGCTCTTCGGCCAGCAGTCCGTCGATCTGCGCCACGATGGCCTGGGCGGCCTCGCCGGCGAAGATCCGGTGGTGGTCCTCCTCGCTGGTCCATCCCTCGGTGACGTGGACGACGTCGGGATCGGACGCGGATCGGGAGACGAGGTAGACCAGGCAGTGTTCGCTCGCGCCGGGGCTGCCCTCGTTCAACCCGGTCAGCAGCAGGTCCACCAGCCGGTCGCCCGTTCCGGGCCTGGCGGTGAGGGTGGCGTTGAAGCCGTACTGCGCAATCATCGATTCCTTCTTCCCGGTGATGGAGTGGGGTGACTCCATTCAACCGAGCTGACCTGCGGAAACGTTAGAACGATGCTCGCTCGTCCTTGCACGTTCCTCTCATGCGGGAGAGCTGTCGCACGCAAGGGTGCTGCAATGGGCACATGCCCTTCGAAGAGCTCCGCACCCTGCTGGCCCGGCACGCCCGCCCAGACTCGACCACGGACATCGACGGCGTCCTGGTCTCGAGGGTGGACCGGCCGGATCCGCCGGCGCCCTCGACGTCCGGCACGGTGCTCGCGGTCATCGCCCAGGGCGCCAAACGCCTCGCGCTCGGCGACCGGGTCTACGAGTACGGCCCCGGGCAGTACCTGGTCGCATCCGTCGACCTGCCCGTGACCGGGCAGTTCACCCAGGCGGTCCCCGACCGGCCCGCGTTGGGCTTCGGGCTCACGCTGGAACCGTCGGCCATCGCGGAGTTGCTGTTGCAGGCCGGCCCGGGCGACATCCCCCGGGCCGGCGGGGGCGCCCCGTCGGGGATCGCCGTCAGCGACGCCCCGGCGGCGCTGCTGGACGCGGTGGTGCGACTGTTGCGCCTGCTCGACGAACCCCGTGACCGCTCCGTGCTGGCCCCGCTGGTCAAGCGCGAGATCCTGTGGCGTCTGATCGCCGGCGAGCAAGGTGCGACGGTGCGCCAACTCGGCCTGGCCGACAGCGGCCTCAGCCACGTCTCCCGGGCGGTGCGCTGGATTCGCGAGCACTATGCCGAGCCGTTCCGGGTCGAGGACGTGGCGCGTCGCTCCGGGATGAGCGTCTCGGCCTTCTACCGCAACTTCCAGGCGGTGACCGCGATGAGCCCGATCCAGTTCCAGAAGCAGATCCGGCTGCAGGAGGCACGGTTGCTGCTCGCCACACACCCGGGCGACGTCACCGGAGTCGGCCAACGCGTCGGATACGACAACCTCTCGCAGTTCAGCCGCGAGTACCGCCGCCAGTTCGGCGCTCCCCCGAGCCGGGACGCCGCCCGCATGCGGAACACGGCACACACCCCGTAGGCGCCCCGTCCGCAGCCGAGGCGCGCAAGGGAGCGGGAACGAGGGCCCGTTGGGGCCGCCGTCGGAGCCGGGGCCTTTCCGTCGCCCGTACCCACGGTGGTGTTTCCGCTGCCCTCCTTCGTGGGCGGCCCCCACGCCGCGCGCATCACCAGTATGGGTGATATCCGCTCCGGTCCCCGGATCCAGGGAGCCGGCCGTTCGTCGCGTGAATGGGGTAATCGGCGCCGTGCGCGCGCGATCGCGCGAAACATTCATTGACGCATCACCGCGCGGCCGATGAGACTCCATTTCCGGTAAAGAATGTGCAAGGGGCAACTATGAAGTCGTTCGTGCATAGAGGACAGATCACGAAAGTGGTCTTCGGCAGCGGAACGCGCAAGGGGCTCGCCGACGAGGTCAGGGCGCTGGGGCGCGGCCGGGCCCTCGTGCTGTGCACCCCCGGGCAGACCGACCAGGCCCGGGAGGTGAGCGAGCTCCTCGGCCCGCTCGCCGCCGGGGTGTTCGACCAGGCGGCCGCGCACACGCCCGTGCCCGTCACCGAGAAGGCGGTCGACGCGGCCCGCGCGGCCGGCGCGGACTGCCTGCTCGCCGTGGGCGGCGGCTCGACCATCGGCCTCGGCAAGGCCGTCGCGCTGCGCACCGGGCTGCCGCAGCTCGCCCTTCCCACCACCTACGCGGGTTCGGAGATGACCCCGATCCTGGGCGAGACCCAGGGCGGTGTGAAGACCACCCGGCGGCTGCCGGAGATCCTGCTCGACACGGTCGTGTACGACGTCGACCTCACCATGACCCTGCCCCCGCACGTCGCCGCGGTCAGCGGGCTCAACGCCATGGCACACGCCGTGGAGGCGCTGTACGCCCAGGACGGCGACCCGCTCGCCTTCCTCACCGCCGGTGAGGCCCTGGACGCCCTGGCCACAGCCCTGCCGGCGATCCTTCGGGATCCCGCGGACACCGATGCGCGCGCCGCCGCGCTGTACGGGGCGTGGCTGGCAGGGACCTGTCTGGGCACCGTCGGGATGGCCCTGCACCACAAGGTGTGCCATGTCCTGGGCGGCTCCTTCGGTCTGCCGCACGCGGAGACCCACGCCGTCGTGCTGCCCCACGTCATCGCGTACAACGCCCCGGCGGCCGAGGCGGCCATGGCCCGGATCGGCCGGGCGCTTCCCGGCGCCGACCTCGATCCCGCGACGGCGGTCTTCGACTTCGCGGGCGGCATCGGCGCGCCCCGGGCGCTGCGTGACCTCGGCATGCCCGAGTCGGGCATCGGAGAGGCCGCCGACCTGATCGTCCGGGACGGCTACTGGAACCCGCGCCCGGTACGGCGGGACGCCGTACGCGACCTCCTGCAACGGGCCTGGGCGGGCGAACCGCCCCACCGGGCCGCCGACGACCATTCCTCCGACCCGACGGGAGCCCGCCATGCGTGACCTCACCGATTCCACCATCACCGAGGCCGTCGTCGCCACGGTCCGCGACGCGAAGGACGACCGCCTCGCCGAGATCCTCGAGTGCCTGGTCAGGCACGCGCACGACTTCGTCCGTGAGACCGGTCTGACCGAACAGGAGTGGGCGCGCGGCGTGGACTTCCTCACGCGTACGGGGCAGAAGTGCACCCCCACGCGGCAGGAGTTCATCCTGCTGTCCGACGTGCTGGGGATCACGATGCTGGTCGACGCGCTCGGCAACCGGCGGGCGGAGGGATCGACGCAGAACAGTGTCCTCGGTCCCTTCTTCCGCGACGACCGCCCTCAGGCGGCCGACGGCGCCGACATCTCCGAGGGGCTGCCGGGCACGCCCTTGTTCTTCGAGGGGGTGGTGACCGACGACCACGGCGCGCCGGTCGCGAACGCCGGGATCGACGTCTGGCACAGCGACGCGGACGGCCACTACGACGTGGACGTCCCCGGCCTGTCCGACCCGGCCCTGCGGGCCCTGCTGCGCACCGACGGCGAGGGGCGCTTCCGCTTCCGCTCGATCCGCCCGTCGAGCTACCCCATCCCCGACGACGGTCCGGTGGGCGAGATGATGCGGGCCACCGGCCGGTCCGTGATGCGGCCGGCGCATCTGCACGTCATGATCGCCGCCGAGGGGTTCCAGCGCGTGACCACGATGCTGTTCCCCTCCGACGACCTGTACCTCGACCAGGACCCGGTCTTCGGCGTCAAGCAGTCGCTGGTGACGCAGTACGCGAACCACCCGGCCGGCACCGGTCCGTACGGCACGCGGACCGACCAGCCGTACACCCTGCTCCGTCACACCTTCGTGCTCGAGCCGGGACGGTCGGCTCATGACCCCCGGCCTTCCTGACGGGCGGCGCCCGGCCCTGCCGGACCTGCCGGCGCACGTCGTGCCCCGGCCTCGGGTGACCCGCCGTGTCCTTCAAGCGCTGGCGGGTCATCCGGTGCTGGTCGTCGCGGCCTCCGCCGGGTCGGGCAAGACCACCGCGGTGCTCCAGGCGGCACGGGCCCTGCCGGGCCCGGCCGCCTGGATACCCCTGGGCGGCCTCCCCACCGGGGACGGCGCCGGTGAGGTCCTCCGCGGCCGTCTGACGGAGGCCGTGTCCGCCGGCGGCGCGGGGCCGCCCTTGCTCGTGGTCGACGGGCTGGAGCACGTCGCAGGGCGGGCCACGGCCGAGGAGGCGCTCACCGCGCTCGTCGTGGAACCGCCGCGGGGGCTGCGGCTGGTGCTCGTCACGCGCACGGAGCCGCCCCAGGGCATCGGAGGGCTCGCAGACGTCCATCGCGTGGCGTTCCTCGACGACACCGACCTCGCCTTCGACGTCTCCGAGGCGGCCCGCGCCCTGCGACCCACCGGGCAGGACGGCCAGGCGCAATTGCGGGTGCGGGCCACCGGGGGCTGGGTCACCGGGGTCCTGCACGACTGGTGGGCCACGGACCCCGCGGCCGCGGCGGGCAGGCTCGACCTGCTCTCCGCCGACCTGCTGCGGCAACTCACCGAGGACGAGACGGCGCTGCTCGTGGCCACCAGCGTGCTGGACGAGGTGACCGCCGAGTCCGCCAACGCGCTGGGGTTGTACGGGCCGGACCGGGTCATGGCCTCCCTGCGCCACCGCCGGCTGCCGCTGACCTGGTCCCGCGACGGCACCTGCATGCGGGCGCTGCCACGGTTCCGTCAGTACCTGCGCAAACGCGCCGACGCCATGGAGGAGGGCGCCCGGCGCGAGCTGAGACGCCGGCACGCCGCGTTGCTGGAGACGGCGGGCCGTCACGAGGACGCCGTCACCGAGCTCCTGATGGCCGGGGAGTCGGCGGCGGCCCGGCGCGCCGCAGAACAGGTCCTGCCCGGCATCCTGGAGCGGCTGGACCTGGCCACGGCGGAGAGCTGGCTCGACCGGATGCGGCCGGTGCCCGGGCCGCCCGCCCCGGGGATCGCGTCCGCCGCGCTGCGCGTCGCGTTCGGCCGTGAGCAGTGCTGGCGCGGGCTGCGGCTGGCCGACCACCACGGACGGTCCTGGTGGTGCCGACTGCCCGACCAGCCCGGCGGCAGCGAGGACCTGGCGCTGCTGGTGTGGTGCTTCTGGCACGCGGGCAGGCTCGACGAGGCCCGGAGGATGCTGCAGGTGATGCCCCCCGGCCGCCACCACGACATCGCCGCCGCGCTGATGTCGCTGGCGGACGGCGGCCCCCTCACCCCGCTCCCGGACCTGCGGGCCGACGCCGCGGGCCCGGTCGAGGTCATGCTGATGCGGATCGCCTACATGGGCGGACGGCTCGCCGAGCTCCAGGACGATCCCGCCCCGCCCGGTGCCTGGCGCCGGGCGACCGGCGCCCCGTGGACCGTCGCCGCGCTCCGCGCGACCGGCCGCATCTCCCAGGCCGGCGAGATGTACGCGTCCCTCGGGGACGGACCCCGGCCGGTGTGGCTGACCGCCATCGACGACGTGGAGCTGACGGCCGACCTCGGACGGCGCGAGGAGGCCTGGGCAGCGCTGGCGGCCGGACGCCCGGCCATCGCCGCGACCGGCTCACGCGTGTACGAGATCCTCAGCCTGCTGCTGGAGGCCAAACTGGCGCTGCGGCTCGACCGCGACCTGGCACGGGCCGCCCGGGCGCTGACCGCGGCCGGACTTCGGGGCAGCGCCCGCTACGCCTTCACCGGGGAACTGTCCGGCACGTGGCGCGGCCTGCAACTGCTCCTGGCGGGCCGGGACCAGGAGGCGGTCCGCCCGCTGGCCGACGCCGTCGCCGCCATGACCGCGGGCGACCGGCTGCTGGAACTGCCGACCGCGGCCGTCTACTTGAGCGAGGCGATGTGGCGCGCCGGCGACGTGGAGGCCGCGGACGCCGCGGCCGACCTGGCCCTGGGGGTGTCCGCCGCCCAGGGCGGCCGTCATCTGCTGCTGCAGGCGCTGGACGACATGCCGGCGGTCGCCGTGCGCAGGGCCGACGCCGAGCCCTCGCACTCCTCGCCCTGGCACGAGTTGGTGGCGGCGCGGTCCTCCGGCCCGGCGCTCAGTGCTCCCGTCGCACCGCGTCTGGTCCTCGAGGAGTTCGGGGCGGTCCGGCTGTCCGCGGACGGGCGGGAGGTACAGCCGCGTCTGGCCAAGAGCACCGAACTGCTGGCGTTCCTCCTGGCCAGGCCCGCCGCGACCGCGCGGCGCCCTATCTTGCTGAGCGCCCTGTTCCCCGGCCGGAGCGACGCCGCGGGGCGCAGTTACCTGCGGCAGGCGGTGTACCGGCTGCGGGAGGTGCTGCCGGAAGGGCTGGCGCTCCTGCAGGACGGCGACGTCTACCGGCTGACGCCCGAGGCGTCCGCGACGGGCTCCTCGGGAGCCTTCCGGCGGCTGCTGGCCGAGGCCGGCAGGCAGGACGGCGAGCACCGGCTCCACACCCTCCTGCAGGCACTGCGGACCGCGGGGCGCGGCCCGTACTTCGAGGGCGTGTCCACGCCGTGGCTGGACGCCCGGCGCGAGGAACTGGCGGCCGCGCTCATCCAGGCGCAGGTCGACGCCGGCGCCGTCGCCCTGCGCCTGGGCCGGATCCGTGAGACACGGGAGCTGGCGGGAGCGGCGCTGGAACGTGATCCGTACCGCGAGCAGGCCTGGCGGCTGGCGCTGGCCGGCGCCGAGGCGGCAGGGGACGACGACGAACTCATCGAGCTGTACCGGGGTTACCTGCGGGCCATGGCCGATCTCGGCGTGCGCCCGTCGGAAGAGATGAGACGCCTGGTCGAGCGGCTGCGCCGATGAGCCGTGAACCCCCGGCCACAGTGCGGTTTCCCTCCTATTAACAGGCGGCGGCGCACAGTTCACCACGTCCACCAGGGCTCGGCACACTCCTTCCCGGAGGTCTCCCATGACTGAAACCCTCGACATGACCGTCGCCTTCCGCGCCACGATGGGACGCCTGGCCACCGGGGTCAGCGTCATCACCACCCGGACCGCAAGCGCCCCCGTGGGCATGACGGCCAGTGCGGTCTCCGCACTGTCGCTGGACCCGCTGCAGCTGATCGTGTGCATCGGCAACCACCTGTTCACCCGCACCGCGATCGCCGAGCACGGCCGTTTCGCCGTCAACGTCCTGGGCGAGGAATGCGAGCACCTGGCCCGCACCTTCTCCGCTCCGTTGAAGGACCGCTTCGCGGGTGTGAGCGTCGACGAGGACCACGGTGTGCCGGTGCTCAAGGACGCGATCGCCACGATGGTCTGCGACGTCTCCCAGGCGCTGCCCGGCGGCGACCACACCATCTTCGTCGGCGACGTCCGGCACTTCGAGCACAAGGCGCAGGCCCGTCCGCTGCTGTACTTCGCGGGCGGCTTCGGCGTCCTGAGCTAAGGCCCTGTCGTCACAGTCCCCCCGGTGCCCGGTGCCGTGTCGTGCCCGCCGGGCACCGGGGCCCCTACGGCCCGGTGGGAGGCTCCTTGAACCCTCCCCGTGCTGAGGCAAGCGGATTCCTGGCTCAGGAAGCCCCGCAGGTCAGCGACCCGCAAGGTCTTACTCCCTCAACACCAGCCGGGACGGAACCTGCCCGGTTGTGCATGCCAAAGCTGAGGTGGCTCGTGCTTGGTTCTCGCAACGCGCCGTCGCGCTGGCTTGGTTCTCGCTCAGCACGACACACGCACTACCCGCCGGTCTTTCGCCCTGAGCGCGAAACCTCGTTTCCTGCCCTGCTCCGCAGGGGACCGATGCCTCGCCGGTCCGCAGGACGGGGCATCCTCGGAGGAACCTGGTGAACACCATTGCCGAGTACAAGCTCCACCCGCCCGCGCGGCCACGGCAGTTCGTGCCGCGGCCGCGGCTGCTGCGTCGTCTGGACGCCGCGGTGGAGCCCGTGGTCGTCGTCTCGGCGCCGCCGGGCGCCGGGAAGAGCGTGCTGCTCGCCGACTGGGCCCGCACCCTCGAGGCCCGTGACCGCCAGGTGGCGTGGCTGGAGCTGGACGCGTACGACAACACCCCGGCGCGGCTGTGGGCCGGGGTCCTCGCGGCGCTGCGCCCGTTCCGGCCGGGGCTGCCCACTCCCCCGCCCGCCGGGGCATGGACGCTGGAGGCCTGGGTCGAGGACCTGCTGCCCCGCATCCTGGCGGCGCCGGCGGGCGGATCGCCGCTCACCCTGGTGCTGGACGGGGTGGATTGGCTCACCGACCAGGCGGCCCTGCGCTGCCTGGGGGACTTCCTGACCGCGCTTCCCGCGGGCATGCGGGCCGTGCTGGCCACCCGCCACCTCCCCGGGGCGCCGGTGCCGGCGCTGCGCGCCCGGGGGCTCGCCGCCGACCTCGCGGCGGACGAGCTGCGTTTCACCCCTGACGAGGCGGCCGCCCTGCTGGCGTGCCTCTCCGGCGGCCCGGTGGACGAGCGGAGGGTGCGCGAGCTGTACCACCTGACCGAGGGATGGGCGGCGGGCCTGTGCATGCTGGGGCGCACGCGCGCCGGGGACGCGGCCGGTGCCCGTCCCGGCGGGCCTGCCGTCGACGGCGCCCGCGCGGTCGCCGACTACCTCGGCACCGAGGTCCTGGACCGGCTCACCACCGAGCAGCGCGCCTTCCTGCTGCGCACCAGCGTCCTGGACGAACTGAGCCCGGAGTCCTGTCGTGCCGTCACGGGCAGCGACCGCGCCGGAGTGCTGCTGCGCGACCTCGCGCGGACCGTGCAACTGCTCGTGCCCTCAGGTACGGCTCCGGGGGCCTACCGGCACCACCCGGCGTTGCGCGCGCTGCTGGCCGCGGTCCTGGCCACCGAGCAGCCAGGTGGGGCCGCGGCGCTGCACCACGCGGCCGGGCACTGGTACGGCGAGCGGCGTCGGACGACGCCCGCCGTACGGCACTTCGTGGAGGCCGGCGACATCCCGGGCGCGCTGACGGCCGTCCTTCAGGCCTGGGAGGAGACCCTGGCCGCGGGCCGGACCGCGGACGTCGCACGGTGGCTGCGCATGCTGCCGGCCCGCGCGGTCCGCGCCGACGCCCGGCTGTGTGTCGTGGCGGCGATGACGGCGCTGTGCGAGGGCGATCCCGAGGCGGCGGAGCGGTGGCTCGACGTGGCGAAGGCCCGGCCGTGCGGGCCGGGCACCGTGGGGGAAGGGGGCACGGTGGCGCAGGCGGCGGCCGTTGCCCGGGCTCTCGTCCGCTGTCTGCGGGGGGAGAGCGCCGCCCAGGTCCGGCTCGACGGGGCGGATGTCCGCCGTCCCGCCGCGCTGACCGCCTGGCGGGCGCTGGCCTGCGTCGCCCAGGGCACCGCGCTGCTGTGGCAGGGGCGTACGCAGGAGGCGGACGCCCACCTGGCCGAGGCGGTCCGCGACGCGCACGGCGCCCGGCACTCGCTGGTCCTGGTCCGCGCCCTGGGCTCGCGGGCCCTGTGCGCGTATCTGGACGGGAACCGGGAACGGGCGCGCACCTTGGTGGAGCAGGCGCTGGACACGGCCCGTGCCGAGGGTCTGACCGGTCACTTCGCCGCGGCGCCCGCCCATCTGTGCCATGCGGGACTGCTGGTGGAGGACCTCGCCCGTACCGACGCCGCCGAGGCCCTGTCCGGCGCGGCGCGGGCGATGACGGCGACCGTCCACGGCGGCGAGCCGCACTTGTGGGCGCTGGCCGGTGTCGTCGCGTCGGGTCTGCCGCGCGGCGTTCGCGGCGCCGTCCCCGTGTCCGTGCCCGAGGAGGGCGGTGCCGTTCCTGAGGTGCTGGGCGGTCTGCTCGCGCGCCTTGGCACGGCACGGCCCGGGCCCGCAGCAGCAGGTGCAGGTGCAGTGCCGCGAGCGCAGGACCTGTCCCCCGGGGAACGCCGGATCCTGCGCGCCTTGTGCGGTCCGCTGACGCTGCGGGAGATCGCCGCCGAGCTGCACGTGTCCCGCAACACCGTGAAGACCCAGGTCAGTTCCCTGTTCCGGAAGCTCGACGCGCACAGCCGCAGCGGCGCGGTGGCCCGGGCCCGGGAGTGCGGCGTGCTGCATCCCGGGCCCGGCACCTCCTACGAGGCGTCCTGCCGGCGGGCGTAGTCCGCCTGGGCCGTGTACGCGGTGTCCTTCTCCTCGGCGGGACCGTCGATGCCGCACACCTTCCGGGCGAGGTCGGCGATGGGCCCGCTCGGGGACAGCTCGGCGCGCTTCATGGTGAGCGTGCGGATCGCCAGCAGCGGCGTGCCGTTGAAGTTCTCGAAGGTGCTGATGCGGTCGCCCCAGTCGGACAGGAACAGGTCGCGGATCACCCGGCTGATCTTCAGCCGGTCGTGCGGCCTGCCGACCGGGCCGGTCTGCAGTGCCTCCAGCCAGGGCCGCAGCTCCGGACGCTGCCACTGCCCCTCGGTGGGGAAGATCAGCGAGGCGCGCCCGGCCAGGTCGATCACCTCGTTGACCATGCGGGCGATGTTCTCCAGGTAGTACGCCCTGCCGTAGTCGAACATCAGGACGTTCGGCTTGTACAGGCCGCCCGGGGTGGTGAAGCCCTCGTCCTCGCAGGCGAGCACATGGGCCTTCAGCGTCTGGTGGAACCCGGCGAACTGCGAGATGCGCGCCTGCACCGGGGGCAGTTGGTAGGTGCCGATGTGCTCGGTGATCAGCAGGGTCAGTCCGAGCATCAGCTCGGCGCGCACCATCTGCCGCACGAGCGCCTGGTAGTGCAGCCAGTCGAAGACGCGCTGCGGGTACAGCGCGGCGTGCTGGGGGTTGCCGATGTGGAACACCCGATCCCAGGGGATCAGCACGTCCTCGAAGAGGATGACGCTGTCGAGCTCGTCGCCCTGCGAGGCGAGCGGGTGCTCGACGTCCTCGCCGTCGCGGACGTTGCTCTCCCGGCAGATGATGGTGACGCCGGGCGCGTTGGGCGGGACCGCGCCGAAGATGACCTGCTCCGGCTGGATGCCCGGGCGGTAGAACACGCCGATGTGGATCCAGTCGCCGAAGGCCGCGCCCGTGCCGATGGCCTTGACGCCCCGCACGGTGATGCCCTCGTCGGAGGTGGCCACGACCTTCAGCGCGGGCGATTCCGCCTGCGCGGACTCCCGGGAACGGTCGGTCTGCGGGTCCACGAACGCCGGCGTCGTGTTGAGGTCGCCGTCCCGCGCCTGCCGCCAGAAGTCGAGGATCCCCGCGGTGAGGTCCCGGCCGTCGGTCCCCACCGCCTGGCTGCTCCAGGGCTCGGGGTCGTCGACGTAGGTCAGCAGGACGTAGTTGTTGACGTCGGGGGTGCGCGGGGTGGCGCCGCCGCCCAGCTCGTGCAGCACGGTCTCGATGTAGCGCCGCTTGCGCTTCAGGTCGTCCTTGCTGCGGTGCTGGAACCACGTCATGGACCGGCGGACCCCGTCCTCGTCCACGAACGTCATGACGTCCTGGAAGTCCGGGCGGTGGTGCAGGTCGTAGAACTCGGCGATCCGCCGGGCGTACGCCCTGGTCTTCGGGTGCGTGGCGACGTTGTCGACGAGCTCGTCGCCCACCCACACCTTCCGGCCGTCGTCGAGTGCCGCCAGGTATTCCTTGCCTGTACGCACGTCGTGCTCCTTTCCGGGACACGGGATCTGGACGGAACGCAGCCTGCGCCCCAACGGGGTGAGAGCGCGCCCCGCCGCGGCACATCACCCCGGGTGAAACCGCCGGTCACAGGCCCTCCGGCATTGAGGAGGCCCGGTGCCGTGCGGCACGATTGCGGCATGCACGATGCGGTCTCCCGGACGACGCACTCCCCCCGCCTGAGGGGCCGCGACGACGAGATCGCCGCCCTGCGCGCGGCCCTTGACGGGGTGCTCCGCGGGGAGGGCGCGTGCGTCCTCGTGGAGGGCGCGTCCGGCACCGGCAAGAGCGGACTGCTGACCCGTCTGGGAGAGCTGGCGGGCGCGGCCGGGTTCGACGTCCTGTGGGTACGGGCCGACGAGCTCGACCAGTACGCCCCGCTGGCCGCGCTGCACGCCGCGGTGCACGGCCCCGCCGCCGGCGCCGGCCGGGCCCCCGAGGCCACCGGCGACCGGCGGCTGTGGCTGCTGGACGGCATCACCGACGCCCTGGAGGACCGCGCCCAGCGCGCCCCGGTGGCGGTCCTCGTCGACGACGCGCAATGGGCGGACCCGGCCACCTTGTTCGCCCTGCGGACGCTGCCCGGGCGGCTGGCGGCCTCCCGGGTCCTGTGGGTGATCGCCGTACGTTCCGGCACCGAGCGGTCCGACGTCACCCGGATGAGCCGTACGCTGCGCGACCGGGGGGCGCGCGGGCTGGCCCTCGGGCCGCTCCCGCCCGCGGCGCTGCGGCAGCTGGCGGCGGACGTCCTCGGGGCGGCGCCCACCCCCGCCCTGTCCCGGCTGCTGGACGGCAGCGCGGGCAACCCCTTCCTGGCGATCGAACTCCTGCGCTCGCTGCGCGACGCCGACGCCGTCGGCATCCACGGCGGCACCGCGGCCCCCCTGACCCAGGAGATGCCCGCCGGATTCCGGCGCAGCGTCCGGGAGCGGCTGGACCGGCTGCCCGAGGACGCACGGCATCTGCTGCAGATCGGCTCGGTGCTGGGCCGCGCGTTCGACCTCGGCGTCGTCGCCCGGATGCTCGGCAGGCCCGTCGGCGGGCTGCTGTCCGCCGTGGACAGCGTCCTGGGCGCACAACTGCTGGTCAGCGCGGGCCGCCGGTTCGCCTTCCGGCACGACCTGATCCGGCAGGCCGTCCACGACGACCTCCCGCTGCCCGTGCGCGTGGCCCTGCACCGGGAGGCCGCCGACGCCCTGCGCGACGGCGGCGGCGACCGGGCGGAGATCGCCTGGCACCTCGTCCTCGCCGGCGGCACCATCGACGACGCGTCCGTGCACACCCTGACCACCGCCGTCCGGGAGCTGTCGCGGACCGTCCCCGGATCCGCCGCCGACCTCGCACGCCAGGCGGCGGACCTGCTGCCGGCCCACGACCCGCGGCGCGTCGAACTGCTCACCCACGCGGCCGAACTGCTCGGCTGGACCCGGCGGGTCAACGAGGCCCTCGAACTGGTCGACGCCACCATCTCCGACGGGCTGCAACCCGCCCAGGAGGCCGCGCTCCGGCTGGTCGGCGGCGAGATCCACCAGGCGGCGGGCGACGACGCGGCCGCGATGAGCCATCTGCGGCGGGCCCTGGAGCTGCCCGACCTCCCGCAGGACCTGCGCGTCCGGCTGCTCAAGGCCAAGGCGACCGCCCACATCCACCGCCGCGAGATCGCGGCCGCGGAGGAGACGGACACCGGGCTGGTCGAGGCGGCGTACCGCAGCGCCGACCCGGCCGTCGTCGTCAGCGCCATGGTCTTCCAGTCGCAGACCGCCTTCTACCGCGGCCACCTGGACCGCGCCCTCGAACTCGCCGAGAACGCCTCCGGACGGGCCGCCACGACCGCCGACGGCCTGCGGTTGCGGCCGCCCCGCATCCCGGCCCTGTGGCTGGCCATCGTCATGCTGTCCACCGACCGGCTGGAGGACGCCCCGCGGGTACTGCGCGAGGGCCAGCGCTCCGCCGAATCCCTCGGCCTGGGCTGGTCACTGCCCCACTGGCACGCCTGCCGGGCCATCGCCCTGCTGGAAGGCGGCGCCCTGGACGACGCGGCCGTGGAGGCCGAAGCCTGCCTCACCGTAGCCGCGGAGCTGGAGACGGCCCGCGCGGTGCCCCTGGTCCGCGCCGTCCTGGCCCTGGTCGACACCGCGCGCGGTGACCTCGCCCAGGCCGGTGCGCATCTGCGGGCCGCGACCGCGGCCGCGCCCGACGGCACCCCGTACGGCCCGTGGACGGCGCTCGCCCACGCCCGCCTCCTGCAGGCCCAGGGCCATGGCACGGCGGCGGCCGAGGCACTCGGCGCCTTCTTCCACGCGGGTGACCGTACGGCCTGGCTGCTCTGTCTGCCCCCCGGTCACTGGCCGGCCCTGGCGCGTACGGCACTGCGCGGTGGCGACCGGGCGACGGCCGAGGCGGTGGCCACGGTCGTGCGCGCCGTGGCCGAGGAGAACGGCGGTCAGGACGTCGTCCTGGCCGTACGGGACCACATCGACGGGCTCCTTCTCGACGACGCCGCGGCACTGCAGGCAGCCGTCGCAGAAGACCGTCTCGCGGGCCGCCTCCCGGCGTTGGCCGCGGCCCACGAGGACCTGGGCACCCTCCTGGCCGCGCACGGCCGTACCGATGCGGCGGTCGCGTCGCTGGAGGAGGCCGCGCGGCTCGCCGCCGCGACCGGGGCCCTCCACGACAGCGAGCGCGTCCGCCGCCTCCTGCGGGACCTCGGCGTACGCGCCTCCGGTATGTCCCGTCGCGCGGCCGCCACCTCCGGCTGGGACAGCCTGACCGAGTCCGAGCTGAAGGTGGTGCCCCTCGTCGCGGAGGGACTCACGAACCGGGCCATCGCCGACCGCCTCTACCTGTCCGTCCACACGGTCAACACCCACCTGAAGCACGTCTTCACCAAGCTCGGCATCAACACCCGTGTGGAACTGACCCGGTTGGCGGTGGAACGGACCGGCGCGGGCGCCGACCGGACCTGACCGCCGCCTGACCGCGGCCTGATCGCGGCCTCACCGCGCGGGCCGACAAGATCCCTTGAATGGGCGATGCCCGCCCATGGCCCTCCTCCCGATGCTGGTGGCGGGGCAGGCCTCCGGTCCGGTGGCCGCCCCACTCAGTTCCGGGAGTGAGGGACCATGACGACCGCGCGCGGATACCGCGGCTCTCTCCAGGGCATCGTGGCGGCCGGCGCGGCACCCCACGGCTACACCCTGGCCCTGTGGACGGCCACCGCCGTGACCGCGTCCGCACGGGACGCACCCTCCGCCGCGGAGGTGCTGACGCTGCTCACCGGCGCCACGCTCACCTACGTCGCGGTGGGGGCCGCCGCCCACGGCGGCCCCGGGCGTCCCCTGGCGCGCACGGCACCACCGGCCGGCCCCGTCTGGGCCGCACTGCACCTGCCCACGGTCGCCCTCGGCGCCGTGCTCAGCGCACTGCTGGCGCACGTCCTGTCCGGCCCCCTGCTGTGGGGCCTGGTGGGGGCCACCGCCACCGGCGTGTACCTGCTCGGCGCGGGCGCCCAGTTCTGGTGGGCCAGGACCGTACGGCGCCCCTCACCCCCGTCACCCGGACCGACCGTACCGACCGTACCGACCCGAGGAACCGCCATGACGCTCGTACTCGACCCCGCCGCACAGGACCTGCTCTTCCGTGAGGCCCGCACCGCCAACACCTTCACCGACGCCCCGGTCACCGACCAGCAGGTCCAGGACATCTACGACCTGGTCAAGTACGGCCCGACCTCCATGAACCAGCAGCCGCTGCGGGTGGTCCTGGTCCGCTCCGAGGACGCCCGCGCACGCCTTGTGCAGCACCTGGCCGAGGGCAACAAGAAGAAGACCGCGACCGCGCCGCTGGTCGCCCTGCTCGCCGCCGACAACGAGTTCCACCAGGAACTGCCCGCCGTCTTCCCGCACTTCCCGCAGGCCAAGGACGTGTTCTTCGCCGAGCGCGCGGTCCGCGAGCGGTCGGCCGCCCTGAACGCCGCCCTGCAGGTGGGCTACTTCATCGTCGGCGTCCGCGCCGCCGGTCTCGCCGCCGGCCCGATGACCGGTTTCGACGCCGACGCGATCAACAAGGAGTTCTTCCCCGACGGCGACCACTCCGTCCTCGCCGTCGTCAACATCGGCAACCCGGGCACGGACGCGTGGTTCGCGCGCAGCCCGCGACTGGCCTACGACGAGGTGGTCAGCACCGTCTGACGCCGGACAGCGAGGATGACCGCGCTCAAGCCCCCGGGGCCGCTCCCGGGGGCTTGAGCCATTTCGCGCGGGCCGGATTCCACCCGATCGTCATTCGACAGCAGACCAGGCGGAGGAGCCGATTCCGCTTTAGGATCCTCGATGGGCCGGCTGCCGCAGTGGATTCGCATTCCGGAGCCCTTCGTATTGCGCGCCGCACATCGCAGAATTCGAACAGGAATAGGAGAGCCGCCATGACCCCGATGGCGTTCCGTCGTGGCATTCTCGCTTTCGGCCTCACCATGGCGGCTGTCGCCGCATGCGCCCCCGCGGCGAAGGACGGCACCGGCGAGGCGCCGGCCGCCGTCGTCGCTCCGGCAACCTCCATGCGGCCGACCGACAAGCTGTCCGTCCTGCTCGAGCAGGCACTCCCGAACGTCAAGGGCAAGACGTTCACCTCGGCGGTCGTCGACTACCCGCCCGATGGGAGCACGCCCCCGCATCGGCACGGGGATGCCTTCGTCTACGCCTACGTCCTCAAGGGCACGGTGCGCAGCCAGCTCGCCGGAGAGCCGGTTCACACCTACCGCAAGGGTGAGCACTGGGTCGAGCCGCCGGGCGCCCACCACGTGCTCTCGGAGAACGCCAGCCGAACGGAGCCCGCGCAGTTGCTGGTCGTCTTCATCGGCAACACGGGGGATGCGATCAAGGTCGACGATCCGTCGAGCTAGGACGTCGGTTGCGGTCGGCACCGCCGCGGCACGCTCGGAGGAGAAGCATGAGCAGCCATGACGACGCGGATTACGCGGCCAGGGCGGCACGGCTGGGCTGCGCCACGCTAGTGGACGCGATGGGCCGCGTCCACAGCCATCGCGCGCACATCCTCGCCCTGTCGAGCCCCGTTCCCTCCAGGACGCTGTTCGGTCCGGCCGTCACCATCGCGTACCTGCCCTACCGCGACGATCTGCCGCAGGCCGAGACCGGCTTCGGTGAACTCTTCGACCAGGCGGTCGGCGACGACCCGGCCGGGAAGGTCCTCGTGCTGTCCAGCGGCGGGTACCCGGACGTCTCGCACGGGGGCGGTACGAAACTGTCCCGGGTCAAGCGTCACCAGCTCGCCGGTGTGCTGGCGGACGGCAGGCTGCGGGACTTCGCCCAACTGCGCGACCACGGCTTCGCGTCGTGGTGCCGGGGCGAGGCGACGCGCTGGGGCGGCGACGTCGTCATGCCGTACGCGGCCGGCGTCGCCGTCGAAGTAGCGGGGGTGTGCATCACTCCCGGTGACTACGTCTTCGCCGACGCGGCGGGAGCCGTGGTCATCCCTCAGGCCAGCTTGGAGCGGGTGTTCCAGGAGGCGGCCAAGGTCGAAGCCGAGGACGCCGAGTCCGTCGCCCGGCTCCTCGACGAACGCCCGCCCCGGTAGCGGCACAGCTTCCCGGCGGCCGCAGTCCACACGTCCGGCGCCCGCGCCTGTCCGTGTCTGTCGCACCGTCGGGTAGCTGACCTCGGCACCGCAGACTGCGACAGGTCGCGCAGACGGACCGGCGCGAC
This sequence comes from Streptomyces sp. NPDC001902, assembly GCF_042891295.1. Lineage (NCBI taxonomy): Bacteria > Bacillati > Actinomycetota > Actinomycetes > Kitasatosporales > Streptomycetaceae > Streptomyces > Streptomyces sp. NPDC001902. The sequence continues at coordinate 22,292 of NZ_JBIATA010000030.1, read as the reverse complement.
CACTGACCGCCGTCATCACCGGCACGCACCGCGAGCGAGGTTCTGCCGACGTGCTGTCATCCACGCCCGGGCCGGCTCCCGCCGACGGCCGGGTCCCGCTCGCCGTCTGCGGCGCGAGCGGACTTGACGTGCCGTTCGGCCCGTGGACGGCCGTGGCCTGACCCGGATGCGGCCGTCGCGCGCCGGCAATTCTTCGATCCCGTCCTCTCCCTTGCCCGGTCGGGCCATCGGTGCCATGCTGCGTATCGCGAACAGGGTGTTCGCAATATGAACTCGCTCTGGCACCGCTCATCGACGGAGATCGTGATCATGTTCCAGCAGCTGTTGAAGTCAGCCGGCCCGCCCGTGGTCGGCACGTTCGTCAAGATCCCCTCACTGGAGATCGCCGAGATCATCGGCGCGGCGGGGTTCGACTTCGTCGTGATCGACACGGAGCACGCCCTGCTCTCGGTCCGCGACGTGTACTCCCTGGTGGTGCTCTACTCCCGGATGGACGTCGCGCCACTGGTCCGGATCACCGACCACGGATACGGCGACGCCCAGCGCTACCTCGACGCGGGAGCGGCCGGGATCCTGGTCCCCCACGTCTCCAACGCCGCGCAGGCGGAGACGACGATGAAGCAGTTCCTGTTCCCTCCCGCCGGTACGCGGGGGATGGGAATGGCGGCCCGGGCCGGATTGTGGGGCAGCATCAGCGGCGGGGCGGCCGAGTACGTGCGCGCGGGTCAAGAGGACGTGGCACGGATCGCGATGGTCGAGGAGCGGGAGGCGGTCGAGGACATCGAGGCGATCCTCACCGCGCCCGGCGTGGACGCCGTGTTCATCGGGCCCGGTGACCTGTCGCTCAGCCTGGGGGTGCCCGGCGGCTCGCCGGCCGTGCACGACGCCGTCACCAGGTCGATCCAGGCCGCGGTCCGCGCCGGCGTCCCGGTCGGCACCGTGGCCCAGGGCGAGGAGCAGATCCGCCTGCGGGCCGAACAGGGCTGCCGGTTCATCCTGGTCGGCAACGACACCGGGATGATCTCCGGAGCCGCCCGGCGGACGCTGTCACAGGCGCGGGACGCCCTGCCGGTGGCCGTCCGATGATCGACAAGATCCGGCCCAGTGCCGCGGACTCCCTGACCCGCATACGCAGCGGAGCGTCCGTCGCCATCGGCGGGTTCGGCCAGACCGGCGTGCCCGTCGACCTGATCGACGCGCTCTGCGACCGCGATGTGCGCGAGTTGCACGTCATCGCCAACAACGGCGGCCGGGGACTGCCCGGCGAGCGCGGGATCGGCAGGCTGCTCAAGGAGAACCGGGTCCGCAGGCTCTCCTGCTCCTTCCCGGTCAACCCCGACTTCTTCCGGCGGTACTTCGCCGGCGACGTCGAGATCGAACTCGTACCGCAGGGCACCCTCGCCGAACGGCTGCGTGCCGGAGGTTCGGGCCTCGGCGGGTTCTACACCCCGACCGCGGCCGGGACGATGCTCGCCGAGGGCGGTTTCGTGGTCCGTTACGGCGAAGGCGGCACGGCCCGGGAGACGCTGACGGAGAAGGAGAGCCGGGTGATCGACGGCCGCACCTACGTGCTCGAGTCGCCGTTGCGCCCGGATTTCGCCCTGGTGAAGGCGCACGTGGCGGACCGGTACGGCAACCTCCGGTTCCGGCTCGGTGCCCGGAACTTCAACCCGCTGGCCGCGATGGCCGCCCGCACCACGATCGTGCAGGCCGACCACGTCGAACGCGGCGGATCCCTGCCGCCCGACGACATCCACCTGCCGGGCCCCTTCGTGGACCACGTCGTGGAAAGCACAAGGGAGCCGGTGCGATGACCACCACTCAGCAGGGCCTGACCAGGGCGGAACTGGCCCGCCGCGTGGCCGACGACCTGGTGGACGGCTGGTGCGTGAACGTGGGCATCGGTGCGCCGCTGCTCCTGCCGGAACAGGCGACGCCCGGAAGGGAGATCGTCTACCACAGCGAACACGGACTACTGGGCGTCGGCCCGGCACCGCAGGGCGCGCCGGACCCCGATGTCACCGACGCGGGCAAGAACCCCGTCACGCTGCTCGAGGGTGCGGCCTCCTTCGACTCGTCGCTGTCCTTCGCCATCGCCAGAGGCGGCCGGCTGGACCTGTGCGTGCTCGGTGCGCTGCAGGTCGGTGAGAACGGCGACCTGGCGAACTGGCTGGTCCCCGGCGGCAACCCCGGGGTGGGCGGCGCAATGGATCTGGTGGCCGGCGCCCGTCGCGTCTGGGTGATGATGACCCATCTCGACAAGCACGGAGAACCCAAGCTGCGCAAGCGGTGCAGCTTCCCGCTCACCGGGCCGGGGGTGGTCGACCGCGTCTACACCGACCTGGCCGTGTTCGAGTTCGTCGACGGCATCCTGACGCTGCGCGAGTGCGCCCCCGGCATCACCCCGGACCACGTCGCCGCAACCACCGAGGCGACCCACACCGTCGATCTGCGAGGGGGCCAACCCGTATGACCAGGCAGGTGTCCGCACGCATAGCCGGTGCCTTCGAGCATCCCCTGCGCAAGATCCCCGACCGCACCGTGCCACAGGTGATCGCGGAGGTCGCCTACGGCGCGCTCGCCGACGCCGGGCTCGGCCTGGCGGACGTCGACGGCTTCTTCTGCTCGGAGGTCCCCGGGCTCGGCTCGATCGCGATGGCCGACCACCTCGGACTGACGGACCTGTCCTATGTGGACGTCACCGAGGCCGGCGGCGCGTCCTACCCCATGCACGTCGGACACGCCGCGGCCGCCGTGGCGAGCGGCAAGTGCCATGTGGCCCTGGTCGCCATGGCCGGGCTCCCGCTGAGCGGTGGCGGCACCACCGGCGGTGCCCGCGGTCCCGAGCACCCCTATGAGGCGGGTTACGGCATCACCGTGCCTGCCGGGTACGCCCTGGCGGCACGCCGGCACATGCACGAGTACGGCACCACCTCCGAACAGCTCGCGGAGATCAAGGTGGCGGCCGCGCACCACGCGCAGCACAACCCGCATGCGCTGCTGCGCAAGCCGGTCACGATCGAGGAGGTGGTCGACTCCCCGATGATCTCGGACCCGTTGCGCCGGCTGGACTGCTGCGTGACCACCGACGGCGGCGGCGCACTGGTCGTCGTGTCCGAGGAGGTCGCCCGCACGCTCCCCCACCGCACGGTGAAGGTCCTGGGACACGGCGAGACGGTGAAGCACAGCGCGATCGGCCGGATCGACCTCACCCACACCGGCGCCGCGGTGTCCGGGCCACGCGCCTTCGCCGAGGCACGGCTGACGCCGCAGGACGTCGACTACGTCTCGATCTACGACTCCTTCACCATCACCGTGCTGATGAGCCTGGAGGACCTCGGCTTCTGCGAGAAGGGCAAGGGGGGCGCCTTCGTCACCGGCGGCACCCTGCGCGCCGACGGCCGGCTGCCGTTCAACACCGACGGCGGCGGCCTGTGCAACAACCATCCGGATTCCCGCGGCGGCATGATCCGCACCATCGAGGCCGTCCGCCAGTTGCGCGGCGAGGCGGCACCGGAGGTCCAGGTGCCGGACTGCCGGATCGCCCTGGTCCAGGGCCACGGCGGCAATCTCGGCTTCCGCACCGCGGCGGCCACCCTGTTGCTCGGATCGGAGGACGCATGACCCCGCACGACCCGGTCCTCTCCCGCCTGGAGGAAGGGCTGGCCGAGGGCCGGCTGGAACTCCCCCGCTGCACCGACTGCGGCACGCTCGTCTGGTACCCGCGCGCCCGCTGCCCGCACTGCATGTCGGACGGCCTCGCCTGGGAGGCGTTGTCCGGCACCGGCACCGTCCACTCCTACACCGTCAACCACCGCGGTCAGGGCGACCACGCCGGAAAGGACCCCTTCGTCATCGCCTACGTCGAACTGACGGAAGGCCCTCGTGTCCTGTCCCACCTGGACGCCGACCCGGACTCGCTGCGCGTCGGCACGCCCGTGCGGCTCAGCCGGGGGCTCGACCAGGAAGGACGCCTGCACCTGCGCTTCGAGCACCTGCACCTCGAGGAGAACCCGTGACCTACACCAAGGACGATCCGCGCTCCGCACTGTCCGCGAGGACACCCCAGAGGTCCGGCGAGCCGATCGCCGCGCCGCAGTTCCTCGACTTCTCCGTCACCGCCCCCGACACCGTCACCGAGGCGGGCAGCCGGCAGTGGATCGTCCGGGGCCAGAACTTCGTACTGATCCACACCCAGCCCGAGCCCGGCGACACGATCTTCTCGGCCGAGCTGGCGTCGGAACAGGTCGTGCTGCTGATCGACGGGAACAGCTCGCTGCGCGGCTCCGGATCGGGCGAGGAGCACGCGGTCGACGGTCCGGCCCTGGTCGTCGTCCCGCCCGGTTCCAGTGAGATCGTCAGCACGGGCACCGGGCCGATCGTGCAACTGATCCAGTCCGACGAGGCCGAGTGGGCGAAACGGGCGGCCAACGCCGACCGGTACGCCGAGCCGCACCCGCGGGTCGCGCCGCTGGAACCGTGGCCGGAGCCGGTCGGCGGCTACCGCTGGCGCACCTACCTGATGGCCGACGTGCCGGAGGACCCCGAGCGATTCGGCCGGCTCTTCCGCACCCGCGCCTTCATGGTCGGCTTCTTCAAGCCGGGCAACGGTCCCCGTGATCCGCACCGGCTCTCGCCGCACACCCACGACGACTTCGAACAGTGCAGCCTGGTCGTCGCCGGCACCTACGTCCACCACATCCAGACACCGTGGGGCCCCGACGCCACGGCCTGGCGGCCGGAGGACCACGCCCGCGTCGGCAGCCCCTCGGTCGCCATCATCCCGCCGCCCACCGTGCACACCTCACAGGCCATCGGCTCCGGCGTCAACCACCTGATCGACATCTTCGCCGGCCCGCGCCACGACTTCTCCGCACAGCCCGGCTGGGTGCTCAACGCCGACGAGTACCCCGCCCCGGTCAACTGACCACGGTCACCTGACATCAGCCCACCAGACACCGTGCCTTCAGCGCCGAAGGGACCCCTTGCCATGTCCTCCACCACCGAAGTCAAGGCCAGATCGACCGACTCCGACCTACGGGCCCGCAGACGGCGGGCGATCACCAGCGCCTGGGCCGGCTTCGCCGTCGACTCCTACTCCATCTACGTGGCGTCCACGGCCCTGCTGCCCGCCATGGTCTACTTCCAGTCGAACCTCTCCCCCAGCCAGCTCTCGGTGTTCGTCGGCATGACCTTCGCCGCGACCCTGATCGGCCGGCCGATCGGCGCCCTGCTGTTCGGTCACTTCGCGGACCGGATCGGCCGGCGCAAGGTCGGGTCGATCACCATCTACGGGTTCGGCACGATCTCCCTGCTCATCGCGCTGCTGCCGGGCGCCGAGGTGGTCGGCCCCACGCTGGCCACGACGCTGCTGATCGGGCTGCGTTTCATCGAGGGCATCTTCCTCGGCGGGGAGTACACCGCCGCCACGCCGATGGCCCTGGAGTACGCGCCCCAGGGGCGCCGGGGATTCACCGGCGCGCTGATCCAGTGCTCGGCCAGCGGCGGCCCGTTCTTCGTGGCCACGCTCACCTCGATCGTCCTGCTGTTCGCGCCGAACGCCGGGTTGCACTCGCCGTACGTCCAGTGGGGCTGGCGGATCCCGTTCTTCATCGGCGCCCTGCTGTCCTGGGGGGTCGCCTGGTTCCTGCGCCGGCGGGTCGAGGACTCGGACGTCTACAAGGAGACGGCACGGTCCAAGTCGCCCTTGCGCGACATGCTCAAGGGCTCGTCCGGCCGGGCGTTCCTGCAGTCCTACCTCATCATGACGGGCGTCTTCTTCGCGGTGAACATGCTCGGCAGCGTCATGCCGCAGCTGCTGCTGTCCAACGAGGGCTACACCGCGTCCGACCTCGCGCACACCCAGCTGGTCAACGCGTGGCCGGGCATGGCGACCTACCTCTTCTACGGCTGGCTGAGCGACCGGATCGGCCGCAAGCGGGCGCTCTACATCGCCGCGACGACCACGGTCCTGCTGACGCCGGTCACGCTCACCCTGATGGGCAGCGGGAACGTGCACGGCTGGCTCGGGCTGACCGCCCTGGCCTCGCTGACGAACGTGTTCATCGTCGGCTCGCTGGGCGTGCTGCCGGCCTACATCAACGAGCGCTTCGCCACCGCGGTCCGGTCGTCGGGCTGGGGAGTCGCGTACAGCACCGCGGTCGTCATCCCCGCGTTCTTCTCCTACTACCAGCTGTGGCTGGCCCATCTCGTGCCCTTCCACTACACCGCGGGAATCCTCTCAGCGTTCGGCGGACTGATCATCCTGACGGCCGTCATGGCCGGGCCGGAGACCCGCGGGGTCGACCTGAACACGGTGGGCGAACGAGCCGGCGCCACGGCATGACACTCACCACGAAGGCCAGGTATGCGCCCGGACAGGAAAGCCACGCCCGTCGCCGTAGCCGTCTTCGTCCTGCAGACCGCGGGCAGCGGCGTGGCGGTGTACGGCATCCCGGTCTACATCGCGGCGTTCCTCCGCTCGGGCACGGTGAGCGCGGCCGGGCTGTCCCTGGCGAGTACCGGGTTCTTCGTGGTGGGCGCGCTGACCGGGCCGCTGTTCGCGCGGCTCGGGCAGCGCAGGCCGAACCTGGTGATGCTGGGCGCGGTACTGGGCGGGACGGCGGCCATCACGGCGATGGCCGTCCGTCCCACCGGGATCGTCGTCATCGCCGCGTTCTCGACGCTGGGCGCCATCTTCAGCGGCGGACTCGTCGTGGTGGGGACGATCGTGCTGGTGCGGGTCTTCGACGGCAGACCCACGGCCGGGATGGCACTGGCGACCTCCGGCTCCTCGGCGGGCGGCATCCTGGTCTCACCGGTGCTGGCACTGCTGCTGACCACCCAGGCGGCCCTCACCCGGTCGTTCCTGGCGATCGCGGCGGGATTCCTGGTGATCAGCTGCGGCGCGCTGGCGCTCGGCTCCTGGGCGACGGCACGGCCTTCGCCGGTGCGTGCGCCCGTCGTCCCGGCCAGTCCGGTCCCGCTGCTCCGGCACTGGCCGTTGGTCGTGGCGTTCAGCCTGGTCAGCGCCTCGCAACTGGGCGCGACCTCCTACATCGTGGCGACCGGGCTGTCCCGGGACTTCACCGGCGCGCGCCTGGCGGTCTCGGTCGCGACCGCGGCGGCCGTCGCCTCGCGGTGGATCGGCAGCGCCGGCATCCGGCGGCTGGGCCTGCACCGCTGGACGGTGAGCAGCTTCTGCGCCCAGGCCGTCGGGGTCGCCCTGGTCGGGGTGGCGCCGTACGGGTGGGTCCTGTTCCTCGGGGCCCTGCTGATCGGGCAGAGCCTGGGCATCACCATCCTGATCCGGTCGCAGGTGATCGTGGAGCTGTTCGGGATCGACGACTTCGCCCGGAAGTTCGCCCAGTTCCAGACGTGGACCAGCCTGGGTTCCGCGGCCGGACCCCTGGTCCTCGGCCAGATCTACTCGACCACGCAGGACTACGTCCTCGCGTACCTCACGTTGTTCGTGCTCAACGCGGTGGCGGTGCCGTTCCTGCTGCCGTGGATGCGCACCCCCCGACCCCGACCCTGGAGAACCGATGAAGTCCGGCACCCTGACCGTTCCGCGCTATGAGGAGCTGCTGCGCCGCACCGACGCCCCGCCGGGGTCGTCGTGGCACGTGTTCGGCCCGGGCGACCAGCTCGGCACGCTGAACTTCCTCACCCCGCAGACGGCGCTCGACGGCGCGGCGCTCGTCCGGCGCGGCCGGGTGTTCAACCTGGACCACCCGCTGAACACGTTCGTGCCGAGCCCGGCCGGCACGCGGCCGCCGACCGCGCACCACATCTTCGCCAACAACCCCCACCACCGGGACGACTGGCTGGACTCGTTCTACCTGCAGTCCACCTCCCAGGTGGACGGGCTGCGGCACATCCGCCACCCCCGGCACGGCTTCTACGGGGGCGTCGAGGACTCCGACATTGACGTGGGGACCCCCTCGCTGGGCATCCAGCTCCTCGCCGAGAAGGGCATCGTCGGCCGGGGCGTCCTGCTCGACGCCGTGCGCTGGTTCGACAGCATCGGCGAACCGCTCGCGCCCGACGCACCGCGGGGCATCACACCGTCCGACCTGGACGCCATGGCCCTGCACTTCGGGGTCGAGTTCCGCCCGGGCGACATCCTGCTGCTCCACACCGGATGGGCCCGGCACTGGCTGAACTCCACACCGGAAGAGCGCGCGGCGCGCACCGGCAGCCCGGGCCTGCACCAGTCGCAGGAGATGCTCGCGTGGCTGTGGGACCACCGGATCTCCGTCGCAGCGTCGGACAACGGCGGGCTGGAGTCGTTCCCGGTCGATCCGGGCTCCGGCTGGGTGGACCCGGACGAACCGCCGCCCCTGCGCGGGCCCTCCCACAACGGCATGATGCACCGCCCGCTGATCGCGCTGCTCGGTCTGATCATCGGCGAGCTGTGGAAGCTCGACGAACTGGCCGAGGACTGCGCCGCGGACGGGGTCTACGAGTTCCTGCTGACGGCCAAGCCGCTCAACCTGCTGGGAGGGGTCGGATCACCGCCCAACGCGCTGGCCGTCAAGTAGCCCTGACCCGAACACAGACAAGGACGCACGCATGACGCAGACCGTGAACGCACTGTGGGACCCGGCGCTGGACGCCGACCGGCTGCGGGCCGACCCCGAGGTGGACGAGTTGCTCACCGGCGCCGTCGACCTGCACACCCACCCCGGCCCCAGCCCGTTCCCCCGCCGGATGTCCATCGTCGACGCGGCCACCGACGCCGCCTCCCTCGGGTTCCGCGCCCTGGTGGCCAAGTCGCACCACCACAGCATGCAGACCGACATCCTCGCGCTGGAACAGGCCGGGCTGCAGGACATCCCGGTCAAGGTCTACGGGGGCGTCGCGCTCAACCACACGGTCGGCGGGCTCAACCCCTACGCCGTCGAACTGGCCCTGCGCATGGGCGGAAAGGTCGTGTGGTTCCCGACCATCGCCTCCCGGGCGCATCTGGAGTTCCACGCGCACCACCACAGCGGCTTCCCGGTCGCGGGCGTACCACTGCGGGAGAACGAGCCGATCAGCGTGCTCGACGGGTCCGGCAGGCTCAACGCCGCCACCCGCGACGTCCTCGACGTGATCGCGGCCGAGTCCGCCATCCTCAACTGCGGGCACCTGCCGGCCGACGAGATCGACGTGCTGATCCCTGGCGCGCTCGAGGCAGGCGTGACGCGGATCGTGGTCAGCCACCCCGACTTCGTCCTCGGCGCCTCACCCTCGAGCATCGGCGACTGGTGCCGCAAGGGCGCCTTCGTGGAGCACTGCCTGGCGATGCTGGTCGGCCGGGAGCCGAAGGCCGAGCCGTTCGACCGGATCGCCGAGTTCTACCGGGCGGCCGGTCCCGGCCGGACGATCCTCTCCTCCGACCTCGGGCAGAAGGGCAATCCCCTGCCGGTCACCGCGTACCGCAGGATGGTCCGGGTGCTGCTGGACCAGGGCGTGGCACCCGCCGACATCAGGTCGATGACGGGAGGAAACGCCGCTCAGCTGCTGTCCATTTGAACCCCGCGCCGGTGGCTCGGTAGAGTCCGCACGACGTGCGAGCGACGTGAGGAGCGGGCTTGACCAGCGGGGGCGGCACCGGCGACATCCAGGCGGTGCACCGCGTCGCGGAAATCCTGCGGCTGTTCACCCTCAACAAGCCGAAGGTCACCGTCGCCGAGGCCGCCGCACAGATCGGCCTCAACCGGACCACCGTGCACCGCTACTTCACCTCGATGGTCCTCGACGAGATCCTCGAACGCGCGCCGGACGACGCGTCGGCGTACATGCCCGGGCGCCTGTTGCTGCAGCTCGGCGCCGTCGCCCAGGGCCAGCGGCGGGTGCTGGACATCGCCCCTCGCCACATGGACGCACTGTCGGTCGAGACCGGCCGGTCGGTGGTGCTGTCCTTGTGGGGCGCGTCCGGTCCCGTGGTCTCGCTCGTCTCGGAGGCCGGCACCCATCCGATCCTGATCACCGTGCGGATCGGCTCGACCCTGGGTCCCGACTCGGCGCAGACCCGGCTTTTCGTCGCGCTGTCCAAGGACGAGGAGAGGGTGAAGAGGTACCTGGCCCGGATTCCGGACGAGGCGCGGACGGCGCTCGAGGGCACGCTGGAGCCGTGCCGGTCCCGCGGCCTCAGCCGGATCCGGGTGCCCTCGATCGACGGCGTGGTGCTGGCCGCGGCCGTCTTCGACGAACACGACGTCGCGGCCACGGTGGCCTTGGTGGGTACCACGTCCTCGTTGCCGGAGCACGCGACGGAGATGGAGTCGGCGCTCCTGCGGACGGCCGCCGCCATCACCGAGGAGCTGGGCGGCGCCGACACGCGCGATGCGGCACTGGGCGGCCCGGCCGTCTGAGCCCGTGGCCCGGCCGCTTGCACACGGCCGGGGCGCGAGTTAGCGTCGAATATAGTCACTTATGTTGACTATCGAGGTTCGTCCATCTCTCCGGCTGCAGGAGCGTGCACCATGCCGGACAACAAGTTCCACGAGTTCCTGACCCCCGACAACAGCGCCCTCGTCCTGGTCGACCACCAGGTGGGCCTCTACAGCGGCGTGCGGGACACCGGTCTGCTGGAGCTCAAGCACAACGTGGTGGCCTTGGCGAAGGCGGCGCAAGTGCTCGGGGTCCCGACCGTCGTCACCACCACCTCCGCGGACAGCCTGTGGGGTCCGCTGATCGGCGAACTGGCCGAAGTGCTGCCCGCCGGGGCCAAGGTCATCGACCGCAGCACGGTCAACGGGGGGGGCACGACGACCGGGTACTTGACATCCTCCCCGCCCTAGTAGGGGGCGGGGATTCCTGGCTCACGTGGGCTGGGGACCGGCGGTCCGCCAGCGCTTACACGATCGGCACCAGCCGGGTTGAGACCAGCCCGGACCAGCATCACGCGGGCGGAGTTCTTGTCCCTGGGGGACACGGCTCCGCACGCGGTGCAGGTGTAGGTACGTTCCGAGAGTGGCAGTGCGTGCTTGGTTCTCGCTCCGCACAACGCGCAGTCCATGGTGGTGTGCGCGGGATGCACCAGGCGGACGTCCCGCCCGTGCTTGCGGCCCATCTCGATCAGAGCCGTCTTCGTGGCGCCGATCGCCGCGTCCGCCGCCTTACGCGCCATGGTGGTGCGGCTGAGGAACTTCGGCCGGAAGTCCTCGACGGCGACGACGTCGTGGTCGGTCACCACGCGCTTGGCCCACTTGCGGGCGGTGTCCTGCCGCCGGCGAGCGATCTTCTTGGACACCTTCGCGGCAGCCCGGCGGGCCTTGCGGTAGCCGCCGGTGTGAGGCTTGTTCTTCGGGGTACGACGGCGGGCCATCATCTTCTGGTAGCGGGCCAGTTTCGCCGCAGCATTCCTCCCGTGCTGGGCGTGCGGCAGGTCGTGGGCGTCACTGGTGGTGGTCGCGGTCTCACGGACGCCCCAGTCGATACCAATCACTGCGCCGGTGGCGGGCAGCGGCTCCGGGGCGGTGGCCACGACGAACGAGGCGTACCAGTGGCCGAGGCTGTCCCGCTACACGCGTACCGATGTGGGGACTGCGGGCAGGTCGCGGGACCACACCACCGTGAGCACGATGCCGCCGGCCAGGTGCAGGCGTCCGTCCTTGAGCCTAAAACCGCGGGTGGTGCAGTTCAGCGACGGGGCGGCCTCGCGCTTGCGCTTGATGCGGGGCATCCCGGCCCGCTGCCTCATCGGCAGCCGCGCCGCGATGTCCTTCAACGCCTTGGTCCGGGACTTGGCGAAATCCCGGATGACCTGCTGTTGCGGCACCGAACTGCCCTCCCGCAGCCATGCCATCGACCGCCTCGCCTCGGTCAGCATCCTGTCGAGCTGCGCCGGGCCGCACGTGACCTTCTGCCCGGCGCTCCTGTTCAGGCCGTGGACCCTGCGGGACACCGCCACACACTCGTTCCACACCCACCGGCAACGCGCCCACTCCGCCTCCAGACCGGCACCCGCCGCCGACGACACCCGCAGCCGATAGGTGTACCGGGCATGCCCGCACCGCCGCTCGGTCAACGCTGTCGTCGTCACGCTCCGGAACCTAACAGCCCCCACTGACAACGAAGGAGAGTGCAGGTCAGGGCAGACCTGCAGAGAGCTCCGCCGCTTCGCGGCTCCGACTCAAGGACCCATTCCTCCCTGGCCTGATGGCCGGGGCATCCTGGGGGAAATCAGGTGAGCGCATCACGTCCACCAGACGCGGCAAGCTCATCTTCTCGGGCATCTCATCGGAGGTGTGCGCGACGCTGCCCGCCATCGCGGCCGCCTCAGAGGGCTACGACACCTCGCCGCGTACGGCACGTAGTGCCGCGCGTCTTGTCCCGGTGCCGGGACCGCCATCGGCCCCGGCTCCGGGATGACGCATGTCGCCTCGGCTACTCGCCGGTCTGCTGCCGCAGCCGCTCGTCCAGCCAGGTACGGGCCACGCCCCAGGCGTGCCCGTCCGGGTCGATCACGTCGAAGTGGTCCGCTCCGGGTGAGATCACGAGCGTGACGTCCGCTCCCTTGGCCGTGGCGGCTTGCGCGTAGGTCTGCGCGTAGGCCGGCGGGATCACTTCGTCGGCCGAGCCGTGGACGACCAGGACCGGGACCCCGCCGTCGGCGAGTTCGACGGGGGAAGCGACCGCGTACCGGTCGGCGTGTTCCGCAACGCTCCCTCCGAGCAGCAGCCGGGCGATGCCGTCCCCGGCCTGAGCGGCCACCGCAGGCCACACGTCGGCGTGGGACGGCGGCGGCGCGTTGGGCGGGACGTCGGCATCGGAGTCCGTCATGCCGTTGCCGAGTGCCACGGAGTCGGCGTGGACCAGGTCCAGCACGCCGGCCAGCGACACCACTGCGACGGGCTTGACCCGGGGATGCGCGCCGGGAACGCCGTCCGGCAGGGCGGAGCGGTGCGCGACCCATGTGGCCAGGTGCCCGCCCGCCGAGTGTCCGACCACCAGAACGCGGCCCGCGTCGGCCGCCGGATCGAGGTGGGCGACGGCGTCCACGGCCGCCGCCATGTCGTCGAACGTCCCCGGCCACCCGCCGCCGGGTTCGCCGATCCTGCGGTACTCCACGTTCCAGACGGCGTAGCCGCGTGCCACGAGGTCCTCGGCCAGCGGTACGACCTGCCGGCGGTCGAACATGGCCGTCCACCATCCGCCGTGCACCAGGACCACGACCGGGAAGGGCCCCTCACCCTCGGGGAGGTAGAGCTCTCCGACCTGGGACGGCTCGGGTCCGTAGGCGACGGTCCGTACCGCGCGGGAGCCATCGGCCGCGTCGTCGTAGCGCATCCCGCTGTCGGCGCTGACGAGCCGGTCGATCGTGGCGAAGAACGCGGCGATCTCGGGGAGGTTGCCCCCCTTCGCGCGTGACTCGTCGAAGGCCAGCGCGTCCGCCCATTCGACGACGTCCAGCCAGGTGTCGTCGGCGACGCGCACCAGGCGTGCGCCGATGAAGCCCCTGCGGTCCTTGCGGAACGCCGACAGCATGCCGGAGCGCGCCGACAGCATGTCCGACGTCCTGTCCGGTGCGACGACGAACGTCGTCAGCTCGATCACAGACATCCTCAGCTCCTGACGGGTGATGCACGGAACACAATTAGTGAGCAAACTTGATAGTCACTTATCTTGACTATTTAACCTTAGGTGTCCGCGGGGACGGCTGCAAGCGAGAGCGGAGGCCGGGCGTCATGTGCATCCACCGCGGTGAACACACGGGCGGTGCGCCCCGGATGCACGGCGGGCACCCGGCGAGGCCGCCACACTACGATCGACCGTAGTGAGGGGCTCCAGACGCAGAGGGGTGGCCGGCCGTGCGGCGCAGTGAACGGAAGGTGACGGATCCCGACATCGGGATCATGTCCGCACGCCTGCTCTTCTCGGTCCAGAAGGAACTCTTCGAGAAGCTCGCCGAGCAGGGCCATCCCGAGTTGCGCCCCCAGCACGGCGCGGTGCTGGGGTACATCGACGAAGAGGGCAGCCGGGCGACGGAACTGTCCCGGCTGTCCGGGGCCCACAAACAGGTGATCGGCAATCTGATCGACGAACTCGAAGCCCTGGACTACGTGGAGCGCCGCCCGGACCCCAGCGACAGGCGCGCGAAACTGATCGTGCCCACCGCCCTGGGACGCGACCAGATGCGCAAGTCCGACGCCATCATGGCCGCCATCGAGGAGCGCCACGCCGAGGAAATCGGCAAGCAGGAGTACGCACGCTTCAAGGACGCGTTCCGGCGGATCACCGCACTCCAGACCGAGCGCTTCGACGAGGCCACGACGCCCCGGCGGCGGCGTCCGGCGGCCGGGGACTGACCGTCTACAGGCGGGCGGTCATCCCGCCGTCTATCGCGAGCGCGGCTCCGGTGATGAACCCGGTCTCGTCGCTCAGCAGGAACGCCGCGAACGCGGCGATCTCCTCCGCCCGGGCCATCCGCCCGAGCGGATGCATCGCTTCGGCCGAGCGCCAGGAGTCCTCCGGCGTCAGGTCCGGGTCTGCCCGCGCGAGAGCGCGCGACAAGGGCGTGTCGACACCGCCGGTGACCAGGGCGTTGACCCGGACGCCGGCCGCGGCCGCGTCCAGCGCCGCCGACTGGGTGAGCCCGATGACGCCGTGCTTGGCCGCGTTGTAGGGGGCCATGTGCGGGTACGCGGCGATGCCGCAGACGGAGGCGTTGTTCAGGATCGCGCCCCCGCCGCTCGCCTGGAGCGCGGGTATCTCGTACTTCAGGGCGTAGAAGACGCTGGTGAGGTTCAGCTCCAGGTCCGCGTGCCAGGCCCCGCTGTCGACCTCGGTGACCCTGCCGTCGGCGGTGGGGGCGCCCGCGTTGTTGAACGCGCCGTCGAGCCTGCCGTACCGGCTCAGCGCCTGCCCGACCACCTCCTCCACATCGTCCTCCACGGTCACGTCGGTGGGTACGAAGGTCGCCTCGCCTCCGGCGGCCCGGATGTCGGCCGCCAGCGCCTCACCGACCTCCCGGCCGCGTGCCGCGAGGACGAGCTTCGCGCCCTCGCCCGCGACACGCTCCGCCGTCGCCCAGCCCATGCCCGAGGTGGCCCCGGTGATCAGGATGACCTTCTCCGCGAAACGTGCGTACACGATCACTCCCCTGGCCGGTCGGGCCGGAAGGTGGAACTCCCACTCGAAACAGAAAGTAATAAGTCTTGATTGTCGCAATTTGCACCATAGAGGCTAAACCGCTTCGCGCCTGGCGGCAACCCTGCCGGAACCGCTCCACCGCCCTAGGCTGACTGTTGTAGGGCAGGCCAGAAGGGAGCAGGTCATGGCCGGCAACGCCACGACGAGCCACCCCGCGACCCGCGCACTCCCCCGCTCCGTCACGCGACTGGAGATCCCGGTCGGAGAGGATTACGAGGACTTCCGCGCCCGCTACGAACAGGCCGTTCCGCCGCTCGACTACCAGCGCACCTTCGAACTGGTCGCCGCCCGGGCGACGTGGAGCGCCGTGCGCGATCTGGTGGACGGGAACGCTCCACTGGGGTTCATGATCTACTGGAAGTTCGACGCGCAGCCCCTGTTCGGCGTCGCCGGGAACCAGGCACGCTGCACCGAGTACCTGATGGGCAATCACATCATCGCCGAGCGCATGTACCGGCACGATGCCGGAGCCCTCATGTACGCCCCCCTGCGCACCACGATCCACGAATCCCCCTCCGGGGAGGTGCTGTTCGCGATCGATCGCCCCAGCGACACGGTCGCCGCGCTCGGGCGGCCCGAGATCACCGACGTGGGGCGCGAGCTGGACCGCAAGGTCGGAGTCCTCCTGCGTCATCTCGGCGTCCCCGTGCCCGAGGAGCTGACCTGACCGGGCGGCGCTCGTAGGTCCTGGGCCCGCGTTGTCGTACCCCCGGCGTAGCATCCGCCTGGAGTCGGGGTTGCGGTGTGCGGCTGACGGAGGCGCGTGGTGACGAGCACGACGGGGCAAGCCGAATTCGACGCCCTCAAAGGCGGCCTGGACCGGCAGCGCGAGCATGTCCTCGGGATCCTCGCCGGCCTCTGTGAGGACGACCTGCGCCGGCCGGTGCTGCCCAGCGGCTGGAGCTGTCTGGCGCTGGTGCGCCATCTGACCCTGGACGTCGAACGTTTCTGGTTCTCCGGCGTCATCGGGGGCGAGCCGGCTGTGGCCCCACAGCTCACGGCGGGGGCGCAGGCGCACTGGTCCGTGCCCGGGACGATGGCTGCCGAGGAGGTCTTCGCCGACTACCGGGCGGCCGTCGAGCGCGCGGACGCCGTCCTGGCCTCCACGGCACTCGAACAGCCGCCCGCCGCCTGGCCCAAGGAGATCTGGCCCGACTGGCGGCTGCCCGATGTGCGCCACATCCTGATCCACGTGCTCACCGAGGTCGCCTGCCACAGCGGTCACTTGGACGCCGCCCGCGAACTGATCGACGGCACGACCTGGCTCGGCGGCGACCCCTACGCCCGTGGCTGACCGCAGGGGGACGTGAGGGCTCGTCAGGGTGCCGAGGGGTCGGGCCCGGCGTCCGGGATTCCCGCGGCGTCACGCTGGAGGCGGGCGAGGGCGTGGACCGTGTCGCGGGTCGCCGGGTACAGGTCCCGGTAGAGGTCGTGCAGCCTGTCGTACGCGGCCTCGGTGGCCGGATCCGGTACGCACTGCTCGCGGACGGGGTTCCACGTCGCGGTGGCCGTCGTTCCACCCTCCCATCGGGCGGCGAGCCGGGCGGCCCCGTAGGCGGCTCCGACGGTGACGGTGGGGATGTCCTGGGGCAGCCCGGTGACGTCGGAGACGATCTGCGTCCAGAGCCTGCCCTGCGTGCCCCCGCCGACCGCGACGACCCGCTCGATGTCGGCGCCCGCCCGGCGCATGGCCTCGACGTTGTGGCGCACGCCGTGAGCGGTGGCCTCCAGCGCGGCCCGGTACAGGTCGCCGCGGGTGTGCTCGACGGTCAGACCGGCGATCACCCCGCGAGCGTCGGGGTCGGCGATCGGCGTCCGCTCACCGGCGAAGTACGGGAGTATCGCGAGCCCGCGCGCGCCGACGCCGCTGGCCGCGGCCTCCGCCAGCAGGTCCGCGCGGCCGGGTGAGCCGAACAGGCCGCGCAGCCACTCGGTGACCGCACCGGAGGTGGCCATCCCGGCGGCGAGTGAGCGCGTGCCCGGGAAGGCGCCGACGGTGCTCCACAGTTCGGGCTCGCGCAGCTGCGCGGTGACGGTGGCGATGAGGAACATCGTCGTGCCGTACATGAGCATCAGGTCGCCCGGTCGGGTCGCGTCGACGCTGACGGCCTCGGCCCAGGCGTCGATCGTCCCGGTCAGGACGGGTGTCCCCGGCAGGAGCCCGGTTGCCGCTGCCGCCCCGGCCGTCACCGTGCCGGCCTGGTCACCGGGCCAGCGCAGCTCGGGCAGTTCCGCGTGCGGCCACACCGCGTCCACCCAGGGGCGGTACCACTCCTGCGCCCGGGTGTCGTAGAAGGGGACCGACTGGCTTGCCGAGTGGTGGTCGAGCACGTAGGCGTCGGTGAGCCGGTGGGCGAGGAAGGAGGCCGGCATGAACAGCCGCCGTGCCGCGCGGAACACCTCGGGCTCGTGCTCGGCCACCCAGGCCACCTTCGGCCCCACCGCCTGTGTGGACAGCACGCTGCCGCACCGGTCGAGGACGGCCCCGCGGCCGAGTTCGGCGTCGAGCCGGGCGATCTGCGCGACGGCCCGCGTGTCCACGCCGTACAGGACGGCCGGACGCAGCGGCCGGTTCGCGGCGTCGGCCAGAGCGACGCACGGGCCCATGCCGCTGACGCCGACCGCATCCACGCGCATACCGCCGGACAGGAGGTCGCGGGTGATGTCGCAGAACTCCCGCCACCACACATCGGGGTCCATCTCGACGTGTCCTGGTCTCGGGCGGGAGACGGTGTGCGTGCGCACGGCGGTCGCGATCACCGTGCCCGATGCGTCGACCAGGACGCCCTTGCTGCTGGATGTGCCGACGTCGACACCGAGGAAGGCCATGCCTGCATGTCATCACACGGGTGGGCCGTGACACCGAGAACGCGGTCCTGCTGTGGGCGGACGCGCATCATTCGCCGCCGGCCCTGCAGTCAGTAGTTCCAGCGGTTCACACTGCCCTCGTCACGGCAGAAGATCAGGCGGCCGTTGCCGGCGTGCGTGGACCGGCCGCCCGGCCGGCCGCCTCCGCCCGTCAGCTCCGGTGAGTCGGGTGACGGAGCGCCGCGGGCCTGGTAGAACAGGCGCCGATGGGCATCCGGGAGCGCGACCGCAAGGTGTACCGGCCGCTGCGGCGGGCCGGCCTCGAGGTGATCCCGAACGCCGTGCCGGACGGCACGATGCCGTTCGTCCACGGATACGCGACCGAGGACGTGGACGGCAGCTTCCGCCACCCGTACGACACCCCACGGCTCGTCGAGCGGCTCAACGAGGACTGGTACGACCTCGCCGTCGCCTCGGGACTCTTCGACCATCGCCGCGAATTCCTCGTCCAGCTTCCGCAGGGCGCCCGAACGCACCAGGCCGCCCTGCGGAACCGGCACAGCGGCAGCCACGTCGCGCCGGCGGTCTGGGCCCGGGTCCGGCTCCTGGAACGCTGGGACGTCATGGGACGGGGCGCGGCATCGGCGTTCCTCGGCGTCCACACGGGCCACCCCGGCTTCGCCATGATGGCGCTCGACGGCAGCGTGTACCTCCGTGCCTCGACGGGCGAGGTCGCCGTCGACGTGCTCACGGTGCGCCACCCGGACCGCTCGGAGAACGTCCTGCGGCACCTGGAGTGGATCGTGCTCGACGACAGCCCCTACGTCATCCGCGAGTTCAAGGAGCGGATCGCCGCCTGGCTCGCCGGCCGCACACCGGACGCCGTCGGCCTTCCGGGCGGCTGACGCCGCGATCCAGGCGGCAGGCGGCGGCCCACGGCCGGGAGCGGCGGCCGGGAGGCAAGTTGATCGTTGCACCACACACCCATTAGGCTCTTGCCTGATCAAGTAAATTGTCGGACGTGCAGGCGCTCCCGGCGAACGGTGAGCCGACGAGGACGCCTGACACGCCACCGGTCTGCCACGCACCGGGGAAAACAGGAACGAGCGGCCGGTCAGCGCCGCGCATGTGAGGGAGGAACCGGGGTGTCCGGCAGATCACACAACCCCTACGGCTTCTGGTACCGGCTGGCCGCGGCCATCGCGAAACCCGTGCTGTTCGTCCTCGTCAGGCACCGGTGGCGCGGGCACGAACACATACCCGCCGAGGGCGGTTTCATCACCGCCGTCAACCACATCTCGTACTTCGACCCGCTCACCTACGGGCACTTCCAGTACAACAGCGGTCGGCCGCCCCGGCTTCTGGCCAAGGCGTCCCTCTTCACCATCCCCTTCGTCGGCACGGTGCTGCGCAAGACCGGCCAGATCCCCGTCCACCGCGGAACGGCCGACGCCGCGCTGGCGCTCCGGGACGCGATCGCCGCCGTCAACAAGGGAGAGTGCGTCGCGGTCTACCCGGAGGGCACCGTCACCCGCGACCCGCAGCTGTGGCCGATGGCCGCCAAGACCGGTGCGGCACGCATCGCGCTGACGACCGGCGCGCCCGTCATCCCGGTCGCCCAGTGGGGCGCGCACCGGATCGCACCGCCTTACGCGCGCGGGGGACGCGGCAACCGCCGGGTGTGGCTGGTGCCCCGCCAGACCGTGCACGTCGTGGCCGGACCCCCGGTCGACCTCAGCCGCCACCACGGCAAGGAGCTCACGCCGGGCGTTCTGAAGGACGCCACGGAGGACATCATGACCGCCATCACCGCGCTCCTCGCCGACATCCGCGCCGAGCAGCCCCCCGCCGAACGCCACAGCGTGCGCCGCGCCGCGCGCGAGCGCGGCAAGTGACCCGCCACGCTGCGGGGCCGCGCACAGCGGCAACGGGTACTGCCCACAGGTGAGTTGATCGTCGGACGTGCCACGGCCCGTGGCGGAGGGTGCTCCGCCACGGGCCATTCGACGGCGCCCGGGGGCCCAGCCGTCACACGCTCTGGTCGCGCCCCCGCCCCCGCGCCGGGGTGCGCGCCGTCACGATGGGCTCGAGCAGCCGCCGCGGGGTGTTGATCGCGCTGGAGACGGGATCGTCGTCGGTCCCCTGAGGCTGGAAGCCCGGTCCGGGTTCCATGCGGATTTCCGGGACCGGGACGGCCGCACCGCATTCCTGGCAGCGTCCGTCGGGGTCGAGGAGGCCCCCGTCGAGGTCATGGCGGATGAGGCGCTTGGTTCCGTTCGGGGAGTAGAAGGACTCCCCCCAGTTCATCAGAGCGTGCACGGCCGGCCACAAGGCGATGCCCTTGGCCGTGAGCCCGTACTCGACGCCGCCCGCCGCGTCGTCGTCGCGCGTGAGCACGCCTTCCTGCACCAGCGTCTTCAGCCTGCCGGTGAGAACGGCCCGCGGGATCCCGAGCTGCGTGGCGAAGTCCCCGAACCTCCGCACCCCGTAGAACGCGTCGCGGACGATCAGGAGCGTCCATCGCTCTCCGACGACTTCCAGCGTCCGCGCGAGGGGGCAGTTCCCGTCGGCGTAGGTGTTGGGCAGGGTCATGCCCACCATCCTACCAGGAGCGGTTCACTCACTGAACTGATCGGTGCTACGGTGGATCCGAGAGCAGTTCAGTCACTGAACTGACCGCATTGAACTCGGGAGCATGCCGCATGTACCAGTTCCTCGTCTCCTTCACCGTCCAGCCGGATCACCGCGACGACTTCGTGCGGGCGGCCCGGAGGACCGCACGGGACTCCCTCGCGAACGAGCCCGGCTCCCACCGGTTCGAGGTCATCGCCGACGAGGAGAACCCGGACGTCTTCTACCTCAACGAGGTCTACGCGGACGTGGACGCGTTCAACACCCACGCCACCGGTCCGTACTTCGCGGCGTTCTTCGCCGAAGCCGGCGCCTACGCCGAAGGCCCGACGTGGCTCATGCGGGGCAGCCTCGTGGGCGACAAGACCGCCGTCTGACGCAGGGAGGGCGAGCGATGACCACGTCCCGGAGCCCCGGAGAACGAGCCCTTCCTGATGGCGAAGATCAACTGGTAAGGGCCCCGGAGGCACCCTTCGCCTGCCAGAGGTCGCGGAGCAGGGCGATCTCGGCCATGTGGTGGATGAGTTCCAGATTGCCGCCCGCGAGCACGGCGACGAACGGCTCGTCGGGGTCGGAGCCGTACGGGTACTGCGAGAAACCGATCGTGTCGAGCTGCTCATCGGTGACGGTGGCGACGCTCTCGCGCCAGCGGTCGATCACCGCCCAGAACCGCTGGAGCGCCACGGCTGCGGAGGGCGTGAAGTCGACGAGCAGCTTGGGCTCGTGCCGCCGTTCGCCGAAGGTCCACTCCCATCCGCCCGCGAAACAGAAGTGCAGGTGCCCCAGGCGCCACGCGATGGTCGTGAACGGTACTCGGTCGGGTTCCGGCGGGCCGGTGTGGGCCAGGACCTGCGCGACCCGTTCGACGCTCACGCTCCAGTCCTCGGCGATCTTGTCGACGGTCATACCGCCCGCGGCCTGCCGGGCCACCTCCGCGTACTCGCTCGCCGGGATGTCCGGGGCGCCCAGGTCGAGCACCCACTCCCCCGGACCGAACGCCCTGGGCGTCGTCGCCTCTTCCCGCCGACGGATCGACCAGCAACCGGGCACCGGTTCCCACAGGTACTCCTCGTCACCGAGCCCCTCGAGCCGTACCTGGGCCATCTCCCGGGCGTGGTCGAACTGGTCGAGCAGCAAGCCCAGTCGGCCGGTCCGTGCGCCCTCTGTCGCCATGTGTCCGGCTCCCTCCGCGGTCGCGTTCCGTCGTTGCGCACAGGCGAAGCTAACGGCTCACCTCACGGGACGCGACCGATTTCCCGGCCCGCGCCCTCAGCGCTCGGCGCACGGCGCTCAGATGCGGACACCGAACTGGAACGGCATGTTGTTGATGGACTCGTAGCGCACGAGCGTGCCGGTGCGCGGCGCGTGCAGGACCATGCCGTTGCCCGCGTAGAGGCCGACGTGGTGCAGGTCGCCGTAGAAGAGGACGAGGTCGCCGGGCGCGAGCTGGCTCATCGACAGGCGCGTGCCCGCGTTGGCCTGCAACTGGGAAGGCCGCGGTATGTGTGCGCCGGCCTGGGCGTAGGCCCAGGAGGTGAGGCCGGAACAGTCGAAGGAGCTCGGGCCGGACGCGCCGTAGACGTACGGCAGGTTGAGCCTGGTCTTGGCCGCGGCGAGGGCGGCGGCGGCGAGCGAGGAGGCCGGCGGGACGTTGCCCAGGTCGACGCGCTCGTTGGAGCGGTTGGCCCGGTTCTCCGCGGCGGTGAGGG
>NZ_JBIATA010000029.1:0-125002 GCF_042891295.1 Streptomyces sp. NPDC001902 | reverse complement strand
CACCTTCGCGCCCGCGGCTCGCCCTGCACCCTCGTGGTGATCACACCCGGGTGACAAGACGAAAACCGGGGGGAGTACGCGCAGTTGCACAGATGGGAACGGTGTCCGGCACCGGACGCCCGCCTGTTGGGTCAGGCGTCGCCGTAGCGGGCGAGCAGCGCCGCGACGTAGGTCTCCAGGCGCGTCGCGAGCGTCGCCGGGGTGAGGTCGGTGCGGCCGAGTTCGCGCCAGGGGACGGCGACCTTCTCGGCGTCGGGTGCGAAGGCGAGGGCGTCCAGGAGCCGCCAGTAGAGGTGGGCGCCGGGGGAGTCCGCCAGCCGGCCGCCCGCGGCGGTGTAGAGGTCGGCGAAGCGCAGTCCCGCAGCGGGTCCGTGCAACAGCGCGAGTGCCGTGGCGCAGTGGGCCACGTCGAGGTCGGCGGGGCCCCAGGAGGTCTCGACCCAGTCGACGACGCCCGAGATGCGCAGGTGGCCGCCGTGCCCGGAGAACAGGACGTTGCCCGGATGGAAGTCGCGGTGCAGGAACAGGCCTTCGTGGGCGGGCGGGTCGCGGCGTATGACGTCCACCGCGCGGGCCCACAGGTCCGGACGGCTCGTGGTCCCGGGCGGGCGGACGCGCTCGGGCGCCGTCCAGGGCTGGTAGGTGCGGGGCCGGTCCGTCTCGCCGACGTCGAGCCCGTGGATGCGGACGAGTTGACGGGCCAGCAGCCACGCCCGCGCCCCGGCGTCGGTGTCCGCCAGGCGTACCTCCCCCGGGAGGTGGGACATGAGCAGCGACGGATGGTCGCAGTGCTCCGCCGTCGCGTCGACGGCGTGGAACTCGGCGGCGGGGACGGCGGTCGGGCCGAGCAGCGCCAGGACCCGCGCCTCACGGATGAGCAGGCCCTCCGCGTGCCGGAGGTAGAAGGGCTCCACGAAGGAACGCAGCACCAACTGGCGTCCGCCTCCCGGCCCCGTGACCCGCAGGCGGCGCATGTGCGAGGTCCAGCCGCCGCGGAGCGGCTCCGCGGACTCGAGGTGTTCCCCGTCGCGCAGGTGCCGCTGCACCCAGGTGCGCGTGTCCGTCCAGCCGGGCTCGTTCCCCTCCGCCGCGGTCATCCCATCTCCTTCGTGGAACTCTGCCCTTCAGCACGGGGAGGAATCGAACCCCTGAGGGGCGGGGCGGGGAAGGTTGGTTCGCCGCGACGGCGGACCGGTGTCCATCCCCAATTATGCAGCAGGTGCTCACTGGTTGATGCACCTGCTGGCCGTCGGACTGACGGTGTCAGCCTGTGGAGCCGGTGTAAGACCTCAACGGAGAAATCCGGGCGGGCAGCCGGCGACGAAGCAGGAAACCCTACAGCGCGAGCCGTAGGAATCCCCTCTCTCCAGGGAGCGGAGAAAGTCAACCGGGCACCCTACCGGGCCCGTTGATCAGGCGGTGGCCTGCTGCCGTGCGCCGAGCACCATCGTGATCAGGGACCTCGCGGTGGCCCGGAGCCGGTCCGCGTCCTGGTAGACGCGCTCGATGACGACGGTGCCGCGGGTCATGGTGACCAGGACCCGCGCGGCCTCGGTGGGAGGGACGGCGAGCAGGCCGGCCGCATCGCCGCGGGAGAGCCGTTCGGCCATGACGCCCTCGAGCCGGTCCAGCAGGCCGCGGATCGCGGCCCGGATGGGTTCGGCGTCCGCCTGGGTGTCGGTGGCGGTCTTGGTCGACAGGCAGCCGCGGGCGGGGGTGCCGTGGGTCATGGAGGCGATGGTGAAGTCGAAGAAGTCCTCCAGCGCCCGCCGGACGTCGGGCTGGTCCAGCGTGGCGGCGGCCTCGGCGACGAAGGCGTCGGCGTAGTCCTGGAAGACGCGCAGGAACAGCGTCTCCTTGTCGTGGTACGCGTTGTAGAGCGAGCCGCGCTGCACGCCCGTGGCGGTCGCCAGGTCCTGCATGGAGGTCGCTCCGTACCCCTGGTTCCAGAAGACGTCCAGGATCCGGCCCAGGGTGTGCTGCTCATCGAACTGACGCCGTCCAGCCATGCGCCCACGGTAATTCATCTTTGACGGCTCCGTCAAAGTTTGCAAGGCTGTCAAACATGACGGGGTTGTCAAAGATGGCCCGGACTGCTGACGGACCGGGCGCCGCCCGGATCCGTCGCGACCGGGCGGAAGGCGGAAGCGAGCACATGACCACCACACCACCGGGACCCGCCGCATGGCGGGCCATAGCGGCGGGCGCGAGCGCCAGCTTCGTCGGCATCGGCCTCGCCCGGTTCGCCTACACGCCTCTGGTCCCCGAACTGATCAACGCCCACTGGTTCTCCCCGTCCGCGGTGGCGTACCTCGGCGCGGCCAACCTCGCCGGGTACCTGGCGGGCGCGCTGAGCGCCCGGTGGGTGGGGCGCCGGCTGGGCGACCGCCGGGCCCTGCGGTGGATGATGGCGCTCGCCACGCTCGCGCTGCTGGCCTGCAGCGTTCCCGTCTCGGTGCCGTGGTTCTTCCTCTGGCGCCTGGCCTCGGGGCTCGCCGGCGGCGTGATCATGGTGCGGGTGGCCGGTGCCGTGCTCCCGTACCTGAAGGGGGAGCGGCGCGGGCTGGCGGGCGGGGCGATCTTCGCGGGGCTCGGTGTCGGCATCGCCGCCACGGGGACCCTGGTGCCCCTGCTGCTGCACTTCGGACTGCGCGGGACCTGGGCGGGGCTGGCCGTCCTGTGCGCGATCCTCACCGTACTGAGCTGGAACGGCTGGCCGACGCCGGTCGCCGCCCCGTCGCCGTCCGCGGTCGCCGCAGCGCCGGTGCCGGTGCCGGCGCCGGTGCCGGGGGAGCGGAAGCCCGCCCGCTCGCCGCGGCTGCGGCTGCTGCTCGTGGAGTACGCCCTGATCTCGATGGGTCTCACCCCGGCCATGGCGTTCCTCGCCGACTTCGTCAGCCGGGGCCTG
Organism: Streptomyces sp. NPDC001902; assembly: GCF_042891295.1. Lineage (NCBI taxonomy): Bacteria > Bacillati > Actinomycetota > Actinomycetes > Kitasatosporales > Streptomycetaceae > Streptomyces > Streptomyces sp. NPDC001902. The sequence goes on along the minus strand of NZ_JBIATA010000029.1, from coordinate 122,094 downwards.
GGCCGCGGTTCCGCCGGCGGCTCCATGATCTGGATCCTGTACGGACTCGGCGCCCTCGTCGGCCCCACCCTCTACGGCCTCCTCGGCGACCGCCTCGGCTTCGCCAGGGCCCTGCTGCTGATCACCCTGGTGCAGACGGGGGCCCTCGCCGCGCTCGCCACGGCGCACGCCCTGCCCGAGATCGCGGTGCTGAGCGTGGTCATCGGTTCCTTCCCGCCCGGTGTCGTGCCCGTCGTGCTGGGCCGCGTCCACGAACTCGTACCGCGGCACCCCGAGGCGCAGTCGGCGGCATGGGGCAAGGCGACCGTCGCCGGAGCGCTGTCGCTGGCCCTCTCCGCCTACCTCTACTCCTACGTCTTCGCCCGGACCGGCCAGGACCACCGGACGCTGTTCCTCGTCGGCGCGGGAGCCCTGGTCCTGGCTCTGGTCGTCGCGGTCGCCGCGCGGTTCGTCCGCGCGGAGGTGCCGCTGGAGGCGGAAGCGGAGCCGGAGGCGGACGCGGAAGCCGTGCACCGTGCCGCCTCGGCCGCGGGCTGAGCCGGTCCGAGGGTGAACGGCGTGGCGCGCTTGCGACATGTCGCACAGTGGACACGTCGTCAGGTTCCCGCCGCCCGCGGTCCGCGCCCGGCGGGCCCCGGGCCGCCGACCGGCGGGCGCGTGCCGTGGCCCCGGCCCGTTCGGTATGGCGAACGACGTGGTCAGCGGCACCGGGGAGCCGTGACGGCGCTGGACGCGGCGGTGGCGGCGCCTGCGGGGAGCGGAGGCGCCGGTTCCCCCTCGCTCGGGCGCCGGCATGCCGCGGCAACCTCACATATCCTCACCAGCCAACAAATGTCATCGGAGCATTGATCAACACCACTGGCAACTCGCATATAGTGACCGCGAGTTCCCCGCGAACACGGAACCCGCCTGGGATTCGTGCCCGTGGTGGTGCCCGTTTTTGTTGGATTCCGCTTCGCCCATCCCATCCGTCCGTACGGCCCCGAGGTCCTGATCGATGACAGCGCAGACCGCGCTCCCGCGCCCGCGGACCGGGCGCCTGCGCATCCCGGCACGGCGGCGTGAGCAGCGCGCTCCGTTCGCGTACCTGGCGCGGGCCCTGGCGGTAGCCCTGGTGGTCACCGTCCCGGTCGCCGTGTGGCTGGTGGTCGCCGCCCCCGGGTCGCTGCGTGCCCCCGCGGTGATCGGCGCGGCCGCCGGGATCCTGGCGCTGGCCTGCGCCGTGGCCGTGGCGGCGCAGGAGCGCTGGCGGGCCCGGCGCCTCGCCGGACAGCTCGACGCCCTGCGGGCCGAGGCGGAACGATTCGCCGACGAGCTGCTGCCGGCCGCCGTCGGCCGGATCGCCGCTGGTGAGACCGTGGACCGGGTGCTCACCGCGGTGCGCGAGCCACTGACCGGACCGCAGCGCCGCATGCTGGCCCTGATCGCCGACCGGGTCGGCACGAGCGAGTCGCGCCGCGCCGCGGCGATGGCCGTGGGTGCCAACGCCGCGGGACGCATGCAGGCGCTGGCCACCGGAATGCTGGCCGACCTGCGGCAGATGGAGCACCGCCACAGCGACCCGGCCGTACTGCACGACCTGCTGCACCTGGACCACCGCACCGCCCAGGCCGGCCGCCTCGCCGACAGCATCGCCGTGCTGACCGGGGCCCGTTCCGGACGCCGGTGGGCCAAGCCGATCCGGATGGAGTCGATCCTGCGCGGCGCGATGGGGCGTATCGCCGGCTACCAGCGGGTGCGGCTCCACTCCACCAGCGAGGTCGCCGTCGTCGGCCACGCCGCCGAGGGCGTGATGCACGCGCTGGCCGAACTCATGGACAACGCCGCCAACTTCTCCCCGCCCACCGCCGAGGTCCACGTGTACGTGGAGGAGGTGCCAGCGGGCGCGGTCATCACGGTCGAGGACAGCGGCCTGGTCATGGGCGAGGTCGCGCTGCGCCGGGCGCAGAGCGCCGTGGCGGCCGGGTCCGGGGATCTGACCGGCCTGTCCGGGACCAGGCTCGGACTGACGGTCGTCGGCCGGCTGGCCCGTAAGCACGGCCTGACGGTGTCCTTCCGGCCCTCGGCCCGCGGTGGCACCGGCGCGGTCATGATGATCCCGCAGGAGATGCTCACCGTCCCGCGTCCCGGCACGGACGCCGGCCCCGACGCCGAGCCCGTCCTGCCCCCGGAGGCCCCGGCCGCCACCCCGTCCGTGCCGGCCCCCGCCGAGACGTCCGACCGCGACGAGGAGGTCCGGCGCACGGCGCCGGAACTGGGCGAGAGCGGCCTGCCCAAGCGCCGCCGCGGCCAGACGCTGTCCTCCGCCGGCCACGACCGGCCCGCCGCACGGGCCGCTTCGAGCTCCGGCGGCCACGGCACGGCGGCCGAACGGGCCGCACGGTTCAGCACCTTCCGCAGCGCGGTGCACGGCACCACCCCCGCCGCCCCCGCACCCGCCCCCGACCATGCGTCACCCGCGACCGCGCCCCGCGCGGACCGCGACGAGCACAACGCGACGGCCCCATCCCCAGAAAGCGACGCGCGATGACCGCACCGGCCACCGGCCACACCAGTACGGACGAGCGGCTCAACTGGCTGCTGGAGAACCTGCTGGAGCGCACCCCGGGCGCCCGCCACGCCCTGGTCCTGTCCCGGGACGGGCTCAAGCTGTGCCGCACCCCCGAGCTCTCGGTGGACCAGGCGGACCAGCTCGCGGCCATCTCCGCCGGCATCCAGAGCCTGTCGCAGGGCGCGTCCATGGAGTTCGGCGACGGCAGCGGCGGCGTGCGGCAGGCCATGGCCGAGTTCTACGGCGGGATCCTGTTCATCGTCGAGGCCGGTGACGGCGCCCACCTCGCGGTCGTCGCCGACGACGACGCCGAGGTCGGCCTGATCGGCCACAACATGCACGAGCTGGTCGAGCAGCTCGGTGAGCACCTGAGCGCGCCCCCGCGCGAGGTGCCCGGTGAGGACGGCGACGGCGCATGACACCCCGCCCGGGCCGGGAGGAGGATCCGGACCGGCTGTACACCCTGACGTCGGGCCGCAGCCGGCCCGCGTCCGACGCGTTCGACCTGGTGACCCTGGTGGTCGCCGAGTGCGATCCGGTCCCGGGGATGCAGTCCGAGCACGCGGCGATCCTGCGGATCTGCCGCCGGCCCACCGCCGTCGTGGAGCTCGCCGCCGACCTGGGACTCCCGGTCGGCATCACCCAGGTGCTGCTGTGCGACCTGCTGGACACCGGCCGGATCAGCGCCCGGCACCCCCGTACCGCCCGGACGGCGGCTCAACTGCCGGACCCCGAGATCCTGGAGCAGGTGCTCGTTGGACTACGCAACCTCTGACCCCGGCCTCGTTCCCGGCCCGCCGGGGCCGCGGGCGCCGCTCGACGCGAGCGCCGACAACGGGCTGAAGATCGTCATCACCGGTGGGTTCGGCGTCGGGAAGACGACCATGGTCCGCTCGGTCAGCGAGATCCGTCCGCTGAACACCGAGGAGACGATGACCCAGGCCGGAGCCGGGGTCGACGACCTCGCCGGTGTGGGGGCGAAGACCTCCACCACCGTGGCCTTCGACTTCGGCCGGATCAGCGTCAACGCGCGCACCGTGCTCTACCTGTTCGGCGCGCCCGGGCAGGAACGGTTCTGGTTCCTGTGGGACCGGCTGTTCTCCGGCACGCTCGGCGCGGTGGTGCTGGTCGACACCCGCCGGCTGGACGACTCCTGGTACGCCATCGACCGCCTGGAGCACCACGGCACCCCGTTCGTGGTGGCCCGCAACGACTTCGGCGGGCCGAAGCACACCGAGGAACAGGTCCGCGACGCGCTGTCGCTGGCGGACGGGGTGCCGCTGGTGGACTGCGACGCGCGGTCCCGGCAGTCCTCCAAGGACGTCCTCATCACCCTCGTCCAGCACCTGCAGACCCTGTCCGGCGCCCGCCCGCGCCCCCGGGAGAGGACCGCCCCGTGACCAGTCAGCCCTCCGCGGCCGCCGGCGCCTGCCCGTTCGCCGGGGCGGTGCCGTTCAGCGGTCCGCGCTTCCACGTCGAACCGGCCGCCCTGTACCGGGAGTTGCGCCGCGAGCACGGGGCCCTGGCCCCCGTGGAGCTCGACGGCGGCATACCGGCCTGGCTCGTGCTGGGCTACCGGGAACTGCTGCACGTCACCGGCGACCCGGTGCTCTTCAGCCGCGACTCGGACCTGTGGAACCAGTGGGACCGCATCCCCGACGACTGGCCGCTGCTGCCCATGATCGGGCGCAAGCAGCCGTCGATCCTCTACACCGTGGGTGAGCGGCACCGGCAGCGCGCCGCGATGATGGGCAACGCCATGGAGGCCATCGACGCGGTCGAACTGCGCCGTCACGCCGAGCGCTACGCCGACGGGCTGGTCGACACCTTCTGCGGCAGCGGCAGGGCGGACATCCTCGACGAGTTCGCGATGCTGCTCCCGGTCCGTGTGCTGGCCCGGCTCTACGGCTTCCCCGAGGAGCAGGGCCCCCGCCTGGTGAAGGCGGTCAAGGACCTGGTCGACGGCGGCGCGGACGCCATCGCCGGCCAGATGTACGTCTACTCCGCGATGACCGAGCTGCTCGAGGCGAAGAAGGAGCAGCCGGGCGCGGACGTGGTCTCGCGGATGCTCGCCGACCGGTACGACTTCTCCGACGAGGAGATCGTGCAGGACCTGATGGTGATGACCGTGGCCGGGCACCAGCCCACCGCGGACTGGATCGGCAACTCGCTGCGGCTGATGCTCACCGACGACCGCTTCGCCGCCTCGTTCACCGGTGGCCGGAACAGCGTCGGACAGGCCATGAACGAGGTCCTGTGGGAGGACACCCCCAGCCAGAACATCGCGGGGCGGTGGGCCAGCCGCGACACCCGGCTCGGCGGGCGCCAGATCGCCTCCGGCGACCTGCTCATCCTCGGCTTCGCCGCGGCCAACGCCGACCCGCAGGTGCACCTGGAGGCCGGGGCATCCACCAACGGCAACAACGCCTGGTTCTCCTTCGGCCACGGTGAGCACCGCTGCCCGTTCCCGGCGCAGGAGATCGCCGAGGCCATCGCCCGCACCGGCATCGAGGTGCTGCTGGACCGGCTGCCCGACCTCGAACTGGCGGTCGACCCCGCCGAACTGGTGCGCCGTCCGTCCCCGTGGCTGCGGGGCATGACCAAGCTCCCCGTGCGTTTCACACCCACCCCCGTGCTAGGAGAACTCTGATGGAATGCCCGGTCACCGGCCACCGCGCGGCCTCCCCGATCGTGCTGGACCCGCTGGTGGGCGACCTGGTCACCGAGAGCGCCGCGCTGCGCGAGGAGGGCCCGCTGGCCGCGGTCGTCCTGCCCGGCGGGGTGCCGGTGTGGGCCGTGACGCACCATGCCGAGGCCCGCGCGCTGCTGACCGACCCGCGGCTGGTGAAGGACATCGCCCACTGGGACGCCTTCACCCGCGGTGAGATACCCGCCGACTGGGCGCTGATCGGCCTGGCCAACCCCGGCCGCTCGATGCTCACCGTGGACGGCGCCGACCACCGCCGGCTGCGCGCCCTGGTCGCCCAGGCGCTCACCCCCCGCCGCGTCGAGCAGATGCGGGCCCGCATCGAGGAGCTGACGGCCGGTCTCCTGGAGCGCGTCGAGGAGGCGGCACGTGAGGGCGAGGTGCTGGACCTGAAGGCCACCTTCGCCTACCCGCTGCCGATGTACGTCGTGCAGGAGCTGATGGGCATCGACGAGGCCCACCTGCCCCGCCTGAAGGTGCTGTTCGAGAAGTTCTTCTCCACCCAGACCCCGCCCGACGAGGTCATCGCCACCCTCGGCGAGCTCGCGACCCTGATGGCCAAGACCGTCGCCGACCGGCGCGCCGAGCCCGGCGACGACCTGACCAGCGCGCTCATCGCGGCCTCCGAGGACGGTGACCACCTCACCGACGCGGAGATCCAGAGCACCCTGCAGCTGATGATCGCCGCGGGCCACGAGACCACGATCTCCCTCATCGTGAACGCGGTCGTCAACCTGCTCACCCACCCCGACCAGCTCGCGCTGGTGCGGGAGGGCAAGGCGAGCTGGGAGTCGGTGGTGGAGGAGACGCTGCGCCACTCCACGCCCACCTCCCACGTGCTGATCCGCTTCGCCACCGAGGACGTCCCCGTCGGCGACAAGGTCATCGCCAAGGGCGAGGCACTGATCGTCTCCTACGCGGCGATCGGCGGCGACGAGAAGCAGCACGGTCCGAGCGCCGGCGTCTTCGACATCACCCGCGAGCACCCCATCCGGCACATCGCCTTCGGCCACGGCCCGCACGTGTGCCCGGGCGCCGCGCTGTCCCGGCTGGAGGCCTCGGTGGCGCTGCCCGCCCTGTTCGAGCGCTTCCCCAAGCTCGACCTGGCGGTGCCGGCGACGGAGCTGCGGAACAAGCCCGTGGTCACCCAGAACGACCTGTACGAGCTGCCGGTCACCGTGAACTGACCTACCGTCGGTGTCCGGCACCGTCCCGCCCCGCTCGAGCCGGAGCGGGGCGGTGCCGGTCCCGCCCGACCCTGCGACGAGGAGGGCGCCGTGCCGTCGTACGGCAGGCCGCTGCGCAAACTGGGCTTCCTGACGATCGGGCTGTTCGACGAGGCCGACCCGCGGCGCGGGCACGAGGCGACGCTCGAGATGATCCAGCTGGGCGAGCGACTGGGCTTCGACAGTGCGTGGGTGCGCCACCGCCACCTGCAGTTCGGCATCTCCTCGCCCGTGGCCGTCCTCGCCGCGGCTTCGCAGCGCACCAGCCGCATCGAACTCGGCACGGCCGTGATCCCGCTGGGATGGGAGAACCCGCTGCGACTGGCCGAGGACCTGGCGACGGTGGACCTGCTGTCCGGCGGCCGCCTCAACCCGGGCGTCAGCGTCGGCCCGCCGATGCACTTCGACGAGGTCCGCGGCGCCCTCTACCCGGACACCGCGGGCCACGAGGACTTCTCCTACACCCGGGTCGAACGCCTGCTGGGCTTCGTCCGGGGCGAGCCGGCCACCGCCTTCAGCGGCACCGAGGGCTTCGAGGTCTTCTCCGACCGCGTCCAGCCGCACTCCCCGGGGCTCGGCGACCGCATGTGGTACGGCGGCGGGAGCCTGCGCTCGGCGCGGTGGGCCGGGGAGCACGGGATGAACTTCCTGACGAGCAGCGTGGTCAAGGCGGAGGAGTCCGAGGACTTCGCGGCGATCCAGCTGTCCCACGTCCGTGCCTTCCGTGCCGCACACCCCGACGGCGAACGGGCCCGGGTCTCGCAGGGACTGGTCGTCGTCCCCACCGACGGCGCCTCGGCCGGCCAGCGCGAGAAGTACCGGGAGTACGCCCGCCGGCGGCTGCCGCGCACCGCCGGCCCGCAGGGCCCCGGGCGGCTGCTGTTCGCCCCCGACCTGGTCGGCACCTCCGAGGAGATCGCGGAGCGGCTCTCCGCGCACGCGGCCTTCCGCGAGGTCGACGAGGTCGCCTTCGCGCTGCCGTTCGCCTTCGAGCCCGAGGACTACGTGCAGATCCTCACCGACATCGCCACCCGGCTCGGACCGGCCCTCGGCCGTCCGGCCCCGGCCGCCTGACGGCCACCGTGGAGCGGCCCCGCCCGGCACGCCGGGCGGGGCCGTGGCGTCACACGCCGATGTCGCGGCCGTCCTTGCGCCACACCACGACGACGGAGGGGCGGGGGATCCGCTTGCCGCCGTCCGGCCAGCGCGAGGACGGGTTCTCGTACGTGGAGCCGTCGGTCTCGCCGGGGTGCTGCACCGCGACCAGGACGCGCTGGTCCTGGACGATCGGGCCACAGGTCTCGGCGCCCTTGGGCACGCTCAGGAACTGCCGGACCTGACCGCGCTTGTCACCCTTGACCGCGACGCCGAAGAGGGCGTCGTGGGTGCCGAGGGTGCCGGGCGCGCCGTCGGTGGAGATCCACAGGTTGCCGTGCGGGTCGAAGGCCACGTTGTCCGGGCACGAGATCGGGCTGACGTCGTCCTTCGGGAAGCCCGCGAAGTAGGTGGCGGGGTCCGAGGGGTCTCCGGCGACCAGGAACAGCCGCCACGCGAAGCGGTCGGCGGCCGGGTCGTCGAAGAACTCGGCCAGCTCCAGCACGTGCCCGTGCTTGTTGTTGCTCCGCGGGTTGGCCTCGTCGGGGCCGGCGGAGCCGGCCTTGCCGCGGTTGGTGTTGTTGGTCAGCGCCACGTAGACGCGACCGGTGCGCGGGCTGGGCTCGACGTCCTCGGGGCGGTCCATCTTCGTGGCACCGGCCTTGTCCGCCGCCATCCGGGTGAAGAGGTAGACCTCCTCGGCGGTCATGCCCTCCACGAAGGAGGTGGTGCCGCTCGCCAGCTTGATCCACTCGCCCGAGCCGTCGAACTCGCCGTCCGAGGGCAGCTTCCCGCTGCCGTCGAACTCCGCGGCAGGGCTGTCGCCGGTGAGCCTGGCGACGTAGAGCGTGCCCTCGTCGAGCAGCGACAGGTTGTGCTCGCGGACGGCCCGGCCGCTGCCGTGCCGCATCGCCTTGTTCGCCACGAACTTGTACATGTAGTCAAAGCGCTCGTCGTCGCCCATGTAGACGACGGGGCGGCCGTCATCGGTGAGCCGGGGCTGCGCGGCCTCGTGCTTGAAACGGCCGAGCGCGGTGTGCTTGCGCGGCGTCGAGTCCGGGTCGAAGGGGTCGAGCTCCACGATCCAGCCGAAGCGGTTGACCTCGTTGGGCTCCTTCGCCAGGTCGAAGCGGTCGTCGAACCGCTCCCACTTGCGCTCGCTGGCCGCGCCGGCGATGCCGTAGCGCTTCAGCCGCTCCGCGGTGACCGGGTCGGTGACCGAGGCCGCGTTGCCGAAGTACTGGTTGAAGTTCTCCTCGCCCGAGAGCACGGTGCCCCAGGGGGTGGTGCCGCCGGCGCAGTTGTTGAGGGTGCCGAGGACCTTCGTGCCGGTGGGGTCGGCCTTGGTGCGCAGCAGGGGGCTGCCCGCGGCGGGGCCGGTCAGCCGGAAGGCCGTCTTGGTGTGGACCCGCCGGTTCATGCCGTGCCGGTTCACGGGGTACAGGCGGCCGGAGTGCCGGTCCTCCTCGACCACGACCACGCTGAGGCCGTGCGCGGCCCATGCGATCTCGACCTGCTCGCGGGTGGGGTCGGTCGCGTCGTAGCCCGGGAACATGAGGATCTCGTCGGTGTACTCGTGGTTGGCGACGAGTACCTGACGGCCGCGCTCACCGGGCAGGTCGAACAGGTGCAGGAAGTCGTTGTTGTAGCCGAACTGGCCGGCCTGCGCCGCGGCGGTCTGCCGCGCCTGGTCGAACGCGGGGGCGCCGCGCAGGATGGGGTCGCCCCAGCGGATCACGACGCTCTGCGCGTAGCCCTCGGGGACGACGAGGGCGTCCACGGTGTTCGGCTCGACGGGCCGGAAGCGCAGGCCCTTGGCGGCGTCGGGGTCGACGGTGCCGCCGTGACCGTCGTGACCGCCGTGCTTCGGTTCGGGGGCGGCGGCGGCCACGTCGGTGCCGGACGTGAGGGCCATGCCTCCTGCGGCGGCGGCCAGGGTGACCACGGCACCGGTCCGCAGCATGGTGCGGCGGGAGAGGGCGTCGGCGACGACGTCGCCGAGGTAGGCGTTGCCGCTGGTGTTCGGGGCCTCGTGGGCGCAGGCGTCACCGCACTTGAACCGGCAGGTGAGGGCGGACCTGCCACCGTCGTGGCGGGGGAGGAGCGGAAGAAGTCTGTGCGGCCGCACAGTGCCTCCAAGTCTATGTTCCGGTATAGCGAATCCCATGGGACGGTAAAGAGCCCTGTTCTCGCGGGGGTGGCCGGAACGTGAACCTCGGATGAACCGGTGCGCGCGGCCGGGGGTGCCGCCGCGCGGTTGACACCGCACGGAGGCCGCGGGCCTGGCCGTGGCCACGCCTGTCCTCGTGGCTCCCGACGGCACGGCGCTTGCTCGTGCGGCGACCAGGCCTGCCCATGGTCTGCCTGCCGGGGGGAGGGTGTGGGGCTCCGCCAGCTACCGCTGCGACCGCCTCGTCGACGACTTCGAGGCGCTGCGCGCCCATCGCGGCCTCCGTTGGTCTCGACGTCGGTACGGACCTTCGGCCGGCCACGGTCCGGCTCCGGCAGGGCGAGCCTTGGTACGACGCGGGCTACACGGCCTTGGAGGAGGTCGTCGCGGGGCGCGGGGGAGGACGGCCGCAGGGAGGCTGTCGCGCCCTTCCCCCACGGGCGTTGGGACGTGACCGCGCGGGCGCTGGAGGCCGGAGGCGCCGAGGAGAGGAGCGACGCAGCCGCGGCCGTCTTCCGCTCGGGGGACGCCTGGGAACCGGAGCGCACGCGTACGGCGCTCGCCCGCTTCGCGGGACCGGTGCACGTAATGGCGGGGGAGTGCGACGTGCACGCACCACCGCCCGCGATGGCCGAGGTGGCGGAGCTGTTCCCGGACACCGCGCCGGGCGTTCAGCCGGGCGCCGGGCACTTTCCGTGGCGGGGCGAGCGGGAGCGGTCGGTACCCGGCCGACTCGGACAGCCCGGAGCGGAGGGCGAGTCCACCGGGCGGGATCCGTTCCCGCCCGCCCCGCCCGCCCCGCTCACGCCCGGGCGGCGGCGGGCAGCGTCACTTCCCAGGTGTCCACCGCGAAGTGCAGGCCCATGCCGTGCGCGGTGTACAGGCGCAGGGCCCCCGTGGTGTTGTCGGTGTCCACGCCCAGGCCGAGGGTGTCGCGGCCGCGGGCGGCGTAGACCCCGAAGGCGTGGCGCAGCAGGTGGCCGGCGATGCCCCGGCCCCGCGCCTCCTTGCGCACCCCGAGGCTGCGGATCCACGCCATGGCCGCGCGGTCGTCACGGGTCAGTGCCACGCCGACGTCCCCCGCGCCCTCCAGCGAGGCGATCCACACCAGGGACCAGTCGATGCCCGAGCCGAGGTCGTCCAGCCACTGCGGGTAGGTGCGCCGGTGGTGGTCGAAGTGTTCCGCGAAGGTCTCCTGAAGGAGTTCGTGCGCGCGGCGTCGGTCGACCTCCTCCGTGCAGTCGCGCAGCGTCAGCCCGGGCGGCGGCTCGGGGACGGTGTCCGCGGCGGCGGACAGCGGGCGGGTCGGCACGTGGTAGTGCCGTACGGTCCTCCAGCCGCGCCGCGTCAGACGGGACGTGTCCATGGTGGGCGCGGTGTTCAGGGCGAGATGGACGACGGCCCGGGCCACGCCGTTCTCCGCGGCGCGCCCGGCGGCCCGGTCCTGCAGGAGGTCCAGCAGCCGCTCCCCCGCCTCCTGGTGCGCGGGCAGGACGTAGTGGTCGACGTCGATGCGTTCGGCGCCGGAGTCGTCCCACAGGAGCCCGAACGCGACGGGCGCGCCGTCCTCGAAGACCAGCCAGGAGTTGCGTTCCAGGTCGGCCTCGGGGTGGACCAGTGACGACTCGACGGTCCCCAGGTCGGTCTCGGGCTGCCCGAGCTCCACGACGTCGACGGCGTTGAGCAACTCGCAGATGACGGGGGCGTCCTCGGGGACGGCGGGGCGCACGGTGATGGGCATGCCGCAACTGTCGGTACCGGTACCGGCCCCGCGCAAATGTTTTTCGCGGCGGAGCCGGTCCGGCGGGGACGGTGCCCGCGTCAGGCGTCGGCGGCCTCGGTCGCCGGACGGCCGGCTTCGGCGTCGGCCTCGGCATCCGCGTTGCGCTGGGCGGGGACGGTGACGTCCACGGCCCCGCCGGTCTCCTCCGCCGCGTCGGCGTCCTCGGCGGTGCGCACGGACGGCGTGGCCGGTACGGTCCGTACGGCCGTTGCGGCCACCGCGACCCCCGTCGGCACGGCGGGCGCCATGACGTCGAGGTCGGCGTCGTCGGGCCGGCGGTCGCGGCGGACGTCGCCGACGATCAGGGCCACCACCGCCGCGGAACCGACGAACTCCAGCAGGCTCTGCGAGGTGTCCACGGCGGTCACGGGCATCGTGCCGACCGCGTAGCCCCACAGCTCCGTGAAGGCCGACGGCATCATGAAGAGCGACAGGCCCACCGAGAAGCCCGGGGCGGTGGGCCGCCGCCGGGCCGCGAGCAGCATGCCGGCCCCGCACAGCACGGTCAGGCACACCCACTGGTACGGCGACGGCACCGCGAGGATCGCCCGCCCGCTGCCCTTGCCGACGATCAGGTCGCTGAGCACGCCCGGCCCGACCTGAACGGCCGTCACCGCGTTCCGGCCGATGTAGAAGACGTTGAGCACCGCGAGCAGCAGCCCGGAGGCGGTGGCCGTCACCTTCACCGGGCGGATGCCGCCCGTCACCGAGTCCGCGGCGGCGGCGGCCTCGTACTCCATGTGCCGGGCGAGCAGGAGGAGCGCTCCCAGGATGAGCGTGAGCACCACGGCGAGGACGGCGGTGCTGCCCACGGCGTTCAGCGAGGCACCCTTCAGGGTGCCGAACCACGGGTCGGACGGCGAGTCGAGCAGCAGGTACCAGACCGCGGGGAGGCGGAAGCCGAGCGTCACGGTGCACGCGGTCACCAGCAGGCCGCCCGCGCCGCGGGTGCGGAACAGCGCCGCCAGACCGGCGCAGAGCTGCAGCGCCGCCAGGCCGAGGTCGAGCGAGGAGGTCGCCGACAGCCCCGGCACCCACCCGGTGGTCCACAGCGACCAGGCGCCCGGCAGGCCGCGGACAACGATGTCGTAGAGCAGCCAGAACGCCGTCTGGGCGAACAGCGCGAGGCTGAGCAAGGCCACGGCTATCCGCACTTGATTGATCGACATCCCCGGACGGTTCACGGCGCGCTGTCCCCTCGACGGCCAAACGTGGTTGAGTTCACAACTACCCAATGACGGAGCAGAGCATAAACGGTCCCCCATGGGCCCGCGCCAATCCGCCCCCGGCGTGCCCGCCTTGCGGAACCGCACGGGAACGTCACGCCAACGGAAAGTGAATGACACCTCGTCAGGGCAGTCCGTCACCGGTTCATGGATGAGCCGGTGCGCGACGGAACGGGCCTTGTGCGACGGGGAGTTGGCCATGAGGCGGGAGCGCTGGCGATCACCGCGCGGCGGGCACCATCGGCTTCGTGGTGCGCGCCGGACTGCACGGGGGACGGCACGGCTGGTCCTGCTCGACCGGGTCCCGCTGGTCGCGGAAGCCGCGAACAGGGAGATGCACACCGTCGACCTGCAGGACGCCGACGCCGTACGGTCCGCCCTGGTGGGCGTCGACCGGGTCCTGCACCTCGGCGGCATCCCCGACGAGGCCCCCTTGGCCGACCTCCTGGAGGTCAACGTCCTCGGCACCCACCACGTCCTGGAAGCCGCCCGGCGGGGTGGCACCCGCCGCGTCGTGCCGGCCGGGAGCAACCGCGTCACCGGTTTCCACCCCGCCGGGCACCGCACCGCCCCGGACGAACCGGTGCGCCCCGACGGCCTGCAGGGGTCGGCAAGGCGGCCGTCGAGGCGCTCGGACGGCTCTACGCCGACAAGTTCGCGCTCTGCGTCATCTGCCTGCAGCATCGGCAGCTTCGAGGCGGAACCCGGCGAGCGCCGCCACCTGGCGACCTCGCTCAGCCACCGCGACGCCGTCGGCTGGACCCGGGCCGCGCTCACCGCGCCGCCCGGCGTGCGCTACGCCACGGCGTACGCCGTCTCCGCCAACACCCGCCGCTTCTGGGAACTCCCGGACCCGTCGGTGCTCGACTGCACCCCCGTCGACGACCCCGAGCAGCACGCCTCGCGCCTCACCGCCGCGGACGGCGACGCCGCACCGGACCCCGCCGCGCCCCAGGGCGGCCCGTACGCCCTGCCCGAGGTCACGCTCGCGCACCTTCGGCCCCGACCCGGAAGAATGTTGTCAGAGGCCTGTGATGGGATACCGGGGAACACCGCAGCCACCATCCCCGGGGAGAACACGCCCATGCCTCAGTACCCTTCGCTGACCCACGCCCTGGCGGAGGCGCTCGTGGACGTCACCTGGTTCATCGACGGCACGGACGACGAACAGATGGACGAGGACGACGCCGTGACGGCACTGGAGGGCGTCGCGGCCGTGGTGGACCGCATGTCGGAAGCACAGCGGGCCGAGTTGCTCGACGTGCTCGAGGCGATGGCGGCAGCCGAGGCCGACCCCCGGCGCCGCGCGTTCCTGGAGACGTTCCCGGAGGACTTCGGCGTCGTCGAGTGACCACCCCGGTCGCCTCCTCGGCGCGGGCCCGCCGTGCGAGGTCAGCCCCGCAGCAGCCGCGGGTCGAGGAGGCGGTGCAGCCGGTGGGCGACGGGACGGAATCCGCGACGTGGCCAGAACACCGAGGACAGCGGGTTCGCCGCCCGCCAGTCCGTCACGCACACGCGGAACCCGCGCCGGGCGGCGTCCGCGAAGGCGTGCTCGGTGAGCCGGCGCCCCACACCGCTGCCGCGGTGCTCCGGAACGGTCGCGGCGAGGAGCAGTTCGACCGAGCCGCGCGGCGCCGTCAGTGAGACCTCGTCGTCGGGCACCGGCCGCATGACGCAGAAGCCCCGGACCCCTTCCGGCCCCTCGGCGAGCCAGTACGACACGGCCGGGTCCTCCAGCAGCTCCAAGTGGCCCGGGCGCAGACCCTCGTAGAAGGACGGCTCGATGAAGGCGAAGACCGGCGGCCCCGCGTGCACGTCGGCGACCAGGCGGAACAGCGACTCCAGCGCGGCGAGGTCCGACGGCCCCGCGGCGCGCACGTCGTCGTGGCGGACGGCCGCCTCCGTCGCCAGGTCCGTCACGGCGTGGACCTGCTCGTACGCGAAGCACTGCGACAGCCAGACCGGCAGGTCGCCGGCGGCCGCGACGGCGTAGTGGTGCAGCCGCCCGTCGGCGAGCCATGGACCCGACAGGTCCGCGTAGAGCCCGCGCAGTACGTCCCCGTCGCGTGCCGCGTAGTGCCCGGGGCCCGTCCAGACGTGCCGTCCCCGGCCGTCGTCGCCGGGTACGGCGAGGAGGTACCCGGCGGGCGTGCCGTCCGCCGTCTCCGCGACCGCGCCCCGCGCGCCCTGCTCCCAGGCGTCCCGCAGCAGGGCCGCGCAGGCGGCCGGTTCGGTGAAACCCGGGTCGAGCGCGGCGTCCCGGGCGAGGTCGCGGCGGTGGCGGGCGGCGAGCAGGCCGGCCGCGGCATCGACGTCGGACTCCGCGAACGGCCTGGTGGTCGGCGCGATCACGGGTGTACTCCTTCCGGTGGTCAGCCCTTGCGGGCCTCGATCAGATAGCGCTGCGAGTACGCCACGAAGGGCCCGTGCCGCTCCATGAAGTCGTGCAGCCGCGCCAGCTGCTCGCGGTAGGCGTCCACCGTGAAGCCGGGCACGATCCAGATGACCTTGCGCAGGAAGTGGACCACGGCGGCGATGTCGTGGAACTCCATGCGCAGCGCCTCCTGGCGCAGGTCCACGACCTCCAGGCCCGCCGCTTCGGCGCGTGCGGTGGCCTCGACCCCGCTGGAGCCGGCCGTGGTCGTGAAGGGGTCCCGTGTGTGCGTGGCGACCGGCCGGGGCCCCATCAGGTAGTCCGTCAGCTCCCGCACCGAGCCAGCGCCGACCTGCTGGGACAGGTAGGTGCCCCGGGGACGCAGCACCCGGCGCACCTCGTCCCAGCGGGTCACCACCGGATGCCGGCTGACGACCAGGTCGAAGTGGCCGTCGGGGAAGGGCAGGTCGGCCGTGTCGTCGGCCTCGACGACGGTGGCGCCGAAGGGCGCCAGGTTGCGGCGGGCGATCTCCAGGTTGGGGGCCCAGGACTCCGTCGCCGCGACCACCGGCGGGGCGGTGGGCACGGTCGCCAGGACCTCCCCGCCGCCGGTCTGGATGTCGAGCACGGCCTCGGCCCGCGCCGTCCGCTCGGCGAGGAGCCCGCTGTAGCCCCAGGACGGGCGCTCCTCGGTGGCGCGGCCGGTGAACCAGGAGAAGTCCCATCCCTCGGTCGGGACGGCCTCCCCTTCGGCGAGGAGATCTTGGAACGTGGACATGGGCGCGAGGATGGCAGAAGCACAAAGCGGAACGCATCCGGATTACGCCGGGCCCGGCGCCGCCCGGCGGTGCGCCGTCAGCAGCCGGACGCCAGGGGGGTGAAGGACATCGGGGTGCCCTCCTCGGCGCCGACGGCCGTGCCGTAGGTCGTGGCGTCCACCTTGTACCAGACGTCGTCGCGGGTGCGGTCGCCGCCGACGTCGTCCAGTTCGACGCACCAGCGTTCCGCGGACACCACACGGGTGTAGGACTCGGTGCCCTGCTGGACCTTGCGGCAGTCCTGGTAGTGCTCGGTGGTGTACCAGGTCCGGGTCGACTTGCGCTTGCCCGAACCCTTCGAGGAGGTGTGCTTCACCCGCCGGGTGCGGTCGGTGCACCGCTGCACCATGTGCGGGCGCCGCGCGGGGGCGGTCCTGCGCGCCACGTGCCGGTGGTCGTCCAGCGCCCCGGTGACGGGCGGGTCCGCCTTCGCCACCGGGGTGCGGGTGCCGGCGGAAGCGGCGGCCGACGGTCCGGATCCGGCCACGGCGCCGGAGTCCGGGCTCCCGCAGGCACCCAGCAGGGCGGCCAGGAGCACGGCGGCCACGGCGGCGGAGTACGGACGGCGGTGTCTGTGCACTTCTCTCCTCGATGAACCTGAACGTGGACACGAAGGTGAACGCGAGGGCGAACGCGAACGGTGCGGGCGGTCGGTGCCCGCCCGGATCATGACGCATCGTGGACGGACCGGGTTCCCGTCAGCCCGGTTTCGACGGAGCTCTGACACCGGCTGCCCGTTCCGGGCGTCCGGAAGTCGAACGCTGGGTAGGAACCGGGACGGGGATGGCTGGAAGTCGTAGTCCTTGCCCGGGTCGCCGACGGCCCGGGAAGGGGGGAATCCGGTGGGGAAGACATCTGCGTTCGTTCGTATCGACGGCCCGGGGGGACGGGCCGCGCACAGCGGGACGGCACGGGGCCGGGCCGGGGGGCCCGTCCGCGTACCGGGCCCGTCGCTCCTCAACCCCGGCCTGCGGCAGGTGGAGCCGCACGTCATGGCCTGGGCGCGGCGGGCCGGGTTGCTGTCCGCGCCGGCCTCGGGGCAGGCCGGCCGGGAACGGCAGGCCGCCATGGCCGCGCACGTGTGGCCATGGGCGACCCCGGCCCGGCTGACGGAGCTGGCCCGGCTGACGCTGTGGATGTTCGCCGTCGACGACGGCAGCGACGTGGGCCCGTCCACGGGGACCGGCGCGGAACTGGAGGCCATGGCACGCGCCGTCGGCGGCTGCGGGTGGGAGGTCCCCGCGTCGGCGCCGCCGGCCGTCCGCGTCCTGGGCGAACTCCTGCCGCGGGTGACCGGGGCCATGGGGCCCGCCTGGGGTGACCGTTTCCGCCGTCACCTGCTCGGGTGGATCCGTACCAACCAGGACATGATCAGGATCCGCGCCGGCGACGAGGTGCCCACCCCCGAGGCCTACATCGCCTGGCGGCGGGTCTCCGGCGCGACCGGATGGTGCTTCGACCTCATCGAGTACGCCCAGGAGGCGGAACTGCCCCCGGCGATCTGGTTCTCGCCGGCCTGCCGCGCGCTGCGCGAGGCCGCCGCCGATGTCATCGGCTGGACCAACGACCTGTTCTCGGTGGAGAAGGAGCTGCGCTCGGGGGAGACCACCAACCTGGTCCTCGTCCTGCGCCACCACCACGGCCTGACGCTGGACGAGGCGATCGACGAGACACGGCTGTGGCACGCCCGCCGCGTCGCCTCCCTGCGCACCGCGACACGCGACCTGTACGCCACCGCCCTCGCGACCGACCTCACCCCGGGGCAGCTGGCCGCGGTCTGCCAGTACGCGGACGGCATCCACGCCTGGGCCCGCGGCTTCCTCGACTTCTCCCTGGCCTCCGCCCGCTACCGTGCCCCCGGTGGGTAGCCGGCGGCGCCACCGGGAATGCACCACGGCAGGGGAGCACCGGGGGGACGGGGGAGTACGCGATGGCTGCCGGGAGGGACCGCGCCACAGGCGCGGCGGGTTACCTGCTCAGGGTGTTCTCCGGTCTGGCCCGGCCCGCCCTGACCCTGCTGTTCGGCCCGGCGGGAGCGGTCGCCGGGGCGGCGACGGAGACCGTGGCCGCCTCGGGAGGCAGGGCGCTGGAGCAGTCGGCGGGCCGCAGACGGGCGCTGCCCGGCCTGCTGCGGATCTCCCGGCGCGGCACGGCGCCGCTGGTGGCGGACGTGGACGACCCCATCGGTCTCGGCGTCCACCCGGCCGCACCGGGCGGCGGCGGGACGGCCGGCTTCGGCCGTGTCCCGGTGTTCGTCGGCCGGGACGCCATGCCGCAGGCGGAGGCGGTGCTCAGCGGGGGACAGGGCTTCCTGCTGCTGGTGGGGGACTCCACGGCGGGCAAGACGCGTCTGGCCTACGAGGTGGTGCGCAAGCACTTCCCGCGCTACCGGCTGCTCGTCCCGGACAGTCGTGAGGCGATGGTCGCCCTCGCGGACACCGTGCCACGGCTGAAGCAGGCCGTGGTGTGGCTGGACGACCTGGAGAACTACCTCGGCGCGGGCGGGCTGACGGCAGGTCACGTACAGCGGCTGCTGGAGGCCGGGCCGGCCCGGGTCGCCGTCGTGGCGACCATGAGCGCACGTCAGCACATCCGCTTCGGCGCCCGCTCGGCCGCCGACGACGAGCCCGGCGGTGACGTGCTGCGCTCGGGGCGCGAGGTGCTGCGGCTGGCCTCGGTCGTGCGGGTGGACCGTACCTGGAGCGAGGCGGAGCTGGCGCGGGCCCGGCACCACACCGACGACCCGAGGATCAGGGCCGCCGTCAACGACGCCCGGTCCGGCAGCCGCGGGGTGGCCGAGTACCTCGCCGCGGCGCCCCAGTTGCTCGACGACTTCAGCAACGCGTGGGCGGCCGGTGCCCGTCCGCGGGCCGCCGCCCTCGTCGCAGGGGCCGTGGACGCCCGGCGCGCGGGCTACCACCAGCCGCTGCCCGAGGACGTGCTGCGCCGCCTGCACGAGATCCACCTGGACCTGCGCGGCGGCACCAGCCTGCGGCCGGAGGCGTGGGAGGAGGCGCTGCGCTGGGCCACCGACCCCCTGCACGCCACCTCCAGCCTGCTGCTGCCCCGCGACGACGGCGCCTACCTGGCCTTCGACTACCTGCACCAGACCCTGGACGAGCAGGTGCCGCCGCCGCGCATCCCGGACGCCGTGTGGGAGATCCTCATCGACCACGCCGACCCGGTGCGCGCCCTGGACATCGGCGCGACCGCCTACCAGCGCGGCGACCTGCACCACGCCATGGCCGCCTTCGACAAGGCCGGTGCCGACCCCGGGCAGTTGCCCCGGCAGTGGTACGCCACGTGCGTGGGGGAGGCCGGCGACCCCCGGCGCGCGGCGGACCTGTACCGCGAGCTGGTCGCGGAGGCCGAGCGGCGCGGCGGCCCCGACGTCAAGGAGACGCTGGAGAACCGCAACTCCCACGCCCGCTACGTCGGCATGGCCGGCCACCCCGCCGAGGCCGTCGACCTGCTGCGCGGCGTCATCCAGGACCGCACGCGCGTCCTCGGCCGCGAGCACTCCCACACCCTCAACAGCCGCAACAACCTGGCGCTGTTCCTCGGCGAGACCGGACGGCTCGAGGAAGCGGTCGCCGAGTACCAGTCCGTGCTGGCCGACCGGACCCGCCTGCTGGGCGCCGACCACCCGCACACCCTCAGCAGCCGGTACGGCTACGCCTACCTGCTCGGCGACGCCGGCCGCCCCGCACAGGCCGCCCGGCTTTTCGACAGCCTGGTCGCCGACCGGTCACGCACCCAGGGCCCGTACCACCCCTACACCCTCAACAACCGCCGCCACCACGCCCACTTCCTCGGCGAGGCGGGGCATGCCGCCCGCGCCGCCGGGCTGTTCGGGGAACTCCTCCAGGACTGCCTGAAGGTCCTCGACCCGCTCCACCCGGACACCCTCGCCTCCCGCCACGGCCACGCCCGTTTCCTTGGCGAGGCCGGTGACCCCGGCCGCGCATCGGCACTGCTCAGCGACCTGATCGAGGACGGCCGCGGAGCCGCCGTGCACGGGCCGGACAGCCCGATCCCGCTGCTGTGGCGGCGCTACCAGGCGGTGTTCCTCAGCGAGGCCGGGGCGGCCGAGGAGGCCGTACGGCTCCTCGGCGCGCTGTTGACCGAGAGCGCCGAGATCCTCGACGACGGGCACCCCCAGCTGTTCGCTGTCCGTGCCGCCCACGCCCGCTGTGTCCTGAGGGCGGGCCGGGCGGCCGAGGCGACGGCCCGGTACGAACAGCTCGTCGACGACTGCCGCGAGCGCCTGGGCGACGACCACCCCCAGACGCTCACCGCACGCGGCGGGCGTGCCCGCTGCCTGGCCGCCACCGGCCGTCACGGCGAGGCCGCGGACCTGCTGGAGATCCTCGTCCAGGACCGCACCCGCGTCCTCGGTGACGACCATCCCTCCACCCTCAACAGCCGTAACGCCCACGCTTGTTCGGTCGGCGCGGCGGGCGACGCCCCACGTGCCGCCCGGCTGCTGCGCCAGGTCCTCCAGGACCGTGTGCGCCACCTCGGCGAGGACCACCCCTGGATCGCCCGTACCCGGGAGGAACTCGCCCGCTTCCCGTGACGGGGCCTGCCGCTCCCGGCGGGTCAGCCGCGGGTGACGTGCCCGTCGACCAGCCGCCACAGCCCCAGCGGGTTGGCCGGGACCAGCGCCTCGGGGAGCAGCGCGTCCGGGAAGCCCTGGTAGGTGACGGGCCGCAGGAAGCGGTCGATCGCGCTCATGCCGACCGAGGTGAAGCGGCTGTCGGTGGTGGCCGGGAACGGGCCTCCGTGGATGGTGGCGTGGCCGACCTCCTGCGGGTGGGCGAAGGCGTTCACCACGATCCGGCCGGTGCGGCGCTCCAGGACCGGCAGCAGGCGCGCGGCCTGCGGGTGGTCCTCCTCCTCGAGGTGCATCGTCGCCGACAGCTGGCCGCGGAAGCTCCGGGCCACCTCGGTCATCTGCTCGACGCCGGACAGCCGGACCAGCAGCGCGGCCGGTCCGAAGACCTCCTCGGCCAGGGTGGGTTCGGCCAGGAACCGGTCGCCGTCGACCTCGAGGAGCTGCGCGCGGCCCTCGAAGGCGCCCTCGGGCTCCGGGCCCACCGTCACGGTCGTGGCCCCGGAGTCGCGCAGGCGCTGCGCTCCGCGGCCGTACGCGTCGTGGATGCCGGGGGTGAGCATCGTCCGTGCGCCCATCGCGCCCACCCGTGCCGCGGCTGCCTCGCGCATCGCGGCGTAGCCCGGGCCGTCGACGGCGAGCAGCACGGCCGGCTTCAGGCAGGCCTGGCCGACGTTGACGAGCATGCGCTCGGCGAAGCCGTCGCCGATCTCGCCGCCGCGCGCCGCCAGCGCCGCTGGCAGGACGAAGGTCGGGTTGACGCTGGTCATCTCGGCGAAGACCGGGATCGGGTCGGGTCGCAGCTGGGCCCGCCGGTACAGGGCCATGCCACCGCCTTCGGAGCCGGTGAAGGTGACGGCCTTGACCAGCGGATGGTCCACCAGGGCCTCGCCGATAGCGTTGCCGGCCCCCCGGACCATCGAGAACACGCCCTCGTGCAGTCCGGAATCGGCGACGGCGCCCTGGATGACGCGCCCCTGCAGCTCCGAGGCGCCGGGGTGGGCGTTGTGGGCCTTGAGGATCACCGGGCAGCCCGCCGCGAGAGCGGCGGCGGTGTCGCCGCCCGCGACCGAGTACGAGATCGGGAAGTTGCTGGCGCCGAAGACGGCCACCGGGCCGATCCCGATCTTCTGCATGCGGTGGTCCATGCGCGGCCGGGGCTGCCGCTCCGGCTGGGCCGGGTCGACGGCGGCCTGCCGGAACCGGCCCTGCCGGACGACGTCCGCGAACTGCCGGAACTGCCCTGCGGACTTGACCGCCTCGGCTTCCAGCTGCGCGGCCGGAAGGCCCGTTTCCAGGGCTGCCCGCTCGGCCAGTTCGCCCTTGATCCCCTCGAGCCGGTCCGCGATCAGTTCGAGGAACGCGGCGCGCTCCGCGAGGCCGGTGCGGTTGTAGGTGTCGTAGGCCTCGTCGGCCAGGCGGGCGGCGCGGTCGACCTCGGCCGCCCCGCCGAGCGCGAACTCCGGTCCGACCAGTTCGCCGGTCGCCGGGTCGAGGGCCTTCATCGTGCCTTCGGACGCGGGGACGGACGACGCGCCTATCAGCATCTCTCCGGTCAGTCGCATGTCAGTGGTCTCCGTTCTCCAGGGTCTTGAGCAGGTCGGCGGTGGTGGTGATGGAGTGGGCGTAGGTGGGGCCGTTGAGTTCGTGGGCGGCGTGCATCATCTCCGGGCGGTAGGCCGCGGTGGCGTCGCGGACGAGCGTCACGTGGTAGCCGAGCTCCATGGCGAAGCGGCCGGTGGACTCGATGCAGGTGTTGGCGAGCAGGCCGATGACGATCACGTGCGTGATGCCGTGCTGCTTGAGCCGGAAGTCCAGGTCGGTGTTGGCGAACCCGCTCTGCGACCAGTGCTCCTGGATGACCACCTCGCCGTCGGCGGGCCGGAAGTCGGGGTGGAACTCGCCTCCCCAGGTGCCGAGGGCGAAGGTGTGCCGCTCCTGGATGATGCGGTGCGTGGGGTTGGGGTGCTCCCAGTCCTCGTAGTCACCCTCCTGCCAGCGGCGGTGGGGGACGAAGAAGACCTTCTGGCCCGCCGCGCGCCCCGCACCGACGACGGCGCGGAGGTTGTCGAGCAGGCCGACCTCGGTGGCGACGCCCTCCAGCGCGGGCCAGACCTTGCCGCCCTCCGACAGGAAGTCGTTGTAGGGGTCGACCAGCAGGATCGCGGTGCGCGTGGGGTCGTAGGTGTCGGTCATGACGGGTCCTTTCCAATCTGGATTACTTGCATCATCCTCATTCTTCATTCAGGATTACTCTCGTCATCCTGAAAGTCAAGGACGGCGCCCCCGGGCGCCCGGCACGTGAGCGAGGTACGGCGATGACCCCCGATGAACTGCGCACATCCCTGATCGGCGCCTGGCGCCTGATGTCCTACGAGGCCACCGACGTCGGGACCGGGGAGGTCGTCGAGCCCTTCGGGCCGCGGCCCCGGGGACTGATCACGTACGGGCCGGACGGCCACATGGCGGCCCAGATCATGCGGGTCGGGCGGCCGGGCTTCCGCCACGGGCGGCTCGAGGAAGGGCTGCCGGAGGAACTGGCCGCGGCGGCCGCGGGCTACCTCGCGTACGCCGGCACCTTCGAGGTCCCGGCGGGGGACACGGTCGTCCACCACGTCGAGCTGAGCCTGTTCCCCAACTGGGTGGGCGGTTCCCAGACGCGGATCGCCGACCTGGACGGGCGCAGGCTCCGGCTGAGCCTGCCCGGTGCCGCCAGGATCTGGGGGGCGCTGCGCACCGGCGTCCTGACCTGGGAGCGCGACGGACGGTAGTGGCGGCCCCGGGAAGCGGGGGTGCGGGAGCGCGGGCGGTGGGGCCCGCGCTCCGAGGGGGTGTGGCTACCGCCGCAGGGCGGGAGCGGTGGCGGTGTCCGCGTCGGCCTGTCCGGGCTCGGCGTCGTCGCCGTGCCGGGGGCCGGTGCGGCGGGCGCGGAGGCCGTGCCAGGCGAGCGTGAGGCCCGCGAGGAGCAGGAAGCCCAGGCCGCCCGCCACCACGCCGCGCCAGCCCAAGGCGGAGAAGAGCACCCCGGCGACGGCGGAACCGGTGGCGCCGCCACCGAAGACCGCGAACATGTACACCGTGTTGAGCCGCCCCCGGATCTCCGGCCCGGCGGTGAAGATGCGGGCCTGGTTCGCTATCTGGCCGCTCGTCACCCCGTAGCCGAGGAGGTTGCAGCCGACGGCGAGGACGACGAGCGACCGCCCCGCGACCCCGAAGAGCACGAAGGCGGCCAGTGCCGAGGCGACGGCGAGGGTGTTGACCCCCAGCGGCCCCCACCGGTCGGTGAGCCGCCCCGAGTAGCGGGCGGCCAGGGCGCCCGGCACGCTGCACAGGCCGAAGAGGCCGACCACGGCGGGGCCCAGGCCGATCGGCGGCGCGGTGAGGTGGAAGGCGAGCGTGGACCAGAAGGCCGAGAAGGAGGCGAACGCCGTCGCCCCCAGCGCGGCCGACAGGCGCAACGGGGCGTGGACCACGAGCAGTCGGGGGAGCGAGGCGAGCAAGCTCCCGTAGCCGCCGGAGGCCGCCGCCCCCGGCGGGCGCCCGGCCGGCATGTAGCGGGGGAGGACCAGCAGCAGCGCCGCCGTGGCCGCCGCGGCGACGAGGAAGCCGGCCCGCCAGGTGCCCGCGGCCTCGGCGATGAGCCCGGAGGCGGTGCGCGAGAGCAGGGCGCCCATCGTCAGCCCCGTGCCGACCGCCCCCAGGACCCGCCCGGCCTGGCCGGGGGCGGCCATGGACGCGACCGTGGGCATGATCACCTGTGGGAGCACGGTGCTCGCCGAGAGCACGAGGGTCGCCATCCCCAGCAGGGCGACGGACGGAGCCAGGGCGCCCCCCAGGAGCGCGACGGCGGTCACCGCCAGCAGGACCCTGGACAGCCGGCGCAGCCGGGCCCGGTCCGCGAGCGGGACGACGGCCACGATCCCCAGCGCGTAGCCGATCTGTCCTGCCGTGGCCACGAGGCCGGCGGCCGAGGCGGAGATGCCGAAGCCGCGGGCGATCTGGTCGAGGAGGGGCTGGGTGAAGTAGATGTTGGCGACCGTGATCGCCGTCGCCGTGGCGAAGACGGGGAGGGTTCCCCGCTTGACGTCCGGGCGGGTTGCTGTGGTGGTCATGGGTCCTCGCGGAGGGTTCGCGGGCGGGAGGGGCGGGGCGGTGGGCCTGCTCCGGTGGAGGCTCGTGCCGAGGTCTGGATGATTTGTGTCATCCACACATGCAGGATGATGCGTGTCATCCTGCATGTCAAAGCCCGGGAGGGGATTCCGGTGGCGGTGTATGATGTCCGTCATCCACATTGGGTCGGGTCAGCCCGACGCACACCCGGGAGGTCATGCGATGGGTCACTCGCAGGCAGCGAAGGCCGAGTCGCGCGAGAAGGTCCTGCGGATCGCCGCCCGCCGGATCCGCGAGGAGGGCATGACCCGACCCGGCGTCGCGGACCTCATGAACGAGGCCGGACTGACCCACGGCGGGTTCTACAAGCACTTCGCCTCGCGCGAGGACCTGATGGGTCAGGCGGCGGCGCTGGCCCTGGCCGACGGCGAGGCCAAGATGGCCGAGGCCGCCCGCCGGGACCCGGATGAGCCCCGCTCGGGCCTGATCGACGCCTACCTCAGCGCCCGCCACCGGGACGCTCCCGGCACCGGCTGCGCCCTGGTGACCTTGGGCGCCGCAGCCGGTCGCGGCGATGCGGAGTTGCGGGAGGCGTACGAGAAGCAGGTCCTCGGCTACCTCGCGCTCATCGGTGAGGCGGCGCAGGGCGACGACCCCGGTGAGGCGCGGGCCGACGCGATGCTCACCCTCAGCGCCCTGGTCGGTGCCTTGTTGATCTCGCGCGCGGTCGCCGACCCGGAGCTGTCCGACGAGTTCCTGGCGACGGTCGCCGGGCGCCTGAAGGACGCGCACGTACCCGCGGAGGCCTGACCGAACCGGCCGGAGCCCCCGAAGGCCCGTGCCACCGGCCCCGGCCGCAGCGGCGGCACCCGCGCGGCCTGCCCCTGAGCGCGGGGCGACGTCCGCGTCCACGCACGCCTGCCGCCGGCGGTGCCGGACCGGCCGTCCGACGGGACAGGCGCGGGAGGGTCCCGGTACGTCAGGGCGCTGCTCACGGACGGCCGGACGGTGCTGCTGCGGGGGCGTGTTCCGCGTCTTCGCGGGGTCCGGGGCCGGGCGTGCGGGTCGTGGCGGGCGGTCGCTCGCCCACCGCGTGCGTGCGGCGGTGTCCCGCGGTTCCGTGCAGGCATGGGCCAGGGCCCGCGGAAGACCCTGCCGGTGCAGGGCGCACAGCCGGGCAACGGCCACTTCCTCCGACACCGCCCGCCGGGTGACGGCCACGCAGCGTGCACCGGTGAGCCGGGGCTGGGTCGCCGCGACGACACGCACCAGGGCTGCGTCCACCGCGTCCAGGCGCGGGCGGACCTTTGTCGTCAGGTCGGGCCGCTCGCGCCGGCGCAGCTATGGATCAGGCCCCCCAGAGCCGCAGTAGCCCGGCCTGGTCGACCTTGTCCGCCTCGATCCGGTCCGGCGAAGACCCGCCGGACCACCGCGGGGTCCGCCCCGATGTCCGCCCGCCGCTCCGCCGGCAGCCGCGCCAGGCGCGAGAGGACCGCGTCCGCGGAGGACGTTCCCCCGGACTGTCTGTCAAGAGCGGCAGAATGAACCCTTTCATCCCCTTGTACGGTGGTTCGTGTACGAGTACCGGGACACCGCGAGGGCGGACCATGGCGACACGGATCCCCTCCCTGATCGGCAGACAGGCCGAAACCGAGGCGATTGACGCCCTCCTGCGCCCCGCGGACGGCCGCGGCGGCGCCCTGGTGCTGCGCGGCGAGGTGGGGATCGGCAAGACGACGCTGCTGGCGCTCGCCCAGGAACGGGCGGCGGAGCAGGGCCGGCGGGTGCTCGGCCTGGCCGGTGTGCAGTCCGAGTCGCACCTGCCGTTCGCCGGACTCCACCAACTGCTGCGCCCGGTGCTCCTGGAGACCGGCCGCCTCCCGGAGCCCCAGCGCGAGACGCTGCTGGCCGCGGTCGGCCTCCACGACGTGGGCCGCCCCGAGCCCTTCCGCATCGCCCTCGCCGTGCTCGACCTCCTCGCGGAGTGCGCCTCCGACCGGCCGCTGCTCCTGATCGTCGACGACCTCCAGTGGCTCGACCGGTCCACCAGTGACCTGCTCGCCTTCGTCGCCCGGCGGCTGTCCTCGGACCCCGTGGTGCTGCTGGCCGCCGCCACCCAGGGCGAGACGGAGGCGCCCGCCTGGGAAGGCGTCGAGGAGATGCCGGTCAGCCGGCTCGACGCGGACCACGCCGCGCGGCTGCTGGACGCCGGCGCGCCGGCACTCGCGCCCTTCGTCCGCGCACGGTTGCTGGAGGAGGCCGACGGCAATCCACTGGCCCTCGTCGAACTCCCCCTGGCGGCCGGGGGCCTGGAATCCGTCGCGGTCATCCCCCGCTGGCTCCCGCTGACCGTCAACCTGCAGCGCGCGTTCGAGACCCGGATCCTGGAACTCCCCGACGCCACGAGCACCCTGCTGCTCGCCGCCGCGCTCGACGCCGAGGCGGCGACGGGCGACGTCGTGGCAGCGGCCGGCGCCGTCTGCGGCGTCCCTGTCACCGTCGACGGCCTCGTGCCCGCCGTGGACGCTGGCCTCGTCCGTGTCGACCGGCACGCCGTGCGTTTCCGGCACCCCCTGGTCCGCTCCGCGATCCACCAGGCCGCGTCCGTCACGCAGCGCAACGCCATGCACGCCGCGCTCGCCGCGATCCACGCCGGCCGTCCCGACCGCGGCATCTGGCACCTGGCCGCGTCCACCCTTCCCCCGGACGGGACCGTCGCACGGGGACTGGAGCGGTGCGGCGACCACGCGCTGCGACGCGGCGCCGCCGTCGCCGCCGTGCACGCCTTCGAGCACGCCGCCGCCTTCACCCCCGACGGCGGCCGACAGGTCGACCTCATGCTGCGCAGTGCGGAGCTGGCCGTCGGCCTCGGCCGACGCGACCTCGTCCGTCGCCTGGTGCGGACCGTCGAGCGGCTGGAACCGACCGGCAAGGACACGGCCCGCCTGCTGTGGATCTCCGAGTCGCTCACCGTCTGCGGGGGCCGGGAGCCGGTGGCCGTCCGGACGCTGCTCCGAACGGCCGAGCGCATGCGGGCCGACGGCGAGACGGCCCTGTCGGTCCGGCTGACGAGCGCCGCGGCCGCCCACCTCTACCGCGGGAACGGGGAGTCCGCGCTGCACGGGGAGGTCCTGCGCACCGCCGACCGGCTGGCCGCGGAGCTGGACGGCCGGTGCGAGACCGGGGGCGCCGCCATGGTGCTGATCGACGCGCAGGCCGCGCCGGTGGAGCGTGCCTCCTCGGTGCTCGAAGCGGCCCGCGCCGTGGCCCGGCGGACGGACGACGCCGCGGCGCTGCACACGACGGCCCGCGCGCTGTGGTGCGTCGGTGCGCCCGAACACGCGGACCCCTTCCTCACCGCGGCCGTCGAGCGGCTCAGGCACCAGGGGCGGCTGGCACCGCTGGCGGAGGCGCTGGCACTGCGCGCCTCGGGACGCGCGGCCACGGGCCGTTGCGATCCGGCGCGGCTGGACGCCGACGAGGCCCGCAGGCTCGCCCGGGAGACCGGGCAGCCCGAGTGGGAGGCGACCGCGCTCAGCGTGCTCGGCTGCCTCGCCGCCCTGCGCGACGACGCGTCGAACGCCCACCGGCTGATCGGGCAGGCGCGGGCCATCGCCGTCCGGCTGAACTCCCCGCTGCTGCACGCGACGGTGCGCATGGCGCGCGGCACGGCGCTGTCCTGCAGCGGGGACCACGCGCAGGCGTACGCCCAGCTGCGGCGGCTGACCGATCCGGCCGACGCCGGGCACCACGTGATGACCGCCCTGTGGACCCTGGGCGACCTCGCCGAGGCGGCCGCGCACTGCGGCGAGAAGGACGACGCGCAAGGGGTCCTGGAGCGGCTCGCACCGCTGGCCCGCCGGACGCCCGCGGCCCGCGTGCGCCTGGCCGCACGCCACGCCCGGGCGGTCCTGGCCGGTGAGGACGAGGGTGAGGCCGCCTTCGCGGCCGCCTTGGAGGCGGACCTCACGGGCTGGTCCCTGGAGCGGGCGCGCCTGCGGCTCGCGTACGGCGAGTGGCTGCGCAGGCAGCGCCGCGTCCTGGAGTCCCGCGCACCGCTCAGGGCCGCCCGCGACACCTTCGACGACCTGGGAGCCGCGGCGTGGAGCCGCCGCGCGCGGCAGGAACTGGAGGCCACCGGCGAGACCACCCGTCAGCGGTCGCCCCGGGCCGCCGACCGGCTCACGCCGCAGGAACTGCAGATCGCGACGCTGGCGGCCGAGGGCCTGTCCAACAAGGAGATCGGCGCGCGGCTCTACGTGTCCCACCGGACGGTCAGCACCCACCTGACGCGGATCTTCCCCAAGCTCGGCGTCACCTCGCGCAGCCAGCTGGCCCGGTTCTTCCCACCCGGGTCCTGAGGCCGGAAGGGGCACCGTTCACGCGGCGGCCCGCCCGGTCAGGCCGTCGCCCCCTTCGCCCCTGATGAGGTCGGCCGCCCGTTCCGCGACGGCCAGCACGGTCGCGTTGGGGTGCGCGGACACCGCGGACGGCATCACCGACGCGTCGGCGACCCGCAGCCCCGACACGCCGTTCACCCGGAGCTCGGGGTCGACGACGGCCTGGTCGTCCGACCCCATGCGGCAGGTGCCCCCCGGGTGGTAGAAGCTGCCGACGCTGCGCCGTACGTAGTCCTCCAGGAGCCCGTGGCTGAACACGGCGGGCCCCGGCAGGACCTCTTCCTTCCGCCATACCTTCAGCACCTGCTCGCTGCCGATCTCCTGGGCCATGCGCACCCCCCTGATCAGGCTCTCCACGTCGGAACGCGCGGACAGGAAGTTCGGGTCGACCAGCGGCGCGGAGCGCGGGTCGGCCCCGGCCAGCCGGACCGAGCCCCGGCTGCGGGGCGACATCAGACCCACCACGAAGCTGTAGCCGTTCTCCGCGCCCTCCAGCGGCGGCGGCACGTACGGCGCGCACAGGAACAGCACCTGGATGTCGGGGGCGGTGTCGGCGTGGGTGCTGCACAGGGCCGCGGCGGCGTCGAACGCGGGTCCCGTCGGCGTGGGCACCGCCCGGGCCGCGGAGAAGTTGACGACCGTGACGGGGTGGTCGTGCAGATTGCTCCCGACCTCGCGGAGGTCCGCCTCCACGCCGATGCCGTGGGACCGCAGCTCGTCGGGCGGCCCGACACCCGAGAGCATGAGCAGGTGCGGGGAGCCGACCGCGCCGGCGGCGAGGACGACCTCCAGGCCGGCCTCGGCCCGTTCGGGCAGCCCGTCACGGCTGTACTCCACGCCCGTGCACCGCCCGTGGTGCAGCAGGAGCCGGTGGACCTGCGCCCCGGTGACCACGGTCAGGCCCGGCCGGTGCAGCACCGGCCGCACGTAGGCGTCGGCGGCGCTCTGCCGGGCCCCGTCGACGATGTTCAGGTCCAGCCACCCGCCGCCCTGCTGGTGGCGGCCGTTGAGGTCGGTGCTGATGGGGTGCCCGGCCGCCTGCACGGCGCTCAGGCACGCGGGCGACAGCGGGTGGACCCGGTGCGGCGGCGCCACCCGCATGGGGCCCTCGGTGCCGCGGAACTCCGGGTCACGCCCCGCCGCCCGCTCGCTGCGGCGCAGGTAGGGCAGCAGGGTGTCGAAGTTCCAGCCGGTCGCGCCCGCCTTCTCCCACGCGTCGTAGCCGGCCGGGTGCCCCCGCAGGTGGACCATGGCGTTGATGCTGCTCGATCCGCCCAGCGCCTTCCCCCGCGGATAGGGCAGCACGGCACTGCCGGCTCCGCGCTGCTCCACGGTCCGGTCGCCCCAGTCCATCCCGCTGCCGATCAACCGCATCCACCGCGGCGGAGCGGCCGAGCGCTTCGCCGCCCGGGCCGGCCCCGCCTCGAGGAGCAGCACCCGGGCCCGCCCGTCCTCCGAGAGCCGCGCGGCGAGCACGCACCCCGCGGTCCCGCCACCGACGACGATGTAGTCGTATGCCGTCATCCCAGACCTCCGAGTCGACCCGTCCGCGGTCGCCCGGCCCCCGGCCGCGGACACAGCAAAAACTAGGGCGAAAGCCGACGAAAGGCGTCCGTCAAGCTACGTAACGGCGGTCCGCCGTGTGCCCGGTCATGCGTACCGCCGTACGTCATCGCCGCGCCCGGTGCCCCGGTCGCGGCCCGTGGATGACGGAAGGTGTCCGTTGCATCACTTATGCGCGGCATGCGTACGATGGGAAAGGTTCGAGGCGGGGGCCACCCGGCCCGGGCGAGGTCGCCGGAACCCCGGACCCGCCGACGGGCGGCGAGGAGCAAGGGTGACGCAGGACAGGGATCGG
Source organism: Streptomyces sp. NPDC001902 (assembly GCF_042891295.1). Taxonomy (NCBI): domain Bacteria; kingdom Bacillati; phylum Actinomycetota; class Actinomycetes; order Kitasatosporales; family Streptomycetaceae; genus Streptomyces; species Streptomyces sp. NPDC001902. Next base: position 91,161 of record NZ_JBIATA010000029.1, on the reverse strand, counting down.
TGCAGTCGCCGGATGCTGGCGGGCCTGCTGGCCGATAGCCACTTGATGCCCCTGGAACAGCTGCCGGCGAAGGTGGCCGAGCACGCGGAACCCGCCGGCCTCGCCCACGTCACGATCTACCTCTCCGACCTCCAGCGCCGTGTGCTGCGCAACCTCGCGGAGGAGGGGGCGGGCGAGTGCGGCCACCGGAACCACAGCTCCGAGCTGCGGATCGAGGGCACGGTGCCCGGCCGCGCCTTCCAGTACGGCCGGCTGCTCCCCGCCGTCTCCGAGTGCCCCGGCAAGTGCCGCTGGTGGGCACCCCTGCTGGGCGGTTCCGAGCGGCTGGGCCTGCTGCGCGTCACCACCGAGGGGGACGACGACCGCACCCGCGAGGACGTGCAGTCGCTGGCCGACGCGGTGGCGCTCATCGTCACCGCCAAGCGCGACTACAGCGACGTGTACGCCCGCACGGTGCGCAGCGAGGCCATGAACGTGGCCGCCGAGATGCAGTGGCGCCTGCTGCCGCCCCGTTCGTACTCGGACGGCCGGGTCGTCATCTCCGCGGCGCTGGAACCCGCCTACCGGGTCGGAGGGGACGCCTTCGACTACGCGCTCGACGGCCCGCTGGTCCATCTGTCGATCTTCGACGCGATGGGGCACGACACGGCGGCCGGCCTGACCGCGAGCCTCGCCATGGGCGCGAGCCGCAACGCCCGCCGCCGCCACGCGGAACTGGTCGAGATCACCGACGAGATCGAGAAGGTGCTGGTCGAGCAGTTCGAGGGGACGCGCTACGCCACCGGCGTCGTCGGCCGGCTGGACACCGGCTCCGGCCTCTTCGAATGGGTCAACCGCGGCCATCACCCGCCGGTCCTCATCCGGGGCGGGCGCTGGGTCGCCGAACTCGCCTGCTCGCCCGGCGACCCCATGGGCCTGGGGCTGGGGGTGGCACCGCAGGTGTGCCGTGAGCAACTGGAGCCGGGCGACCGCCTCGTGTTCTACACCGACGGCATCCCGGAGGCCCGTACCACCACCGGGGGGGAGTTCGGGCTCTCCGGGTTCCTGGACTTCCTCATCCGCCACCACGCCGACCGGTTGCCCCTCCCCGAGACCCTGTGCCGTCTCATGCGCCGGGTCTCGGACCACCAGGTCGGCGAGTTCCAGGACGACGCGACCGTGCTGTTCTGCGCATGGCTGGGCAGTTCCCCGGACGGCACCGAACGGGCGGCGGCCGTCGCCGGGGTACCGCTGTCGTTGTGCCCGACGGTCGGAGCCCCGGACCCGGTCCCCGCGATCGGCGGTGAACTCCCCGGACCCGCCGACGTCATGGCGCAGGACCGGCGCTCCTGACCGGGCACCCCGCAGATCGATCGTCCAGGGCGAGCCTTCACGAAATCTTTCCCGTCGCCCCGGCCCGGACCATGCGGCACGGGGCAAACGCACGGCAACGACATGCTGCTGAACGGCGAACGCGGCCGAACCGGGCCCACGAGGGGGCGTCCATGCGAGCACTCACGGAACACCTGTCCCTGCGGCTGATCACCGGGACCCGGCGGTTCCTCGATCTGTCGGCGGACTGCCGGTACCGTTCCGACGACCCCTACATCGTGCGGATGCGCTTCGGCCTCGACGACGGTGTCGGCGAGGCGGAGTGGGTGCTCTCCCGCGAGCTGCTGCTCGCCGGGCTCGCGGCCTCCGCCGGGGACGGCGACGTGCACGTCGAACCCGGCGACCACGCCCACACCCTGATCACGCTCGCCGCCCCCGGCGGCACGGCCGTCCTGCAGCTCGCCACGGGTGACCTCGCCCGGTTCCTGGCCGCGACCGCGGAACTCGTCCCGCTCGGCACCGAGGGCGGCCACATCGACTGGGACGCCTGCATCGCAGGACTCCTCTCGGCCTGAGGCGTTCCTCAGGGGGTGGGCACGCCCATCGGGTTCGGGTACGGCAGCGCCCCCGCGCAGGCCCGCGCCGCAGCGGACAGCACGGTGACCAGGCGCTCGACGGCCCCGGGTGCCAAGGGCTCCCAGGGCCGACCGGCGGCGCGGTCGGTGGCCTCCTCCAGCGCGCGGTGGGCCTCCCGCCCCGCGGCGGTCGCGGAGCCGTCCGCGCCGAGCAGGCCGCGGTCGGCGAGACGGGCCGCTGCACCGGCCCACTGCTCGTCGGTCCATCCGCGGTGCGGCTGCAGCTCCGTTCGCGGCAGGTCGATGCCCGTGCGCAGCACCAGCGCCTCGCATCCACTCAGACCGGCCGCGACGAGCGCCGCCACATGACCGTCCCCGCGGTGCTCGCGCAGCAGCGTGGCCTGGTGCCAGAGCGCGTCGACCGGGTCGCCGGGGGAGGGGAGCGCCGTATTCGCGGCGGCGAGCACCCGACCCGCGACGTCGAGGCCGGCGACGACGGGAGCCAGCAGGTCCACCGCCTCCGCCACCGCCGTCTCCTGCCCCGCCAGCAGCCGCCGCAGTGCGGCGCCCGCGCCGCGCCGCCGCGCGTCAAGGGCGCGCTCGGGCGGGGCGAGCGCCCACACGCCGGGCAGCGCGCGGGCCACCATGGCGGGCGCGAAGCCGAAGAAGGCGGCCACGACGGGCTCCGGGCCCACCGGGCCGAGGGGGGCCGCGCGACCGGCGAAGTAACCGCGCCAGTAACCGCGCAGCCCCGCCTCCTCGTACGCGGCACGTGCCTCGGGCGTGAAGTAGGTGACGGCGTGCACCGGTTCGGCGAGCCGCCACATGCGCCGGGCGGTGACGGCGGCCTCCGAGGGCGTCACGGTCCGGCTCACCGGACGCCTCCGCCCCGTACCTCGGCGACCAGGTCGCCGGCGACGTCCGTGCGGGCTTCGATCGCCCGCAGCACGGCCACCATGTCCGCGCGTCCGTCGCCCTGTTCCACGGTCTCGTCGAAGAGGGCGTGGCAGACGTCCAGCAGCGGCGAGGCCAGGCCGGACGCGCGGGCCGCCTCGGCGATGAGGCGGTTGTTGTGCAGCACGTCCGCCGCGGCGGCCTGCGCGGAGAAGTCGCGCTCCCTCAGCTTGGGCGCCTTCATCCGCGACACGGCGCTGGCCATGGGCCCGGCGTCCAGGACGGAGAGGAACTGCCCGGTGTCCAGGCCCTGCCGTTCCGCGAAGTGGAACGCCTCGGTGAGCCCGGTGACCATCGTGATCAGGAAGAGGTTGACCGACAGTTTCATCAGCAGCGCGCCGGGCACCGGCCCGCAGGCGAAGGACTCCCGGCACATCGGCGCGAGCAGCGGCCGCACCTCCTCCACCGCCGCGGGATCCCCGGCGAGCATCGCCACGAGCTGCCCCGCCTCGGCGGGCTTGCGGGAGCCGGAGACGGGGGCCTCCACGTAGCGGCCGCCCGCCGCGCGGACGGCGGCCTCCAGCCCGCGCGAGTACGCGGGCGAGGTGGTGCCCATGTGGACGACGACGTGCCCGGCCACACGCGCGGCGAAGTCCGGGGTGCCGCGGCCCAGGACGTCGTCCACGGCGGCGCCGTCGGCGAGCATCAGGACCACCACGCGGGCCCGGTCGAAGACCTCGCCGGGCCCCTCCGCCACCTCGACCCCGGCCGCGCGCAGCGGAGCGCACCGGGCGGCGGTGCGGTTCCAGACCACCAGCCGTGTTCCCGAACCGGCCAGACGGAGCGCCATGGGCTGCCCCATGATCCCCAGGCCGATGAAACCCACGTCCACTGCCCACCGCCGTCCCGGCCGTCCGACCGCTCGACCCGCGCGTTATGACGGCTGTCATACGCGCTATGACAGACGTCATAATAGACCCCGGGGCGCCGGACGCCGGCCCGCGCGCGCGAACTGCGCCGCCGAGCTGACGCGCACCGGGGCAGGGCCGCCGCCCCTTACGCGGGCGGGCGGAAGGGCAGACGGTGGGAGGTCGGCGATGACCGGTTCCGAGCGGGGTCCCCGCGAGCGCATGGTCTTCAGCGCCGCACAGCTGATCCGCCGCGGCGGCGTCACGGCGACGGGCATGCGCGAGGTCGCCGCCCACGCGCAGGCGCCCCGGGGATCGCTGCAGTACTACTTCCCGGGCGGCAAGGAGCAGATGGTCAACGAGGCCGTCGGCTGGGCCGGCCGCTACGCCGGCAAGCGCGTGGCCCGCTTCCTCGCCGCCCTGCCGGAGCCGACTCCCGGCGGGCTGTTCGCCGCCATGGTCGGCCAGTGGACGGACGAGTTCCTGACCTCCGGCTACGACGCCGGCTGCCCCGTCGCGGCCGCCACGGTCGACTGCGCCGGGACCTCCGAGGCCACCCGTACGGCGGCGGCCGTCGCCTTCGCGGCCTGGACGGGGCCTGTCGCCGGGGCATTGGAGGAGATGGGCGTGCCGGCGGGGCGGGCACCGTCGCTGGCGACGCTGATGATCAGCGCCATCGAGGGCGCCGTCGTCATCGCTCGGGCGGAGTGCGACGTACGCGCCCTGACGGCTGTGGCACGCGAGCTCGGCCCGCTGCTGGACGCTTCCGTGGCGCCGGAGCGCTGAGCCGTCTCGACGCGCCGGGACTCCGTCCCGGCACTACGGTTTGACCAACGGCGTACTCATCCCGGTCGGGGCCGGGCTTGGGTATGGGCAACCCCGGAACCCTGCGTTCCCCCTGGAGCGAGAAGGACTCAGGATCATGCCGTATGCAACAGCGAAGGACGGGACCCAGATCTTCTTCAAGGACTGGGGGACCGGCCAACCCGTCGTGTTCTCCCACGGCTGGCCGTTGACCGCGGACGCCTGGGACCCGCAGTTGAAGTGGATGGTGGACCACGGTTTCCGGGGCGTCGCCCACGACCGTCGTGGCGGTGGGCGTTCCGGTCAGCCCTGGGAGGGCAACGACCTCGACACCTACGCCGACGACCTGGCGGCCGTCATCGAGGAACTCGACCTGCGCGACGTCATCCTGGTCGGGCACTCGACCGGTGGCGGCGAGGTCACGCGCTACATGGGGCGGCACGGCACGGGCAGGGTCGCCAAAGCGGTGCTGGTGGGCGCGATCCCCCCGCTGATGCTGAAGACGCAGGCCAATCCCGAGGGCCTGCCGATCGAGGTCTTCGACGAGATCCGCGAGGGCGTGGCCCAGGACAGGTCCCAGTTCTACAGGGACCTCAGCGGCCCGTTCTACGGCGCGAACCGCGAAGGGTCGACCGTCAGCCAGGGCACCCGCGACGAGTTCTGGCTGTGGAGCATGACGGTGGGCATCAAGGGCGCCTACGACTGCGTCAAGGCGTTCTCCGAGACGGACACCACCGAGGACCTCAAGAAGATCGACGTCCCGACGCTGATCGTGCACGGGGACGACGACCAGATCGTGCCCATCGTGGCTGCCGGTGCCAAGAGCTCGAAGCTGGTCAAGGGAGCGGTCTACAAGGTGTACGAGGGAGCCCCGCACGGGCTGGCGATGGTGCCCAAGTTCGCCGAGCGGTTCAACGCCGACCTGCTGGACTTCGCGCGCGGCTGAGCCGTCCGCGGCGCCGCGACCGCGCCCTGATGCGCGTCACCCCGAGCGCGACCGGTCGCGCGCCGCACGACGCCGGTCCCCCGGCGCCCGGCCCGGCCGGTCCGCCCGGGCCGAGGGCACGGGCGCCGGGGGACCGGTCCGTGTCTCCCCGCCGGACGCGCCCCGCCCGTGACGACGGCGCCGGACGCGTTCACCGCGGGCCACGAGCCGGAGCCTGGCCAGCACGGCGAAGCGGTCCTGCTGCGCCCGGGCGGCCTCGTCCAGCTCCTCCATCAGCCGGCGGGAACGGTGCTCCAGGGCCAGCTCGTCCAGGATGCGGTCCACCTCGGCGAGCAGGGACCCGTGCAGTTGCCAGGCCCCCGGATGCTGCCGCACCCGGTCGAGCAGCATGTCCGCGGCCTTCTCGCGGCTCGCGCGGGCCGCCGCGAGCTCCGCGGCCAGCCGGCCCTCGGCCTCCTCGGCGTTGCTGCTCACCTGCGTGGTCACCAGGACGGCGAAGCTGACGAGCGCCCCGCCGAGGTGGGCGAAGAGCTCCTCCAGGGCGACCGCCACGTCGCGGTCGAACAGCGGCTCGTCCGCGCCGCGCCGCTTCGCGAGATCCGTCAGCGACCGCGCCAGGACGCGCAGGACCACCACGCAGATCTCCAGGGTGTCGAGACCGGTCCTCAGCACCACCCGGGACAACAGCGCCTCCCTGACCCGGGGATTGAGCCGCAGGCTGTCCTCGGCCCGGCGCAGCGCGGTGTCGACCTCGGCGACGTCCTGGTCCAGTCGTCGCGCCTCGTGCAGCCGTGCCGCGGCACGCTCCACCGCGGCGGGGGAGTCCAGTTCCTCGGCGCAGCACAGCAGGAGATGACGCATACGGCGGGCGAGGTCCTCGATCGACGCCCCGGCGGTCCCCACCCACACGGGCGGTGCGAACAGGACGTTGAGCAGCAGGCCCACCCCTGCCCCGATGAGTGTCTCCAGTACGCGGTCCCATGCCTGCTCCGTCAACTGGCTCACCCCGAGCACCAGCATCGCGCTGATGGCCACCTCGTTGACGAACTCCTCGACCCGCACGAACTGCCCGATGACCAGCGCCGCGAGGATGATCAGCCCCAGGCTCCACCACGTCAGGCCGACCAGCGCGCTGAACCCGACGGCGATCAGGACCCCGACCACCACGGAGTTCACCCGGCGGATGCCGGTGGTGAGCGTGGAGTAGAGCGTCACCTGCACGACGAGCAGGGCGGTGAGCGGCGCCGTCAGCGGGGCAGACTCGCTACTGACGTGCACGGCGATCACGTACGAGATGGTCGCGGCGACGGTGGCCCGCGCCGTCAAGGTGACCACCGGGTCCCGGCTGCGGCGGGCCAACCAGGTCACGGCATCACGTATAGGCATCTTCTGCCTTTTCCCGTACAAACACCGCGTACACCTGCGGATGCCGCTCCCGGTCCGTGGGCGTCGGGCCGGGGGCCGCGGGAACCGGTGGCTACGCCGGGAAGCTGTCGAGAGGCGCCGCCTCCAGCAGTGCCGTCAGTTCCGCGCGGTGCAGGTCCGCTATCGGGGCCACCAGGTCCGGGTGGCGCAGGAGGACGGCAGCCGCACGGTCGTGGGCACCGGGAATGGTGAGCCGGAGGGCGTCACCGGCGAGGGAGGCGCCGTGTTCGGTGGCCGCGAGGGCCGTCACCGCAGAGGCGGCCAGCTCCGGGTCGGCGAGCAGGCAGGCCGCCCAGCTCACGACGACCTCGTCCACCCAGGTGCGCCAGCCGGTCTCGGTGTCCCCGGCGCCCTCGTCGAGGACCCCGGCGCCGGCGACCCGGTCCAGGCGGTCGGCGCCGCCGGGCGGCAGCAGTCCGAGCAGGGCGGCGTCCACGGCCGTCGGGTAGCGCAGGGCGGCGGCGACCATGGCGGCCTGGCGGGCCTGAGCTTCGGCGAGGGCACGGCTGAGGGCTCCGCCGTTCGCCGGATAGGCGGCCAGCAGCCACCGGGTGGCCGCGGCGATGACCGACGAGAACTCACTGTGCATGCCGAACGAACCGTCCTCCGTGCGCGTGGGTGCCGCGCCCGTCCGGCGCGCGGCGCGCCCAGCGTACGCAAAGCCGTGCTTTTGCGACATGAGCCGCATCACGCCCGCTCCCGGCGAGGACCCGGCGCAGGGTCCCCCGGAGGAACGGGGACCCTGCGCCGCCGCCCCTGCGGCCGGGGGTCAGGACCGGCCGCGGCCGCTCACGAAGTCGCGGGCCCGGTCGACGAGGCCCGCGCCCGGGGCGAGGAGCTTGTTGGCGGGAGGGGTGTGCGGTGCCGCCGGGTGGGGCCGGGTGGGGGCGAGGGACTTGGCGCGGCGCACCTTGTCGCCCAGGTCGTCGAGGGCCTCGGGGGAGCAGGCGCTGCTGAGTCCGGGGAAGAGCGTGCCCTCCTCGTCCTGGACGTGCGCGGTGACCTCGTCCATCAGCCGCATCAGCAGGGGGTGGAACCGGCCGTCGTTCGGTGGCAGCTGCTCCAGCTCCTTCAGCAGTTCCTCGATCCTGGCGTGGTCCGCGATCTCCTTGTCCGCGATGCGGTCCCCACCCTCGACGTGCTCGCGGACGGCAGGGTAGAGGTACTGCTCCTCCGCCACCGAGTGCCGCACCAGCTCGATGGTCACCTCGTCCACCAGCTCCCGCAGCGCCGGGTCGCCGGTCGACATCGACTGCATGCGGTCGAAGATCTCCTCGACCTCGCGGTGGTCGGCCAGCAGCTCAGCGATCACGTTTCCGCCGTGTCCCATTCCCTCACGCCTTTCCGTGCGGCAGTACGGCCCGGGCGTGCGCCGGGGCCGAACCCCATGCATTCCACCCTGCCGGTGCCGAGCCCACCCGGGGACGCGGTCACCACCCGCCCGGCGGCACCTGATCACAGGCGCCCCCGCGGCCGGCGGTGCGGGTCGGCGCGGGCGATCAGGAGGGCGACGTCGTCGTGGTCGTCGGCGCCCCTCAGCTCCCGCAGGAGCCGGTCGCAGGTCTCCTCCACCGAGGCGTCCGGTGTGCCGAGCAGGGTCAGGAGCAGTTCGAGGCGCTCGTCGATCGGGTCGTCGCGGGTCTCCACGAGCCCGTCGGTGTACAGCACGAGACGGTCCCCGGGCGCGAGCGTGATGCTCGTGCTCTCGAACGGCACGCCGCCGACACCCAGGGGCGTCCCCGTCGGCAGGTCGAGCAGTTCGGGGGAGCCGTCGCCGTGCACCAGGACCGGGGGCAGGTGCCCGGCGGTCGCCAGGTGGCACTCGGCCGTGCGCGCGTCGTACAGGGCGTACACGCACGTCGCGATGTACGGGTCGAGGCCGCGCGTGATCTTGTCGAGGTGGCCCAGCACCGTGGCCGGGTCCAGGTCGAGCTCGGCCAGGGTCGAGGTGGCGGTGCGCAGCCGGCCCATGGTCGTCGCGGCGTCGATGCCGCTGCCCATGACGTCGCCGACGACCAGCGCGGTCCGCTCGTCGTCGAGCGGGATGACGTCGTACCAGTCGCCGCCCACCTTGCTCCTGGCCTGCGCGGGCCGGTATCGGGCGGCGACCTCCAGGCCGGGATGGTACGGCTGCGGCTCCGGGAGGAGGCTGCGCTGCAGGGTCTCGGCGGTGTTGCGCACCTGCTGGTACCAGCGGGCGTTGTCGATGCACACGGCCGCACGCGCGGCCAGCTCGCAGGCGAGGGTGAGGTCGTCCTCGTCGAAGGACGCGTGCGTACGGGCCCGGCTCATGCCCAGCACGCCCAGGACCTCGCCGCGGGCGATGAGCGGGATCGCCATGCACGAGTGCACACCGGCGTCGGCGAGGAGCCGCGCCGACTCGGGGTCGGGGGTGATGCGCTCGAGGTCGTGCTGGCCCGCGTGCGCGATCATGTGCGGGCGGAGCGTGCGCACGCACTGGGCGGAGAGGTGATCCGCGTGGTAGGTGACGACCTCGCCCGGGGCCGGGACGGCACGGGCCGCCTCCGTGGCGTAGGCGGCCCGGATCGCCAGGGAGCGGAACACGGGCGCGTCCTGCCGGGCGGCGGGGGCGCGCTGGTCCAGGACGCTGTCGAGGATGTCGACCGCCGCCAGGTCCGCCAGGTCGGGCACGACGACCTCGACGAGTTCCCGTACCGTCGGCTCGACCTCCAGGGCGGTGCCGATGCGGGCCGAGCCGTCGGCGATCACCGCCAGCCGCCGCCGGGCCCGGTCGGCCTCCGCGGCCGCGCGGTGCCGCTCGGTGATGTCGACGACGACCTCGGCGAGGCCCAGCACGTGCCCGCGGTGGTCCTCCAGCCGGTAGAGGGACACCGCCCAGGCGTGCTCGCTGCGCGGGTCGGACGGGGTACGGCCGACGGTGTAGCGGTCGACCATCGGTACCCCCGACGCCAGCACCTGCCGCATCTCCGCCTCCACCGCCCGGTAGTCGGGGCCCGGGAGGACGCTGCGGAACGGGCGCCCCAGGTGGTCCTGGACCGAGGTGCCGTGGAACCGCGCCAGCGCGGGGTTGAGGCTGAGGTACCGCAAGTCGGTGTCCAGCACGGCGATGCCGATCGGCGACTGCGAGATCAGCCGCGTGGACAGGGCGACCTCCTGCTCCACCTCGCGCATGGTGGACTGGTCGGTGGCGAGCCCGAGAATGTAGTAGTCGCCGAGACTGTCCATCAGTCGCATGTTGCGGAACTCCACCAGCCGCCGGCTGCCGTCCTTGAGGCGCACCGGGAAGGACCCCGCCCAGCTCTCGCCGGTCTTCATGATCTCGGAGAACAGCCCGATGACGAGCTTGCGGTGCGTGTCGTGGACCAGCAGGTGGGCGGCGTACTGGCCGACCGCCTCCTCCGCGGTGTAGCCGAACAGCGCCTCGGCCTGCGGGCTCCACATGTCCACCCGGCCGTCGCCCTCCAGGAGCACCGCGGCCACACCCAGGAGGTCCATCAGCCCGCTCGGGCTCGTCGAGACCCCGTCCAGCCGCTCCGGGCCGGTCGTGTACCGATCCGTGTCGCTCATGGTGGGCGCCTCTTCCGCCTGCCGTTCCGGCCGGTCGGTCCGCCGTCCCCTCTCGCCCGTGCCGACGCGATTCCATGGTCCCCCCGAAGACGCGGCGGCGCACCCCTCGCAAGGGCCCGTCCCGGGGCGCGTCCGGACGCGCCGTCCCCGGCGGGCGTCGGCTTGCGGGGACTGCGAGGGGGACGCACACAATGGTCAACAGGTGGGGCTTCTGAAGCGACCGGCGACGCGTCCGGCCGGGGTGCCGGCCCGGGACGAGTGGAGGAAAGCCCTGTGAGCGTTCTACCGCCCTCGCTCGCCCGCCCCGAGGGCCCGCCCTCGGGCCCGCTGTCCGGACCGGACGGGACCGACGAGGCGAGGCCGTCCGGCCAGGACCGGGACTCGCCCGGACGGCGGCGCCGGACGCCGACGGTCGTCGTGGGCGGACCGCCCCCGCCACCGGGTGGACCACCGGACGACGGCGGCGGAGGGGGCGGGGGAGACGGCGGCGGGGACGGCGGAGGACACGAACGGCCCTGGTGGCGCTCGGTGCCCAAGGTGGCCGCGATCACCGCGGTGGTGGTGGCGGCGGTGGCACTGGCCGTGGTGTTCACCCGGCCCGGCGGCGTCTCGGGCGGGAAGCAGGGCGAGCTGTTCCTGCAGACGGCGGGCAGCGCGGGACCGAACCCGTTCACGGGGTCGACGGCCGAGGAGACCGCCGCGCCCTCGGCGACACCGGCGCTGCCGACGCCCTCGACGACGGGGGGCACCGTACGGCAGGTCTACAGCGGCGGCATGCCCGGTCTGTACGGCGGCACGCGTGACGCCGCCAGCTGCGACGTGGAGAAGCAGATCAGTGCCCTGTCGTCGGACCCGTCGAAGAGCAGGGCGTTCGCCTCGGTGCTGGGCCTCGCGCCCGCGGGCGTCCCGGCGTACCTGCGCGGCCTGACCCCGCTTCAGCTCCGCGCGGACACGCGGGTCACCAACCACGGCTACCGCGACCGCAGGCCCACCGCCTTCCAGTCGGTGCTGCAGGCCGGGACCGCGGTCCTGGTGGACGACCGGGGGATGCCCCGGGTGCGCTGCGCCTGCGGCAATCCGCTGACCGGGCCGGTCGAGCAGAAGGACGGTGCCAGGACCGTCGGCCGGGCGTGGCCCGGTTACCAGCCGTCGAGGACGGTGGTGGTGGCCCCGGCGACCGAGCGGGTGAAGAAGTTCGTGGTCCGCGACCCGGGTACCGGCGAGTGGTTCACCCGCGAGAGCGGCGACGGCAAGGCATCCGGCGACACGCGGACCACACCCCCGCAGAACGCGCCTTCCGGCGGCCCGTCCGGGTCGCCGCAGGGCGGCTCACCGGCCGCCCCGGAGGAGGGCGGCGGTTCGACGGGCCCCTCCGCACCGACGGGGGAACAGGGCGGGACCGCCCCGCAGTCCCCGCCGCCCGGCACGGGCCCCGTTCCGCAGAGCCCGGTCCCCGGCACCCCCGGGCCGCCGGGAGGGGAGAGCCCCCCGCCCGGCGGTACCGCCCCCGGACAGCCGTCCGGCCCGGCCGCGTCCTAGGACACCGCCGGGCCGGGGCCGCCGTGCCTCAGCGCGTGGTGAAGTCGGCCATCATCGCCATGTCCTCGTGCTCGAGGTTGTGGCAGTGGATCATGAACTTGCCCGCGTAGTCGGTGAAGCGGACCGCCACCTCCACGGTCTCGCCCGGGCCCGTCGCCACTGTGTCCTTCCAGCCCGCGTCGAACGCGCCCGCCTTCTTGCCGTTGCGTGACAGCACGCGGAAGGCGTCCAGGTGCACGTGCACCGAATGGAAGAACACCGAGGTGAACTTCCAGATCTCGATCGTGCCGAGCTTCACGTCGGCCAGCGAGCGGCCGGGCTTGTACGGCAGGCCGTTGATCGTCCAGCCGTCGCGCGAGTGCCGGAACGCGAAGGTCCGGTGCGCCACGGCCTTGCGGGGGTCGAGGATGGTGGCGGGGCGGCGTGACAGCCGCTTGGGGATGTGGGTGTCGTCGTGCGGCTTCCGGGACGACGGCGAGACGTCGAAACGCATGACCTGCGCGGTGCTGCCGCTGCCGAACCGGTTGACCAGGCGCACCTTGGTGCCGGGCCGGTAGCGGGCGAAGTCCACGATGACGTCGAAGCGTTCGGCGGGGGCGATGCGCAGGCTGTCGTGGGCCAGCGGGCTGCCCAGCAGTCCGCCGTCGCTGCCGATCTGCAGCAGGCCCTTGCCGCCCGGCGGCGGAGGGTCCAGCTCCAGGCGGAAGTCCCGTACGTTGCAGCCGTTGAGGAACCGCAGCCGGTAGCGCTGCCGCTTGACCCGGTGCACGGGCCACGGGGCGCCGTTGACCAGGATGACGTCGCCCATCATGCCGAAGTGGTGCGCGTGCACGACGCCGGGCTTGTGCATGCCGGAGTCGACCGCGGGGTACATCAGCGCCCCGTTCTCGGCGAACGCCCGGTCCGCGAGGAGCAGCGGGATGTCGCGGGAACCGCGCGGCAGGTCGAGCTGGTCCTCCTCGTCGTCGGTCACGAGGTGGAACCCGGCCAGTCCGCGGTACACCGCCGGGCCGGTGTAGCCCATGCGGTGGTCGTGGTACCAGAGCGTCGCCGCGCGCTGCAGCATCGGATACGTGTAGCTGCGCTGGCCATGGCTGAGCTGGCCGGCGGAGCCGTGCATCTCCGGCATGCCCTCCATCGCGTCGGCGTACGACATGCTGCTGCCGACGGGCATCGTCAGGTCGATCGGGTAGCCGTCGCTGTCGGAGGGCGTGTGGCCGCCGTGCAGGTGGACCACGGTCGGCTGGGGCAGTTCGTTGCGGTGCGTGACGATCGTGCGGCGCCCCGAGCGGGAGACGACCGTGGGCCCGGGGAAGAGGCCGTCGTACGTCCAGCAGTTGGTGCGCAGTCCCGGGAGGATCTCCAGTTTCGCCGCGCGCTGGGTCATCTGGTAGTAGTCGGTCGTCGCGGTCCGCAACATGGGCTCCAGGACCGGCGGGACCGGCAGGGGTACCTGGTACGGGCGCGGGAGCCGAGCCTTGCTCCGCAGGATCCCGCCCGGTGGTACATCGGCCAGCGGTGTACCCGCCCAGGCCCTGCTCGTCGCGCCCGCCCCGACGACGGCCGCCCCCGCGGCGAGAAAGCGGCGCCTGCCGATGCCTTCGATCACGTAGGGCTCCCAAAATGTGACGATTTGCGCAATTTATTGGTCGGCGTCACAATAGCCCGCCGGAGCCGCGCGCGACGGCGCCACACGCGGGCCCCGCGAACAACCTTCGGAGCCGCCCGCCACCCGTCCGGCCCCCGGTCCGGTCCGCCCCGCGCCCGGATCACGTCCGCCTGCGGCCCCGTCCCACGGTGTCGTGGCGGGGGTCCAGGACACCCGCGGCGATTCCGGCCAGGACCAGTCCGGCCGCCATCAGCAACCCCTGCGGGAGCACGATGCCGACGAGGATCCAGGCGAGCGCCACCGCCAGCAGGAACCAGCCCAGCCGCCGCCGGTACTCGCGCGGCGCGCACGGGCGCCCGGTGCGCAACCCCTCGGCGAAGCGGGGGTCGGTGCGCCGGGTCTCGGCCTCGATGGCCTTGTGCCGGTACGGCATGGTGTCCTCCTCCCGGAGCCGGGTGGGCCCTGTCCCCTCCACCGTCGCCCGTGCCCGCCCGCGGAACCATCGGGGCCGGCACCCAATCCCGGGGCGCGGAAATGGGTGCCGGCCCCGATGGCGTCGGCCCCCCGGCCCGGCGCAGGCTGGAAGCGGGACCCGGGTACCCACCACCCACGGCACGAGGAGCGCGGCAGGGCACGCGCAGGACGGCACGGCGATGGCGGCGGACAGTGGAGGAAAGCCCCCGAGGAAGGCGGGACCATGTCGCTGTACTGGCGGATCTTCCTGCTGAACGGCGCGGTGCTGGTCGTCGCCACGGTGCTCCTGCTCGGCCCCGTCACGGTCTCCACCCCCGTGCTGCTGGGCGAAGCGCTGGTGCTGGGCGTGGGACTGGTCGCCATGCTCGTCGCCAACGCCCTGCTGCTCCGGGTCGGGCTCGCACCGCTGCAGCGGCTGAGCCGGGCGATGAACTCCGCCGACCTGCTCCGTCCTGGGGGCCGCCCCGCCGTCACCGGATCGGGGGAGATGGCCGCCCTGATCACGACCTTCAACACCATGCTCGACCGCCTGGAGGCCGAGCGCGCCACCACCAGCGCCCGCGTGCTGACCGCCCAGGAGGACGAACGGCAGCGCATCGCCCAGGAACTCCACGACGAGGTCGGCCAGACCCTCACCGCCGTCGTGCTGCAACTGGGACACAGCGCCGACCTGGCCCCCGATCCCCTCAGGGACGACCTGCGGCAGGTGCAGGAGACCACCCGCGCCGGACTCGACGAGATCCGCCGCATCGCGCGCCGCCTGCGCCCCGGCGTCCTGGAGGAACTCGGCCTGCACAGTGCCCTGCGCGCCCTGGCCGGCGAGTTCACCGCCCCCGGGCTCACGGTCGTGGACCGCTTCGGGCCCGCGCTCCCCCCGTTCGACCACGAGACCGAGCTGGTGCTCTACCGGGTCGCCCAGGAGGCGGTCACCAACGCGGCCCGCCACTCCGGCGCGGACCGGGTGGAGATCCACCTGGGCGCCGTTCCCGGAGGCGGGGCCGAGCTCCTGGTCAGGGACAACGGCAAAGGCATCGGCGAGGTCCCCGAGGGCTCCGGGATGCGCGGCATGCGCGAACGCGCGCTGCTCATCGGCGCCCGCCTGGCGGTCGGTGCCGCCCCCGGCGGCGGCACCGACGTCCGCCTGGACGTACCCGCTCCGGCGGCGGACGGCCCGCGATGACCGCCCCGCCGCCCACCCGGATCCTCCTCGCCGACGACCACGCGCTGGTGCGGCGGGGCGTCCGGCTGATCCTCGACGGCGAACCCGACCTGACCGTCGTCGCCGAGGCCGGTGACGGCGCCGAGGCCGTCGCCAAGGCCCGCGGGGAGCAGGTCGACCTGGCCGTCCTGGACATCGCCATGCCCCGCATGACCGGCCTGCAGGCCGCGCGGGAACTGAGCAGGCTCCGCGCGGACCTGCGCATCCTCATCCTGACCATGTACGACAACGAGCAGTACTTCTTCGAGGCCCTCAAGGCCGGGGCCAGCGGATACGTCCTGAAGTCCGTCGCCGACCGCGACCTGGTCGAGGCCTGCAGGGCCGCCGTGCGCGACGAGCCCTTCATCTACCCCGGCGCCGTCACCACCCTGATCCGCACCTACCTCGAACGTGCCCGCCAGGGCGAGCCCCTGCCCGCCCGCGCCATCACCGAACGCGAGGAGGAGATCCTCAAGCTCGTCGCCGAGGGCCACACGTCCCAGGAGATCGCCGGCCTGCTGTTCATCAGCGTCAAGACGGTCGAGCGCCACCGCGCCAACCTCCTGCAGAAGCTCGGCCTGCGCGACCGACTGGAACTCACGCGCTACGCGATCCGGGCCGGGCTCATCGAGCCCTGACCGCGACGGTGCTCAGGAGCCGGCGGAGCCCACGAGGAGCTTGTCGACCTCGCCCAGGAAGGCGTCCAGGTCCTCCGGTGTGCGCGAGGTGACCAGCGGGTACCCCGCGGAGGCGTCGCTCACCACGGGTTCGTCGACCCAGGACGCGACGCCCGCGTTGAGCAGGTCGGTCCGCACCGAGGCGTACGAGGTCAGCGTCTTCCCCTTCGCGACGCCCGCCTCCACGAGCGCCCACGGGCCGTGGCAGATCGCCGCGATCGGACGCCCCGAGGAGGCGAACGCGCGCACGACGTCCATGGCCTTCCCCTGGAGGCGGAGGTTGTCGGCGTTGATCGTGCCGCCGGGGATGAGCAGCAGGTCGAAACCGGTGGGGTCCACCTCGTCGAGGGTGATGTCCGGCTCCACGACCTTGCCGGGATCCTTGTCCCCGACCAGGGTGCGTACGGCGTCGCGGCGCGTCGCGGCGACGGTGACCTCGGCGCCCTTGTCACGCAGGTGCTCGACGGGGACGACCAGCTCGTCCTGCTCGACCCCGTAGTTGGAGACGACCGCCAGGACGCGGCGGCCGCCCGGGAAATCTGCAGCCATGGGTTTTCCCTCTTCTGTGGGCTTCTTGTGCGATATGGGCGCCTGCCCGGGAGCGGGCCCGGGAAACCTGGCCGTCCAGGGGCCGCCGGAGGCGTCCACGAGCAGGACTCACTCGTCGGAGCCGGGGTAGGCGGACGGACGGGAAAGCGGAAGGGATCGGCCAGGGGGCGGGCGAAGAGGGAGCCTGCGATGAGCGAAGCGCGGACACCGCTCGGGACCGATCAGCTCGAGGCCAGGGCACTCGGCCCCAGCGGACTCATGGACCTCCTGGGAGTCGCCGCGGTGCTGCTCGAGTCGGACGGGCGCATCGACATGTGGAGCCCGCAGGCGGAACAACTGTTCGGCTACACCGCGGGCGAGGCCGTCGGCCAGTACGCCGCGCCGCTGCTCGTCCGGCCCGAGCACCGCGGCGACGCCATGAGGCTGTTCGCGGAGGTGCTGGAGACCGGCCGCAGCTGGTCGGGAGCGTTCCCCGTGCGCCACAAGGACGGCAGCACCCGGCTGGCGGAGTTCCGCAACGTCCGCCTCACGGACAGCCGCGGCCGCGTCTACGCGCTGGGGATCGCCACCGACCGGCCCGTACTGCAGCGCCTGGAACGCGGCCTGGCCCTCTCCCTCCAGCTGGTCTCCCAGTCCCCGATCGGGCTCGCCGTGCTCGACACCGACCTGCGCTACCTCTCCGTCAACCCCGCCCTCGCCGAGATGCACGGCCTCGCCGAGGGCGACCACATCGGGCGCCCCTTCCGCGAGGTGCTCCCTGGGGCCAGGTTCCGCATGGCGGAGGACGCGATCCGGCAGGTCCTGCGGACGGGCACACCGATCGTCGACCGGTACGTCGTCGGCCGTACGCCCGCGGACCCCGCCACCGACCGCGCCTGGTCGGTTTCGTACTTCCGGCTGGAGGACGGGAACGGGCACGTCCTGGGCATCGCCACCTCCGTGGTGGACGTCACCGACCGGCACCGTTCCGCCCAGGAGGCCGACCGCGCCCGGGCGCGCCTCGCCGTGATCGCCGACAGCTCCGCCCGGATCGGCACGTCCCTGGACGTGGAGGACACCGCCCGGGAACTCGCCGACGTCGTCGTCCCCGAACTCGCCGACTTCGCCGCCGTCGACGTCCTCGACTCCGCGCTGCGCGACGACGGCGGCGAGCCCGGCCACGACCGCCCCCGCTTCCGCGCGCTGTCCTCCAAGTGCACCGAGGCCAGTGAGGCGGCAGGGGCCTTCGGCCGGCCCGGCAGCCTCGTCTCCTACGGCCCCGACCACCTGGCCGCCCGGTGCCTGGACACCGGCCGCCCCGGCCTGATCACCCACGCCGACGAGCGGAGCCTGGTGCACATCGCCCGCGACCCCGACGCCGCCGCGCTGCTGGCCCGGGCGGGCGTCCACACGGCCATGGCGGTACCGCTCATCGCCCGCGGCCGGATCCTCGGCGTCCTCGGCCTGGCCCGGGCCCGCACCCCGCAGCCCTTCGACGAGGACGACCAGACCCTCGCCTGCGAACTGGCCTCCCGCGCCGCCGTGTCCATCGACAACGCCCGCCTCCACCAGCAACTGCGCAGCACCGCCGAGACCCTGCAGCGCAGCCTCCTCCCGCGACTTCCGTCGGCCCACCCCCGCCTCGAACTCGCCGCCCGCTACTGCGCGGCGCAGGCCAGCAGCGAGGTGGGCGGCGACTGGTACGACGTGATCCCCTTCGACGACGGCAGGGTCGCCCTCGTCATCGGCGACGTCATGGGCAGCGGCGTCCCCGCGGCGACCACCATGGGACGCCTGCGCACCGCGACCTCCACCCTCGCGGGCCTCGACCTCGACCCCGCCCAGGTCCTCGGCCACCTCGACCGGATCACCCACGGGCTGGACCCCTACATCGCGACCTGCGTCTACGCGATCCACGACCCCGGTCGCGGAGTCTGCCACCTCGCCAACGCCGGCCACCTGCCCCCGGTCGTCGTCCGCGCCGGCAAGCGCCCGGAGCTGCTCGAACTGCCCACCGGCACCCCCCTGGGGGTCGGCGGCGTGCCCTTCGAGACCACCACCGTCGACCTCGTCCCTGGCGACCGCCTCGTCCTCTACACCGACGGTCTGGTCGAGACCCGCGACCGCGCCATCGACGAGCGCCTCGACGACCTCCTCCGCCTCCTGGACGCCCCCGACGAACCGGTCGAGCAAACCTGCGACCGCCTCCTCGCCGCGCTGCGCCACCCCGCCGACCGCGACGACGTGGCCCTCCTCATCGCGCGCCCGAAGGATGCGTGACGGGCGTCGCGGTCAGCACCTATGCCGCGGCATGAACCAGCCGGACCGCGCCGATCGTCGTGCCGATCACACCGAAGACCGCACCCACGGCCCTCAGCACCACGGGAGCGAGGACGGCGCCGGCCCTCGGATGACGCGCCGCACAGCGGTGAAGCCGCCCCGCCGCATCGCCCACGTTGAGCGCCACCAGCAGCAGGGCCACCCCCAACCCGAGGTCGTAAGCCGCCCTGAACCCGGCACTCATCGCTGATCCCCTCCTCCGGTTCCGCGGACGCCCGGTCGGTCGCCGTGGAGCCGTCCACCCTAGCCATGACGGTGACGGCTCGTCGCAGGGGCGTTCATCGGTGGACGGGCCCGCCGTCAGGCGCTGCCGGGTCGCACATCACCGATGGGTACGTCCAGCACGCGCAGTCCGCGGGCGACTTGAGTACCCACGGCCACAAGGGCGACCACTGCCGTCAGGAGCAGCATTGCGGTGGTCGGGCCGAACGCGGATGACAGGATTCCCGCGGAGAGGGGGCCCAGCCATCGCAGTGAGGAGGCGCCGAAGTCGATCGCGCTGCTGACCCGGCCCATGAGTTCGTCCGGGATCATCCGGGTCTCGTACGTGGCGAAGATGACGTTGATCGGCGACACCAGGAACAGCAGCACGGCCACCAGCACACCTATCAGCCACGGCAGGGGGACGACCCCGATCGCCGCGAAGACCACCACGGTGACCCACGAGAGCAGGACCACGATGGCACGGCCGTGGAAGCGCCTGGTGACACGGCCTGCGAAGACGGCTCCGGCGAGACCTCCGACAGCACCGGTCGAATTCACCCAGCCCACAAGCATCGGGCCGCCACCGTGACCACGGACCAGCACGATCACCAGGAGGAACATGCCGGCCACCGCTGCGTTGAACGTGGCGGTGTAGATCGTCAGGAACCGCAGATAGGCATCACGGCGAACGTATGCGAGTCCCGTGCGGATGCTCGCCACGACGGACTCCCTCCGCGCTTCCCTGACGTCCGGCCCCAGCGGCTGACGGATCAACAGCACACCCAGGGCACTCACGAGGAAGGAGACGGCGTCCCCGAGGAACGGCACCCAACGCGCAAGGGAAAACAGGAAGCCCCCGGTAGGAGGCGCAGCCAGTCTGACCGCCATGTCGCGACCCTGCATCTGCGAGAAGGCCGTCGGAAGCTGCTCCGGCGGCACAATTCGCCGAAGGGCCGGACGAGACGCACCGGAGGTCAATCCCCCGACAAAGCCCTGGAACAGCCCGATCGCAGCGACATACGCGACATTGACATGGTCGAAGGCCACAGCCCAGCAGACGGAGCCGACCGCGACAGCTTGCAGCAGGGAACCTGCCAGGAGAAGCATGCGCCGTGAACGGCGGTCGGCGAGCGAGCCGCCGACCAGCATCGTCGTGAGGGCGCCGATGCTCACGGTCGAGCCGACGATACCCGCGCTCGCCGCGGATCCGGTCGCTGTGAGGATCAGAAGCGGATACGCAAAGGCCGACAGAGCGGTACCGAATCCCGACACCGTCTCACCGACCCACCACCCCACGTAGTCCCGGTTGCGCCACAGCGCGTTCGACGGGGGTGCGGATTCCTGCTGGCCCAGGGCATGGTGACGGGCCGTCATGCGCAGAGCTTAGAGGAGCCCCTCATGCCGTTACGGAGGCTTTGCGGTCGCCCCACGACACGCTGGAGCCGCCGGCGGGTAGGGCCGGCGGCCCGGGCCCTCCCTTGAGCGGCCCGCCGGTGATTGCCTCCGGCGCCTCCACGCCGGCCGGCCGGAAACCAGGTGCGAGCTGCCCGCGCGGTGGTGTGGGATCGGGGCATGGCGATCGTGTCGGGCACGCCGGGAGTCGACGGGTTGGGCGAGGCCGTGGGCGTGCTGCGGGAGTGGCAGGACGACGGGGCGCCGATGCAGCTGCATCCGGGGGATCTGGGCTGGTACTGGCGGTTCGGTGCGGAGGCGACGGCCGCGGCGGTCCGGACCTGGGGCCGGGACGGAAGGATCCTCGCCGTCGGGCTGCTGGACGGGCCCGAGCTGTTGCGGCTGACCATCGCCCCGGACGCGCAGCGGGACGAGGAGTTGGCGCGGCAACTGGTCGAGGACGTGACCGAGCCGGAGCGCGGCGTACTGGCGGAGGGGAAGGCGTACGTCGAGGCACCCAAGGGTGCGCTGGTCCACGATCTGCTGTCCGAGCACGGCTGGAAGCCCGACGTGCCGTGGACGCCGCTGCGCCGCGACCTCACGGAACCGGTGGAGGACCCAGGCGTGCGGGTCGAAGTGGTCCGGCCGGAGCAGGCGCAGGTGCGGGCCGCCGTACAGCGGGCGTCGTTCGACAGGTCGTCGTTCACGGAGGAGCGCTGGCACGCCATGGCCGCCGGACTGCCGTACGCCGAGGCCCGGTGTCTGGTCGCGTACGACGACCGGGGTCGTGCGGTGGCGGCGGCGACGGTGTGGTCGGCCGGTCCGGGCAAGCCCGGGCTGCTCGAGCCGATGGGCGTGGACCGGGAACACCGCGGCCACGGCCACGGCCAGGCGATCACCCTCGCCGCGGCCGCCGCACTCCAGGGGCTGGGCTCGTCGAGCGCGATCGTCTGCACCCCGAGCTCCAACGTCGCGGCCGTCGCCACCTACACGTCAGCCGGCTTCCGGCGACTCCCCGAGGTCCGGGACCGGCGCCGCGACGCCTAGATGATCAATTCCGAGGGGATCCCCGAAGGGCAGGTCCCGCCGCCCGACTCGATGCTGCCCGCGAACTTTCGCGGCGCTAATCTGGCCGCCATGTCGAACCCCGTGCGTCTGCGCCCCATCGTCGAGCGCGACCTGGACCTGCTGGAACGTCTCTTCGAGGACCCGGACGAGGCGGCGGAGTCGGCCTTCTTCGGTCACCGCAACCCGGGGGCCCTCCGTCGGCAGTGGTCGGAGAAGGGCTTCCTCTCCCAGGAGGGCGGCCGGCTCGCCGTGGTCGGGAAGGACGACTGCTTCGTGGGTGAGGTGCAGTGGCACCAGGTCATGCTCGGCCCGGCCTCACCGTGCTGGAACATCGGCATCGCGCTGCTGGCGGCGGAGCGCGGCAAGGGATACGGCAAGCATGCCCAGCGTCAGCTGGCTGAGTACCTCTTCTCGCACACCAAGGTCAACCGGGTCGAGGCGAGTACCGACGTCGCCAACGTCGCGGAGCAGCGGGCCTTGGAGTCGGCCGGTTTCACGCGCGAGGGTGTGCAGCGCGGGGCCTGTTTCCGTGCCGGAAAGTGGCGCGACATGGTCGTGTACTCGGTCCTGCGATCCGAGGTCGTGCTTGCGGATTGAGCGGCCGCCCTGGTGGTGGCGTTCGCCTGGCTGCCGGCAGGCCGGCCGGCCTGCCCGCAGCGGCAGCCGGCGCCACCGTGCTCACGCCTTGAGGAGGTCGAGGATGGCCCGGGCGGTCGTGATGGCATCGTCCGCCTGAATCCACGAGTACTCGTCGGAGACGATGAACACAGGCCGACCGTCCGCCTGGCAGTCGACGTCAACCGCTTCGAGGCTCCCTTCGATACGGAGCCGGAAGCGGTCCCGCCCTCAACTACGCGTTCGGCGACGAGTTCCGGCACCTGTGCGTGAACGAGGCGGAGAGCGTCGTCCAGGATACGGTCGGCCTCACCCGGTCCGAGGTCTGGGTTCACGGTCAGGATCTTGCCATCCTGTGCGCTCCGTGTGTTGTCCGCGCATCGGCACATCCCGCTTTCTTCCGGCGGCAGTCGGGACGCCGTCGATCCGCAGGCTCCAGGCGGTCACATCCCGGTGGCCCATCTCGTCTACCTGCGACCTCGCTTGACGCAACTCGATGGGAAGTGCCGCTTTGTCCGTACTTGGGTCCCCGGCGCCGACGACCGTCCGCCGCTCAACCGGCCTCCGTGCGTGGCCGGTGGCCGCGCTCGCTTCGTCGGTCGGTCTGATCGGGGGAGCGTTGACGTCCTTCGGTCAGGGTGTCGCACCGGGCGGCTGGCACGCGTTGGTCAACTCGGGCTCCTCATGGGTCATGGCCGCCTTCCTCATGGGTCTGTGTGCCCGTGGCCACTGGCCGAGGGCGTCCATGGCGGGGCTGTTGTCGCAGGCGGGCCTGGTACTGGGGTACTCCGTCGCCTCAGAGCTGCGCGGCTTCCCCGTCGAGGCGCGATTCGTGGCGATCTGGCTGGTCACCGGCGCGATCGCCGGTCCGGTCTTCGGGGCGGCCGGTGCGCTGCTGCGCGATGGCCGCCGGCGCATCCGGACGGCGGCAGCGGGCGTCACCGGATCGGTGTGGCTCATCGAGGGCGCCTACTTCCTCTCGCTCGCGACGGACGACAACTCCAGCAGCGGGGCGGGAACGACGGCCGGTTGGTGCTACCTGTGCGTGGGTGTCCTGCTCCCCGTCGCGCTCGCCCGTTCGGTGCGGGACAGGGCGTACGCCGTGCTCGCCCTGCTCGTGAGTGCCGGAGCCGCCGGTGGGGCCCTGGCCCTCGTTTCCGCGGCGTTCCTGGCCTGAGGCCCGCGGTCCGCGGCCTGCAGCCCGCTCGGAAGGCGCGGACGCGCGGCTGGGGCCGCGGGTCAGGAACGCCTCTTCATCCACGAGATGTCCTCGCCGCTGTGTCCCAGGGACCCCGCTTTCCAGGCGTGCATGTCGCGGCGGGCGTCCCGTACGTCCCGCGACATGGCTGCGCCGTCGCGATAGGAATGCTCGCCGTGCCGGCGGGATTTCCAGTCGACCCAGGAAGCGAGCGCCACGACCAGGACGAGGGGCACCAGGAACATCCACATGGGAACAGCATGTCGGCACTCCGCGGCGCCGGACAGGTGCCGTGCGCCACCACCCGGCGAAGCTTGGTTGCCGTGGCCGGGGCTTGACACGGCTGTCGGCACGCCCTGCCGCCCTGTGTGTGCCGTGGCGCAGGGTGCCGCCCGCGGTGTCCCCGGCCGGGCCGGAGCCGGCCTGGGACGCCGCGGGCGGCGTGGGGGGTCAGGTGGTGCTGAAGGTGAACCAGTTGACGTTCACGAAGTCGGCCGGCTGGCCGCTGCTGAACGTCAGGTACACGTCGTGCTTGCCGGTGATGCCCGAGATGTTCGCGGGGATCGTCGTCCAGCTCTGCCAGCCGCCGGTGTTGGCGACGGAGAAGCTGCCGATCGGGGCGTTGCTCCGGCTGTCCAGCCGGACCTCGACCAGGCCGCTGACGCCGCCCGCGGCCCCGGAGGCGACCCGGGCCTTGAACTGCCGGGCCGTGGTCGTCCCGAAGTCGACGCCCGGGTAGAGCGCCCAGTCGCCGTTCGCGAGCGAGGCGAGGTTCTGGCCGCCGCCGCTGTCCGTCGTCGTCTCGACGGTCGTGCCGGACTGCTGCGTGTACGACTCGGCCTGGAGGGTGCCGTAGGCGCTGCCCGTGCCCCCGGTCGGCGGGGGAGAGGTCGGGGGCTGCGTGCCACCGCCGCCGGAGCTGTAGACCGCGACGTAGTCGACCAGCATGGGTACGCCCGAGACCGTGGAGGCCGTCGGCGTCTTGTACCCCGCCACCGGGTCGGGGAAGGCCCCGCCCATCGCGACGTTCAGCAGGATGAAGTGGCCGTGGCCCGTGGCCGCGTTCCAGGTGGACGCGTCCATCTGGCTCGCGTTCACCGAGTGGAACTGGACCCCGTCGACGTACCAGCGCAGCTGCTGGGGGCTGACGCTGCGGTCCCACTCGAAGGCGAAGGTGTGGAAGTTGCCCTGGCAGGCGCTGCCGGGGCAGGCGCGGGTGGTGCCGAGGCCGCTGGTCTCGTTGCAGGGGCCGCCCGGGTTGGTGCCGCAGTGCAGCGTGCCCCAGACCTGGTTGACGCCGTTCACGTTCTCCATCAGGTCGAACTCGCCGATGGACGGCCAGTTCCAGTAGTTGCCCCGGTAGGGCGCGCCCAGCGTCCAGAAGGCCGGCCAGTAGCCGGCCGCGGCCGCGCCGGTGACGTTCGGCATCTGGATGCGGGACTCGATGCGGAGCTTGCCGCCCGACGGGGGCTCGAAGTCGCTGCGGCGGGTCTCGACGCGCCCGGAGGTCCAGTTCCCCGCGGAGTCCCGGATCGGGGTGATGCGCAGGTTGCCCGAGCCGTCCTGGCGGAGGTTGGCGGTGTTGGAGGTGTAGGTCTGCACCTCGCCGGTGCCCCAGTTGGCGGCGCCGCCGGGGTAGCTGGTGCCGGTGTCGATGATCCAGTTGTCGCCGGACGGGAGGGTGTTGGCGGCCCCGCTGAAGTCGTCGCTCCAGACGGTGGTCCAGCCGGACGGTGCCGGCGGGACGGCGGCCCTGGCCGAGCCGAGCAGGCCCAGGCAGAGCGCGGTCACGGTGGCTGCAGCGGCCACCACCAGGGTGAGCGGTCCGGTGGCGTGGCGCCTGCCGGTGGTCGTACGCGCGGTCACGGGTGATGCCTCCTCGGGATCGGTGCCGGGGAAGGGTGCGGTTCCGGGTGGAGAGCGGCTGAGAGCGCTCTCATATGGCGGGAACACCTTCCCGCCAGGGTGAACCGCGGTCAATACATGGAACAAAAGAAGTCGCGCGCGGTTTCCTGCCTTCACTGCTTGGAGTCAGTGGCGTCGGCCGCGGGCGGCCCGGCTTGTGCCGCGGGCGGGAAACGACAGCCGGGGAGCGGGTGTTGGGAGCCGTCAGTGGCGTGGTCACGTGGTCCTGGCGACCACGTTCGCGCTGCTGAGAGCGCTCTCACCGTGAGGGCGATGGTCCCGGTGGACATCACTCCGGCCGAATCCGGCGGTCATGAAACGCGAAGACCTGGGTAGCCGATCCCTGTAGGAATGGGGGTGAACGCGATGCCGGCAGGTTCACGTCGGAGGCGTGGACGGCAGGCGACGCCGACGGCCGGTCCCGGCTGAGCGAGGCCCGGCGTGACCGCGCACCGTGCGGTCACCGCCCCGGGGCTCGCACCCCCGGTGCCACCGGCCCGGCACAGGGCAACGGCGACCAGGGCCGCGCAAGGGAGTACAACATGATCATCCTCGGTATCATCCTGCTCATCATCGGATTCCTCGCCGGAATCTCCATCCTGTGGACCCTGGGAGCCATCCTCGTGGTCATCGGCCTCGTGCTCTGGGTCCTGGGTGCCATGGGACACGCCGTCGCGGGGCGCCGCCACTACTACTGACGGCCGGTGAGCCCGAGCACGTGCCGCGCCCTGTGTCCCCGAGGGCGCGGCACCCTCATGGGCACGGGTCGCCCGGATGGGCTGCCTGCAGTGGTCACCTGCGCGCGCGGGGGATTGGTTGTGATATGTCCCCCCGACGCCCAGGTGCACTGGAGTATTCGCATGGAATCCGGTTCCTCCGCGCACAACTGCCCCTTCGACTTCGCCGAAGCCCTCGAGTTCGATCCGCAGCTGAAGCACTTCATGGAGAACGAGCAGATCTCCCGCATCAAGCTGCCGCACGGCGAGGGTGAGGCCTGGCTCGTCACGCGGTACGAGGACGTGCGGACGGTGACGACCGACCGGCGTTTCAGCCGCGCCGCCGTCGTCGGCAAGGACTTCCCCCGCATGACGCCGGAGCCGATCGTCCAGGACGAGGCCATCAACGTGATGGACCCGCCGGACAGCAGCCGGCTGCGCTCGCTGGTCTCCAAGGGCTTCACGCCCCGGAACGTCGAGCACATGCGCCCCAGCATCGAGCGGGTCGTCACCGAACTGCTCGACGGCATGGAGGAGAGCGGCTCCCCGGCCGACCTCGTGGAGCACCTCGCGGCGCCGCTCCCGCTGGCCGCCATCTGCGAGGTGCTCGACATCCCCGACGAGGACAGCTGGGAGCTGCGGGGCCACGCCCGCACCATGATGGACTTCAGCCCCGACAACCGGGACAACGCCGTCCACTCCAAGGCCTACCTGCGGGAGTACTTCACCAAGCTCACCGCCGAACGGCGCGCCCGCCCGGGCGACGACCTGGTCAGCGTGCTGGCCACCGCCCGTGACGGGGACGAGATCCTCAACGACAAGGAACTCGCCGTCATGGCCATGGTCCTGCTCATCACGGGCCAGGACACCACGTCGAACGAGATCGGCAACATCGCCTACACCCTGCTCACCCGCCCGCGCGAGCTGGCCATGCTGCGCGAGCAGCCGGACCGCATCCCGCAGGCCATCGAGGAGATGCTGCGGTACATCCCGTTCCGCAAGGGCGTCGGCATCCCGCGGATCGCCGTGGAGGACGTGGAGATGGGCGGCGTGCTGATCCGGGCCGGCGACGTCGTCCACGTCTCGTACCTGACCGCGAACCGCGACCCGGAGAAGTTCGACCGCCCCGACGAGCTGGACCTGGACCGCGCCGGTACGCCCCACATGACCTTCGGCTGGGGCGGTCACCACTGCCTCGGCGCGCCGCTGGCGACCATGGAGCTCCAGGTGGCCTTCAGGGAGCTGTTGCGCCGCTTCCCGGACCTGAGGCTGGCCAAGCCCGCCGACGAGGTCCGCTGGAGCGCCACGTCGATCTGGCGCTACCCGGTGGCCCTGCACGTCGCCTGGTGACCTGTGTCCGCTCCGGCCCCGCTCCGGCCTCCGTCCCGGCCCCGCACCCGCACGGGTGCGGGGCCGGTTCCGTCGCGTTCTCCCTCGTGACGGCGGGTGCGGGCCGCTCCGACATGCGAAATCCGCCCAAGTGACGTACGTTTTCCTGGTGGACGCAAATCTGAACAGGCCATGAATCCACTTCGACAGCAGCCGGTCCCCTTTTGTGAACCGTCTTTTGCCGGGACCTCGTGAACGTCAGGCCTTCTGTGGGCGCGCACATGAAATGCGCTCGTACCCCCTACCGCATTTTCGTGACAGGTACGGGCCTGCTCCGGAAATCCCGGAGCAGCGCGCCACATGGACCATAGCCCGCCGAGGGGCAGGAAATGGAGCCACGCATGGCTGTTCTGTGCAAGCCGGTGATCTCGGTTCCCGACAACGTTATCACCTGCGAACAAACGCTTGAGCTGGCACGACGGCTGCACAAGGACCACCCGCAACTCGGCCTGACCCTCAGGCTCATTGAGAACACGGGCGTTCAGAAGCGGCACCTGATCCAGCCGATCGAAGAGGTGCTCAAACATCCGGGTTTCGACGTACGCAGCCAGATCTACGAGGCGGAGTCGAAGGCGCGGGTACCGGCCGTCATACGACAGGCGTTGGACCAGGCCGAGTTGGAGCCCGACGAGATCGACATCATCGTGTACGTCTCGTGCACGGGCTTCATGATGCCGTCGCTGACGGCGTGGCTCATCAACAAGATGGGATTCCGCCACGACACCCGCCAGCTGCCCATCGCGCAGCTCGGATGTGCGGCAGGAGGCGCGGCCATCAACCGCGCCCACGACTTCTGCACGGCGTACCCGGAGGCCAACGCCCTCATCGTGGCATGCGAGTTCTGCTCGCTGTGCTACCAGCCCACGGACCTCAGCGTCGGAACGCTGCTGTCCAACGGGCTGTTCGGCGACGGCATCGCCGCCGCCGTGGTCCGGGGCAGCGGCGGCACCGGGATGCGGCTGGAGCGCAACGCCTCCTACCTCATCCCGGACACCGAGGAGTGGATCTCCTACGCGGTGCGCCAGACGGGCTTCCACTTCCAGCTCGACAAGCGCGTACCCGGCACCATGGAGCCCCTGGCACCGGTGCTGCGCCAGGTCGCGGAGGACCACGCGTGGAACGCCGCCAAGCTGGACTACTACATCATCCACGCCGGCGGTCCCCGCATCCTGGACGACCTCTGCCGCTTCCTCGGGGTCCCGCCGGAGTCGTTCCGCTTCAGCCGGGCCACGCTGACCGAGTACGGCAACATCGCGAGCGCCGTCGTGCTCGACGCCCTGTACCGGATGTTCGAGGAGGGCTCCGCCCTCGACGGGCACCGCGGACTGCTGGCGGGCTTCGGCCCGGGCATCACCGCGGAGATGGTCCTGGGGACCTGGGTCACCAACGGGCTCGACGCCACGATGACGCCCCAGCACTCCTACGGGGAGTACGACGTCATCACGTGAGGCCGCGGCCCCGGTGACGGCCCGGGCCGGCGGTGGCCGGGACGCCATGGCGTCCCTCCATCCGCCGGCCCGGTCCCACCGGCCGGGTGAGGCCCGTTCAGCCTTGCGACGCGACGGCCGCGCGGCCGTCGCGTCGCGCCCGTTTCACCGGTTCCGTCACGCGGGGGCTGTCACGCGGGGACCGCCCGCTCGCGGGCGGTCACGAAGCCGACCACGGCCTCCGCGAAGCGGCCGGGCTCCTCGATGTGGCCGAAGTGCCCGCTGTTCTCCAGGACCAGCAGCTCCGATTGGGGGATCAGCTCGTGCAGTTCACCGGCCCAGCGCATCCCGCAGACCACGTCGTACCGGCCCACCACGACCAGCGCCGGCACGGTGAGCGCCCCCAACCGCCCGCGGTCGTCGACGGCATCGGGGACCAGGTCCTCGCCCAGCCCCGAGATGTGCGTGCCCGACACCGCGGCGCTCAGGGGCGCGAACTCCTCCTCCCGGCCCCAGTAGTCCGCGAAGTAGGCGGGCAGCAGCCCCTTGAGGACCGCCGTCATACCCGCGTCGTCGGAGATGGCGGACACCTTCTGGAAGGCTTCCAGGACCTCCGGCAGACCGGGGTGACCGGCGTGCCGGGCGGCGAACTCCTCGACCATGCGCATCGCCTCGGCGCCGTGCTCGGGGCCGGTGACCGGCGCGCTGTCGTACAGGACGATCCCGGCGACACGCGCGGGCCGGTGCAGCGCGTGGTACTGGACGACGAAGCCGCCGTGCGAATGCCCCAGGAGGTGCACGCGAGGGGCGCCCAGGTGGTCGACGAGCGCGTCCAGGAACCGGCTGTAGCGCTCACGGGTGTAGCCGTGCGGGTGCGAGGGGAGACGGCCCGAGCCGCCGGTGCCGACCGGCTCCGGGTAGACGACCGTCAGGTGCCGTTCGACCTCGGGCATGCGCAGGTACTCCCAGAACACGCCCGGCCCGCCGGAGTGCGCGATGCACACAGGTCCGGTGCCGTGGACGTGGTAACGCTGGGCCACCCCGTCCACCTCGAAGGTGTGGGTGCCGGGGGACAGGGGGTCGGTCAGGGGGGTGGGCATCGGTGCTCCGTATCCGGGAGGTGTCGAGGACACCGACAGGACGCGGGGCGGCACGGGAAGTTCGATCGCCGGCGAGTGACGGTCGTCACAGCCGGGCGGCGGGCCGGCCGCGTGTGCGCGCGGGGGCCGGTCGGCCCCGTCCTGCGGCGGAAATGATCCGTGTGGCCCCTGCTGCGGCAGTGCCGGCGCGTGCGACGGTCGTCGGACAGGGAAGGGAGCACGGCCATGAGCGGCAGGGCGGTGTTCTGGCGCTGGCGCCGCAATCCGCTGCGGCGACGGTCGGATGTCCTGGAGGCCTGGACGGGCGTGGCGGCGGCCCTGCTGATCGCCGTCGGGGCCCCGGCGGCCGGGGCGGCCACGGCGGCCGCGGTGGAGCAGTCCGAACTGCGGCGGAGCCAGGGCACCCACCTGGCGACGGCCGTCCTCACCGAGGACGCCGCGAAGGCCGTGGAGAACCCGTACACCGGCTCCATCGGAAAGGTCCTCACCACCGTCCGGTGGACCGCATCCGACGGCTCCGCCCGAACCGGTCAGGCCCGCGTCGAACCGGGCAGCCCCGCGGGTTCCACCACGTCCGTCTGGCTGGACGCGGACGGCCGGCTGCAGCAGAACCGGCTCACCCCTGCGCAGGCCGAGGCCCAGGGCGTCGTCTTCGGCTCGGTCGCCGCCGCGGGCGCCTGCGCGCTGGTCCTCGCCGGGCGCTGGGTCGTCCGCCTGCGGATCGACCGCCGGCGCGCCGCGGCCTGGGGCCGCGAGTGGGAGGAAAGCGGCCCCTCATGGGGCCACCGCAGGGCCTGATCCCCGACGGCCCCTTGACCGGCGCACGGGGCCCGGACGTCGGCCGGCGCCGGGGGAAGCCGGGGACGGACGACGGGCAGGACGGACGAGGAGGCGCGGTGAGCGGTCTGGTGGTCGTAGGAGCGGACGGCTCGGCCTCGAGCCTTGCCGCGGTGGAGACGGCGGCCCGGGAGGCCGCATGGCGCGGCGCCGGACTGAGGGTGGTGCACGCCTTCCTGTGGCCGGCCATGCACGTGCCGCTGGGACCCCCGGCCCTGGGCCCGTCCGAGGGCGGCCTGCGGAACGCCGCGCAGCGGGTGGTGGCGGAGGCCGTGGAACGCGCCGGGCGCACGGCACCGGACGTGGACGTCACCCACGCCGTGGTGACCGGGGAACCCCTCACCGTGCTGGAGGCCCAGTCGCGCGCCGCGGAACTGGTCGTCGTGGGGTCCCGCGGCATGGGAGGCTTCGTCGGTCTGATGCTGGGTTCGACGGCGGTGCACCTCGCCGCGCACGGCCAGTGCCCGGTCCTGGTGGTCCGGGAGCAGCCGGCCGCCGGCGGTCCGGTCCTGCTGGGCGTCGACGGTTCCCCGGCCGGCGCGGACGCCGTCGGCTTCGCCTTCGCCGAGGCCGCGTTGCGGGGCGCCGAACTCCTCGCCCTGCACGCGTGGACCCCGTGGCACACGCCCGTACCGCCGCCCCAGGACCCCGCGATGCCCTACGCGAGCGAGCCGGGCGAACTCGCCCGCACCGAGGAACGCCTGGTGGCCGAGACGATCGCGGGACGGCGGGAGCGCCACCCCGGGGTCGCGGTCCGCACGAAAACGGTGCGTGGCGCGACCCGCGAGACCCTCATCGAGGAGAGCCGGACCGCGCAGCTGCTCGTCGTCGGCGCACGCGGACGCGGCGGTTTCTCCGGGCTCGTGCTCGGCTCCGTCAGCCAGGCGGTCCTGCACCACGCGCACTGCCCGGTCGCCGTGGTGCGCGGCTCCGCCGCCGGACGGTGAGGGCGGTGCGCGGGCGCTGCATGTCGCGGCGCCCGGGGTGCCATTGCCGGGGCGTCCGGGTCCGGCAGGTCGTGGCGGTGGCCCGCGCAGGGCCGGCCGTACGTGCACCCCGCAGGGCGGCCTGGCCGTCCGCACCGGGCGCGCTGCCCTGCGCCCGGCCGTGCAGCCTTGAACGTGCGTTCCGCGGGCGGCGGCCGGGGGTGCCGGGGCGGTCGGCGGTGAGGAACCTCCTCAGCCGACCAGGATGCGGCGTCCGGTCACGCTGGCCGGGACGACGCGGATCCACAGGTCGCGGTCGCCGCCCGCCCAGGGGCCGGCGTACTCGCGCTCCGCCAGCCGCCGCACGGTCCCCGGATCGGTGACGGCGGAGGCGACACCTCGGACGAGCACGCTCCAGCCCTGGCTGAGGGCCTCGTCGACCTGGTCGACCTCGAAGGCGCACCTGGTGTCCGCGGCCGCCGCGGGGGTGGCCCCGGGATGGGTGCGGAAGGCGATCACGCCCTCGGTGACCGTGTAGTTGACCGGCAGGATCGCCAGCCCGTCGGGCGTGTCCAGCCCGATCCTGCCGACCCCGTGCGTGGACAGCAACGCCCAGCACTCCCCGGGGCCGAGTTCCACCAGTGACGCCCGGCCCGCCGCGCGGCCCCGGCCGGGCGGCAGCTCCGCCTCGCCGCCGCTCAGCGCCGACACGCTCGTCCCCAGCGCCGTGGCCAGCCCGTGCAGGGTGGAGCTGCCCGGCGCCGCGGTCGGTTCCTGCTCCACGTACCGCAGATAGCCCGGGGCGATGCCGGCGCGTTCCGCCGTCTCCTCCAGGGACAGGCCCAGTTCCTCCCGGCGGCTCGCGATCCGGCGCCCGATGTCCCCGGCCGCGGCGGCCGCGTGCTGCTGCGTCATGACCGGTCACGTCCTTCCGTACGTCGCGGATGCGTCCCCTCCAGGGTCCCGCGGCCGGCGTGGTGCCGCCGCCGGGACGGCGTCCGGGCCGGACCGGCGGCACAGGCAGGGCCGCCACCCCCCGCCACCGCGCCGGTACACGACCCGTACGCTTGAGCACAGCGGTGACCTGCTCCCACCGTCCCGGGCGGGGCATCCTTCGCCCATGGGCCGGTCGGCCCCCGTACGGGCCCGGCGGGCCCCTGCCGGAGGCCCGTCGCCGGCGGGAAGCTGGGGGCGAACAGCCCCCGCCCTTCGTCCCGTTCGCCAGGAGGCACGTCATGTCCCGTACGGTCACAGCCGGTCTCGACGGATCGCCCGAGAGCCGGGCCGCCGCGGACTGGGCCGCCCGCGAGGCACTGCGCCGCGGACTGCCCCTGAGGCTCGTGCACGTGTACGACTGGCAGCCGTACACGTCCGCCTACGCCCCGCTGGCCGGGGCGGTGGCCGCGGTGGACCCCGACGCCCAGCGGCAGTGGGCCGAGTCCGTGCCGCGCGACGCCGCGGACGAACTCGCCGGGCGTCACCCGGACCTGGAGATCTCCGCCGGGGTCGTGAGCGGGCAGCCCGCGGCGGCCCTCGCGGCCGCCGCCGAGGAGTCGGAGCTGCTGGTGCTCGGCTCCCGGGGCCTCGGCGCCCTCGCCGGTTTCCTCGTCGGCTCCGTGGCCTCCGCGACCGTCGCGCAGGCCGTCCGCCCGGTCGTCCTCGTACGGGCCGGTGAGACGGGCGAGGACGAGCACCGCCCGGACCTCGACGGGCTGGTCTCGGAGTACACGCCCTTCCGTGAGGTGGTGCTGGGCATCGACCTGGCCCGTCCCCACGACGATCTGCTGGCCTTCGCCTTCGAGGCCGCCGTGCTGCGCGGCACGGCCCTGCGCGTCGTCCACGGCTGGAACCTGCCGGGTTCCTACGGCTACAACCCGGCGGCGATCGCCCTGGACCTGGAGCACGAGCTGACCGACGCCCAGGCGAAGGCGCTCACCCAGGCGCTGGCGCCGTGGCGGGCCAAGTACCCCGCCGTCGAGGTCGTGGAGCACTCCCTGGTCGGCGGGGCGGCGCACCATCTGGTCGAGGCGGCGGCCGACGCCTCACTGGTCGTCGTCGGCCGCCGTGTCCGGCACGCGGCCGCCGGCCTGCACATCGGCCCGGTGACCCATGCGGTGCTGCACCATGCCAAGGCGCCCGTGGCGGTCGTCCCGCACGACTGACGGTCGCCGTCGTTACGCCCAAGGCCGTCCCGGGTCAGCGGGCGGGGCGGCCCACCGCGTCGATGAGCGCCGTCTCCTCGTCCGTCAGCCGCAGCGCGCCCGCCGCCACGTTGTCGGCCAGGTGCTCCGGATCGCCGGTCCCCGGGATGGCGAGCACGTGGTCACCCTGCGCGAGCGTCCACGCCAGCCGCACCTGCGCGGGCGAGACACCCTGGGCGGCCGCGACGGCGAGCACCGCGTCGCTCTCGGCGCCGCCGGCGCCGGGCCCCTGCTCGCGGCCCCCGCCGGCGATGGAGAAGAAGGGCACGAAGGCGATGCCCTGGGCGCCGCACTCCCGCAGCAGGTCGTCGCTCTCGCGCGCGTCGACGCCGTAGCGGTTCTGGACGCACACCACGGGGGCGATGGCCCGTGCCTCGGCCAGGTGCTCGGGACGGACGTTGGAGAGGCCCAGGTGGCGGACGAGCCCGGCCTCGCGCAGCTCGGCCAGGGCGCCGAAGTGCTCGGCGACGGAAGTGCCGCCCATGAAGCGGAGGTTGACCAGGTCGAGGTGGTCGCGGCCGAGCTGCCGCAGGTTCTCCTCGACCTGGCCGCGCAGCTGGTCGGGCCGGGCGGCGGTGGCCCACTCCCCGGAGGCGTCCCGTGCGGGCCCCACCTTGGTGGCGATGACCAGGTCCTGCGGGTACGGCGCCAGGGCCGAGTTGATGAGCTCGTTGGCCGAACGCAGCCGTGAGAAGTAGAAGGCGGCGGTGTCGATGTGGTCGACGCCGAGCTCGACGGCGCGGCGCAGCACGCCGATCGCGCGGTCCCGGTCGCTGGGCGTGCCGAGGTGGAAGGCGGCGCTGCCGGTCAGCCGCATCGCGCCGAAGCCGATCCGGTTCACCTTCATGTCGCCGAGGAGCCAGGTGCCGGCGGCGGCCGCGGAGATCCTGCCAGTGGTCATGGGTGACTTTTTCCTTTCGCCGGCCTGGAGTATCCCCCAGCGCTTTCCGCCGCCGGTGAGCGGCCGGGATGGCCACCGCCCCTCTCCACTACTTGAACGATTCAGTATGTGACGGGCAGGAAGATACGCGGCGGCGGGCACCGCGACAAGGCGCCAGACATCGGAAGCCGCTTTCCCGCTCACGTGGGGCGGCTCGCCACCGCGCTATCTTCCCTTGTGCAGCAGTTTGTGACGGTCCGTCGGCACCGCGGCCCGCACAGGCCATGGTTTGGGCTGCCGCTCTTGACGGTCTCCGCGGAGTCATCCTAGGTTGCCGCTGGCTCTAAAAACGATTCATTCGCTCTCAGGCCAGTGGCCGGGCATCGGGCTGCCCGGCAACCGCGTTCCACGGCCGCATGCCGCCGGCCAACCGCCGACCGGTGGTACTCCTCCGCGCCCGGAAGGAGTTCCGAGAATGTCCGCACCACCTCCGTCCCGGCCGTCCCGCCGGAACGTGCTGACCGCCGGCGTCGCCGCGGCCGCGACCCTTACGGCTGCCACGCAGGCCGTCCAGGCGACCCCCGCCGCCGCCGCGCCGAGCGCCCCCGAACCGACGGGCGCCGTCCGGAGCGGGCCGGTGCCCGCGGCGCGTCCGAAGCTCGACCCGCTGCCGCTGTCCGCCGTGCGCCTGCTGGACAGCCCGTTCCTCGACAACATGCGGCGCACCTGCGCCTACCTGCGCTTCGTCGACGTCGACCGGCTCCTGCACACCTTCCGCCGCAACGTCGGACTGCCCTCGTCCGCCGAGCCCTGCGGCGGCTGGGAGGCCCCGGACGTCCAGCTGCGCGGCCACACCACCGGGCACCTGCTGTCCGCGCTCGCCCAGGCCCACGCCCAGACCGGCGACGCGGACCACGCCGACAAGGCCCGCGTCCTCGTCGCCGCACTCGCCGAGTGCCAGGCGGCCGCGCCCGCCGCCGGGTTCCACGACGGCTACCTGTCGGCCTTCCCCGAGTCGGTCTTCGACAGCCTGGAGGCGGGCGGCAAGCCCTGGGCGCCGTACTACACCCTGCACAAGATCATGGCCGGGCTGCTCGACCAGTACACCCTCAGCGGCAACCGGCAGGCCATGACCGTGCTGCTGGGGATGGCCGCCTGGGCGGACGCGCGGACCGCGCCGCTGCCGTACGAGCGCATGCAGTCCGTGCTCAAGGTCGAGTTCGGCGGGATGAACGACGTGCTGACCCGTCTCCACCTCGTCAGCGGCGACCCCGCACACTTGCGCACCGCCCGCCGCTTCGACCACGAGGAGCTCTACGCGCCGCTCGCCGCCGGCCGCGACGAACTGGCCGGTCGTCACGCCAACACCGAGATCGCCAAGGTCGTCGGCGCGCCGTTCGGCTACGAGGCCACCGGGGAGCGCCGCTACCTCGACATCGCGCGCACCTTCTGGCGCACCGTCGTGGAGCACCACACCTACGCCATCGGCGGCAACTCCAACCTGGAGCTCTTCGGGCCCCCGGACGAGATCGTCAGCCGTCTGTCGGAGAACACCTGCGAGAACTGCAACAGCTACAACATGCTCAAGCTCGGCCGGCAGCTGTTCCTGCACGAGCCGTCCCGCACCGCCTACATGGACCACTACGAGTGGACCCTGTACAACCAGATGCTGGGCGAGCAGGACCCCGACTCCGAGCACGGATTCGTCACGTACTACACCGGGCTGTGGGCCGGCTCCCATCGGCAGCCCAAGGGCGGGCTCGGCGCGGAGCCCGGCAGCTACAGCGGCGACTACGACAACTTCTCCTGCGACCACGGCACCGGTCTGGAGACCCACACCAAGTTCGCGGACAGCATCTACTTCCAGTCCCGCGACGCGCTCTACGTCAACCTCTTCATCCCCTCCGAGGCGGACTGGCGGCCCCACGGGGCGCAGGTCGGGGTGATGATCCGTCAGCACACCGTGTCCGAGGACACCGTGGGCATCACCGTCGCCGAGGGCGACGGCCGCTTCGCGCTCAAGGTCCGGATACCGGGCTGGCTGGCGGACGGCCGGGGGCGGGCCCGGGTACGCGTGGCCGGACACCCCTACTCCGGCCGCGTCGAGCCCGGCACCTACCTCACCCTCGACCGGCGCTGGCGGACCGGGGACACCGTCGAACTCACCCTGCCCCGCGAACCCGTGTGGCGCCCCGCGCCCGACAACCCGCAGGTGCGCTCGGTGTCGTACGGTCCGCTCGTGCTGGCCGGCGCCTACGGCCCGACGGAACTGACCACCATCCCCGGGATCCGGCCGGAGTCCCTGCGGCCCGTGCGCGGCGGCGACGGCGCGTTCACCGCCGATGCGGCCGGCGGCGCGGTCACCCTGAAGCCGTTCCACCAGGTCCACCACGAGAACTACACGGTCTACTGGGCGGTCGCCCCCCGCGCCGGCCGCGAGCGCGACGTCGCCCGCTACCCCCTCGACGAAGGCACGGGCACCAGCGCCGCCGACGCCACCCGGACGTTCGCCCCCGCGACGCTCACCGCGGGCGCCTCCTGGACCGCGGACGGGCCGGGCGGCCGGAGCGCCGTCACCCTCGACGGCGCCGGGGGCCACGTCGCCCTGGCCCCCGCCCTGCCCGCCGGGCTGTCCGAACTGACCGTCAGCATGTGGGTGCGGGTGGACGTCCTGGTCAACTCCGCCCGCGTCTTCGACCTCGGCTACCACAAGGACACCTATCTGTTCCTCACCCCGCGCACCGGCGCGGGACGCGCCCGGGCCGCCCTGAAGATCGCCGGCATGGAGGCCGAGGACGTCATCGACGCCGCCGCACCGCTGCCCACCGGCCGCTGGACCCACGTCGCGCTCACCCTCGGCGAAGGCGCCGGCATCCTCTACGTCGACGGCGCCGAAGCCGGCCGGAACGCGGCGATGGCCGCGAGCCCGCTGCTGCTCGGCACGACCACGCACAACTACCTCGGCCGCTCGCAGAACCCCACGCACCCCTACCTCACCGGTGCGGTCGCCGGCTTCCGGCTGCACAACCGCGCCCTGGCGCCCGCCGACGTCGCCGCCCTCGCGGCCCCCTGACACGGCCGGCGCGAGCGCCCCGGCCCGCCCACCACTGCACCCGCCCTCACCTCACGGAGTACCGCCATGCCTGAACTCCCCCTGTCCAGACGCCGTTTCGTGGCCGCCGCAGGGATGACCGGAGCCGCGCTCGCCTCCGGCCTCCCGCTCCCCGCGTACGCCGCGCAGCAGCACCACGGTGCGACGGGGACGACCTGGTCGCCAGCCCGCTTCGCCGACCCCGCCAGGGACAGCCGCCCGACGGTCTACTGGTACTGGAACGGCCCCGTCACCCCGGAGCTCGTCGACGCCCAGATGGCGGACCTGCGGGACAAGGGGATGTACGAGGTCGTCCTCTTCCCGTTCGACAACGCGGAGATGCAGCCGGTCTTCTTCACCGAGGAATGGTTCGCGATCGTCGGCCATGTCCTGCGGACCGCCGAGAAGACCGGCATGCGGGTGTGGATCTTCAACGACGACCACTTCCCCAGCGGACGATCCGGCGAGTACATCGTCAAGGGCGGCCAGGTCGGCTCACGCACCTACGAGCCCCGCCCCGACCTGCGGCTGAAGGCCCTGTGGCGGTCCAGCACCGTCGTCTCCGGGCCCGCCACCATCGACCTGCGCACCACCACCGGCGTCGGCGTGGACACCACCTCGCTGGTCGCCGACGCCGCGGTCCTGGGCGGCGCGGCCGTGCTGCGCGGGGGAGAGGAGTGGCGCGACTACACCGTCACCGGCAGTGCCCGGGCCGACCAGGTGTCCGCCGGGCTCGTCGTACGCGCCGCCGCCGACGGCACCGCGGGCTACGCCGTCGAGTTCGACCAGACCGGCGTGGTCACCGTGTCGCTCCTCGCGGAGGACCGGGACCCCGTCGAGCTCGCCCGCTCCACCCGCACCGACGGCTTCAACAAGACCAAGTTCCACACCCTCGCCGTGACCGTCAGCGGCTCCACCCTGACCGTGACCCTCGACGGCAAGGCCAAGGGCACCGTCACCGACACCACGCACCCCGCCGGCAGCGTCGGCGTCCGTGCCACCGGGACGCAGCGCGCCCTGTGGGCGAGCCTGGTCGTGACCGCGGCCGACGGCACCGCCCTCCACACCCGGACCGCCTTCGGCGACCCCGCCGCCGCGGGCGACTTCCCCGCCCGGATCCCGCCCGCCGGCGCCGCGACCCCCGCCGCGGCCGCCGCCCGCCCGGTCGGCGCCACCTCCAGCGACCAGGTCGTCGAACTCACCGGGGAACTCGGTGAAGGCCGCACCTGGCGCGTCCCCGAGGGCGACTGGCTGATCGACGTGTTCGGCGGCACCCCGCTGGTCGACGACTCCCAGGGCTACAGCCGCAGCTACGTCGACCTCCTCGACGACGAGCCGGTGGAGCTGTTCCTCGACATCGTGCCCGGCGAGTACCACCGCAGGTTCGCCCGCTACTTCGGCAACGTCATCCCCGGCTTCTGGGACGACGAGCCGTTCTTCGCCTCCGCCGAGGCGCACTTCAAGCGCCTCCCGTGGTCGCCCACCCTGGCCGCGGCCCTGCGGAAGACCGGCACCGAGCCCGGCACCGCCTACGCGACGGCCTTCGACGACCTCGGCCGTACCGGCCGCATCACCCGCGGCCGCTACTGGCAGGCCGTCTCGGACCGCTTCGCCGGCTACTTCCGCAAGCAGTCCCAGTGGTACGCCGAGCGCGGCGTCGCACTCATCACCAACCCGCTGTACGACGAGACCTCGCCCTCCAAGCGGATCGTCTCCACCGGCGACCTGCACAAGGTCCACCAGTGGGCGCAGGTGCCCGGCGGCGACATCATCACCGCCGAGTACGTGGCGGGACAGCCCACCATGATCCCCCGCAACCCGGTCAGCGTCGCCCACCAGATGGGCCGCGACCGGGCCCTGTTGGAGTGCTTCGGCAACATGGGCTGGCAGGTCGCGCCCGACTTCGTGCGGGCCCTGGTCGGTGCGAACGCCGCCCGCGGCGTCAACCTCACCGTGTTGCACGCCCTGTGGACAGACGAGCAACGCGTCTTCTTCCCGCCGCCGTTCGGGCCGCGCGCACCCTGGTGGTGGGCGATGGAGCCGATCGCCGACTGGATCGGCCGCGTCATGGAGGTCGCCCGCGGCACCTCCGGCGCCCGCACCGCCCTGATCCAGCCGCAGCGGGCCGCCGAGCAGTGGCGCGGCACCACCCGCCAGGGCGAGGTCGACGGCGCCTTCACCGACGCCGCGTACGCACTGGAGAGCGCCCAGGTCGACTTCGACCTCGTCCACGAGGGCGCCCTCTCCGGGGACCCGGAGCTGCTCGCCCACGCCCGCGTCCACCAGAGACGGCTCGTCGTCGGCGAGGCCGGCTACGACCTGGCCGTCCTCCCCGTCACCCCGACCCTCGACGCCGCCGCCGTCACCCGCCTCGAGGCCTTCGCCCGGCAGGGCGGCACCGTCGTCGCCGTCGGCACCCTGCCCCAGGAGGACGCCGGCGGGCGCGACCGCACCCTGGAGCGCGCGCTGAACGGCCTCTTCGGCGACACCGTCCCCGGCAGCCACCGCGTCGGCGCGGGAACCGCCGTCCGCGTCGCGGACTCCGCCGCCCTCGGGGACGCGGCACGGGAGGCGGGAGTCGCCGCGGCCGTCCTCGAACCGCGGGCGCCGGCCGTACGGGTGCTGCGCACCACGCGCGGCAAGGACGTCGCCTTCCTCCTCAACAACGAGAGCGCCGTGCAGGTCGACACCGTCGCCGTGCTCCCCGCCACCGGCGCCCCCGAACTCTGGGACCCCGTCACCGGCACCGTGCGCCCGGCGCCCGTCCACCGGGAGCAGAAGCACGGTGGCATCCGCCTGCCGCTGCGGCTCGCCCCGTACGAGACCCTCGCCGTCGTCGTGCGCGCCGGCGCGAAGGAAGCTCCGCACCTCACGGACAGCACCCTGCCCGCAGCGGCCATCACCTCCGTCAAGGCCGCCGGCCAGACCCTGCGCGTCACCGCCGTCCTCGACGCGCCCGGCGACCACGTCCTCACCGGCACCGACGGCGGCCGCACCTACCGGGGCACGGTACGCGTCACCGACCCGCTCGCCCCGCTCCCCGTGGACGGCGACTGGACGCTCACCCTGCAGCGCGCCGGAGCCACGCCGGTCACGGGCCCGCTCGGCAGCTGGACGACCGTGGAACCGCTGTTCTCCGGCAGCGGCACCTACACCACCGAACTCGTCCTCGACGCCGGGACCCTCGACGGCCGGGGCTTCCGCCTCGACCTCGGCCAGGTCAGGGAGGTCGCCTCGGTCACCGTCAACGGAACCGAACTGCCCCCGCTGCCATGGGCCCCGTACACCACCGACGTGACGGAGCTGCTGCGCCCGGGCCGGAACACCCTCACGGTGCGGGTGTCCAACACCCTGTCGAACGAGCGCAACAAGCCCCTGCCGTCCGGACTCCTCGGCCCGGTGACCCTGCGCCCGCACCGCGAGGTCACCACCACCCTGCGCCGGATCTGACGTGCCGTCCCCCGCAGCGACGGACCCGCAGCCCCCGCCCACAGCACCGCCGTCAAGGAGCACCCGCATGCCCCGACCCCCGCGCGCAGGCACCCGGCGTACCCCGGCCCTCGCCCTCGCGACCGGTCTCACCGCGCTCGTCACGATCCTGCCCACCGCCGTCACCGCGGAGGCCGGCGCCCCCGCGTCGCTGACCGCGACCGCCCTGCGCAACCAGAAGCTCACCCAGGCCCTGGGCATCGACGACACCACCCCCGAACTGAGCTGGGCCCTCACCGGCCGCTCACCGGGGCTCGTCCAGACCGCCTACCGGGTTCAGGCCGCCACCTCGCCCACCAGGCTCCGGCAGGGCCGCCCCGACCTGTGGGACTCCGGCAAGGTCGCCTCCGCCGTCCCGCAGACCGTCTACGCCGGCGAGCAG
Organism: Streptomyces sp. NPDC001902; assembly: GCF_042891295.1. Taxonomy (NCBI): domain Bacteria; kingdom Bacillati; phylum Actinomycetota; class Actinomycetes; order Kitasatosporales; family Streptomycetaceae; genus Streptomyces; species Streptomyces sp. NPDC001902. The sequence continues at coordinate 49,564 of NZ_JBIATA010000029.1, read as the reverse complement.
CTCGGCTCCCGCACCCGGGTCTACTGGCGCGTCATGCTCTGGTCCGCCACGGGTTCGCACGGCGCGGACCACGCCGCCGACTGGAGCACGCCCGCGTCCTTCGAGACGGGCCTGACCAAGAGCGGCGACTGGCAGGCCGACTGGATCACCAACGCCAACTGGCAGCTCGGCAAACGCGACGTCACCCCCGTGGTCGTCACACTGCCCCGCACCACGGCACGCTACCTCCGCCTCGACGTCACCCGCCTCGGCCTGCCCCTGCAGGAGGACTTCCCCGGCCGCACCTGGCGCCTGCAGCTCGGCGAGATCGACGTCCGCGACGCGGCCTCCGGCACCACGGGTCTCGCCAAGGGTGCCGCCGTCACCGCGTCCGAGTCCACCACCCTCCGCAAGACCTGGGAACCGGCCCTCGCCGTGGACGGCCTGCCCAACAGTGGCCTCCAGACCGCCGCCGGCTACTCCAGCGCGGCGCACACCGGACCGGACGTCTCCCAGCAGCCCGTCACGCTCACCCTCGACCTGAAGTCCGCGAAGACCTTCGACGAGGTCGCCCTCTACCCCCGCGCCGACGTCCTCACCGACGACGGCCGCGTCCCCGGCTTCCCCACCGACTACACCCTCGCCACCGCCGACACCCCCACCGGGCCCTTCACCCAGGCCGCGGCCGTCACCGGCCAGCAGCCGCCGAAGCCCTGGCTGCCGTCCGGACTGCCGCTGTTCACCAAGGACTTCGCCCTGCCGAAGCACGTGCGCAGCGCCCGCCTGTACGTCTCGGGCCTCGGCGTCTACGACGCCACCATCAACGGCAGGCAGGTCGGCGACGCCGTCCTCGAACCCGCCAACACCACCTTCACCAAGCGCGTCCAGTACGCCACCTACGACGTCACCGACCTGCTGCGCACCGGCGGCAACACCGTCGGCGTCTCCCTCGGCAACGGCATCTCGAACGTCGTCAGCACCGCGGACCGCTACCGCAAGCTCTACGGCAACATCAGCGACCCCAAGCTGATCGCCCAGTTGGAGGTCACCCTGGCCGACGGCACCGTCCGCCGCATCGGCAGCGGCGACGACTGGCGCACAACGCTCGGCCCCACCACGTCCTCCAACTGGTACGGCGGCGAGGACTACGACGCGCGCCGCGCCGTTCCGCACTGGGACGAACCCCGCGGCAGCCGCGCCGGCTGGGACAAGGCCGTGACCGTCGCCGGTCCCGGCACCGCGGACGCGCCCGCCCTGCTCAGCGCCCGCGAGACCGAGCCGATCCGGGTCGTCGAGACCCTCACCGGCAAGGAGGTGCCCGGCGCCGAGGGCAGCCGGGTCTTCGACCTGGGCCGCAACATCGCCGGCTGGCCCGAGATCACGGTGCGGGCACCCGCCGGCACCACCGTCCGCATCGTGCCCGCCGAGAGCCTGAAGGACGGTCACGCCTTCCAGTCCATCAGCAACGTCGGCGGGCCCCTGTGGGACAGCTACACCACCAGCGGCTCCGGTGCCGAGACCTGGCACCCCGAGTACGGCTACCACGGCTTCCGCTACCTGGAGCTGAAGGGCCTGTCCGCCGGGGCGACGGTGACCGTCCGCGGCAAGGTCCTGCACACCGACAACACCTCGGCCGGTGACTTCACCAGCTCCAACGACCTGGTCAACGGCATCCACTCCCTCATCCGCCGCTCCATCGAGGGCAACATGATGAGCGTCCTCACCGACTGCCCGAGCCGCGAGAAGCTCGGCTGGCTGGAGCAGGACCAGCTCGTCTTCCCCACCCTCGCCGCGAACTACGACATGGAGTCCCAGCTCCGCAAGATCGTCCGCGACATGGCCGATGGCCAGACCCCCGAGGGCCTGATCACCTCCACCACCCCGGAGTACACGGCCCTGCCCGGCGGCTACCGCAACGACTCCAACTGGGGCGGTGCCTTCGTCCTGGTGCCGTGGCAGCTCTACACCACCTACGGCGACCAGGAGACCCTCGCCACCTACTACCCGCAGATGCGGAAGTACGTGACCTTCCTGGAGGAGAAGGTCTCCGACGGCATCCTCGACTACGGCCTCGGCGACTGGTTCACCCCGGACACCACCTTCCCCCGCGCGGTGGCCGGCACCTACGGCTACTGGCGCGTCGTCGACGCCATGAGCCGCATCGCCGCGCTCCTCGGCGACCAGGACGCCGCGGCCGGGTACCGCGCCAAGGCCGACGCGAGCGCCAAGGCCCTCGCGGACAAGTACTACGACCCCGCGCAGGGCACCTTCGGCGGCGGCGGGCACGGCGCGGAGGCGCTCGCCCTCGACATGGGAGCCGTCCCGGCCGACCAGCGCGACCGGCTGCTCGGCCACTTCGTCGCGAGCGTCGAGGCGGCGGACTTCCACCTGAACCTGGGGGAGATCTCGCTGCCCGCCGCCTTCCGGGTGCTCTCGGAGTCCGGGCACGACGACGTCGTCGGCCGGATCGCCACCCAGACCACCAGCCCCAGCTACGGCTACCAGGTGCTGCACGGCAACACCACGCTCGGCGAGAGCTGGGACGGCGGCCCCGGCCAGTCCCAGAACCACTTCATGCTGGGCGCCATCGACGCCTGGTTCACCGCCCGCCTCGCGGGCATCCAGCAGGCACCCGGCTCCATCGGCTACCGCGAACTCCTCGTCGCCCCGGCCCTCGTCGCCGGCCTCACCTCCGCCTCCGGCTCGTACCGCACCCCGTACGGCACCGCCGGCACCTCCTGGCGCCTGGACGGGGACGCGTACCGGCTGCGGCTCACCGTGCCCGCGGGCACCACGGCCGAGGTGCACGTGCCGGTGACCTCCGGTGACGTGGCCGCGCCCAAGGGCGCCCGCTTCGTCCGCTCCGCCGACGGGGAGCGGATCTACGAAGTCGGTTCCGGCGACTGGACGTTCACCTCGACCTACCGCGCCGGCGCCTGACCCCGGCCGGTACGACCCGCCCCGGCCGGCCGCACCTCCCCGTGCGGCCGGCCGGGGCGGCGGCGTTCAGTGGTCCTCGACGTAGACCATGCGGCGGCCCGCCCCGGTCCGGAACTCATGGGCCAGGTAGCGGCCGGTCGCCCAGGGCCCGCCGGGGCCCTTGTACGCGCCCTTGACCAGGCTCCACAGCCCGGGACGTTCGGCCGCGGTGGTCGGACGGGGGCCGATGCCGCCCATGTCCCCCCCAGACGAGGGGGATCGCCGCACCCCCGACGAGCCGGCGGACGGCGCGCAGATCCAGGCGCTTGCGGTGGAGCACCCAGCAGGTCCCCTCTTCGTCGACGAGCGTCACGGGGTCGTTCTTGAGGCTGTCGGGGTTCGAGGGGAAGTGCCGCATAGGCCAGGTCTCCCAGCCGGTCAGCCGGCCGGCGAGGCCGATGCCCGTGCGGGCCGGGGCAGCAGCGACGCCGGGAGCAGGCCGAGCGCGGCGAGCCCGGCGAGGAGGAAGAGGGTCGTGCTCATCGTCGCGCCCGGCACCCCGGCCGTAGCCGTGGTGCCGGCCGCGACCGCGATGCCGAGGGTCGGGCCGACGTTCATCGCCGTCTGCTTCAGGCCCCCGACGACCCCGGCGTACCCGGGCGGCGCGTCGCCGACCACGGAAGCGGTGGCGGTCACCATGACGGTGGCGAAGCCCGCGCCGAGCACGGCGAACGCGGCGGCCATGGCTGCCCACGCGCTGCCCGGCCCGGACCGCGAGAGCAGCGTGATGCCCAGGACGACCAGGAGCGTGCCGCACAGGGCGGTACGGCGCGGGCCGTAGCGGCGCAGCGCGGCACTTGCGACGGGTGCGCCGAGCACCATGAGCGCCGTCAGCGGGAGCACCCTCAGCCCCGTGGCCAGCGGGTCGAGACGCAGCACGTCCTGCAGGTAGAACGTGGCCCGGAACAATGTGCCGAACAGCCCCGCGGTCGTCACCAGCAGGATGGCGACGGACGCCGTCACGGGCACAGAACGGGCCACCGCGCGGGGCACGTTGGGATGCTTCGCATGCCGCTCGTACGCGACGAGCAGCGCGAGGGCGCCCGCCACGGCGAGGAGTTCGAGCACCGTACCGGTAGCCGTCCACCCCCGCTCGGGTATGTCCGCCAGGGCGTGGACGAGGGCCGCGAGCGCCAGCGCGAGCAGGGCCGCCCCGGCCGTGCCGACCCTGCCTCCGCCGTCGTCCGGCCGCTGCGGCACGGGCACCCGGACGGCGAGCGTGAGCACGGCGATCGCCAGCGCGAGGGGGACGTTGATCCAGAACACCGCGCGCCATCCCAGGTGCGCCACGACGAGGCCGCCGAGGACGGGACCGGCCCCCGCGGCCACCGCGAGCGCGCTCGTCCGGACGGCGATCGGCCGTCCCAGCCGGTCCTCGGGGTAGGCCAGCCGCAGCAGCGCCAGCGTCGCGGGTTGCAGGAGCGCGCCGAACACGCCTTGGGCGACGCGCAGCGCGATGACCCACCCGACGCCGCCCGCGACGGCGATCCCGGCCGACGCCGCCCCGAAACCCAGCACGCCGGCGCAGAGCAGGCGCCGGTGCCCGTAGCGGTCCCCGAGCCGGCCCGCGAGCACGAGCAGTGCCGCCACCGCCACCAGGTAGCCCGTGCTGGTCCACTGGACCTCGGCGACGCTCGCACCGAGATCCCGCTGCAGGCTCGGCTGCGCCACCAGCAGGACGCCACCGTCGAGGGCGACGACCGCGGCCCCTGCGACGCTCGCCGCCAGCGCGAGCCGCTGCCGCGCGGGGGAGATCACGCGGGCACCGGCCCGAGGTGGGCGTCGAGGACGGCCGTGAGGAGTTGCTCGTGGCGCAGCGACTCCTCGCCCGGGTCGTCGGCGCCCAGGACGACCTGGAGACTGCCCCAGGTCCACAGCTGGACGAGCCCGTGCAGGTTCGACCAGAGGGCGGCGGCCGTCACCGGGGCGGGCGGCGCGGTGGCCACCACGGCGGAGTCCTGCTCGGCCCGGCACCGGGTGACGAGCTCGACGAGGGCCCCGAAGAGGGGCAGTGACGTCTCCCGCAGCCGCGGACCGCCGTCCCCCTGCGGCGCGCCGTCCAGCAGGTCGTGGCGGAACATCAGCTCGAACATGCCGCGGTGGTCCAGCGCGTACCCGACGTACGCCCGTGCGGCGGCCGCCAGTTGGGCACGCGGTGCTGCCGCGTCCGCGGTGGCGGTCGCGGTCGCGAAGCGCGCGTGCAGGTCCTCGAATCCGCGCCGGGCGATCGCCGACAGCAGGGAATCGTGCGTGGGGAAGTGGCGCCGTGGCGCCCCGTGCGACACCCCTGCCCGCCGTGCGATCTCGCGCAGCCCCACCGACGCGGTGCCTCCGGCCAGCACGAGGTCCACGCCGGCATCGACAAGTCGCTCCCGCAGGGAGCCGCCATCGGTCATGGGGGAGTGTCTACCAGCAGCCCGTAGACACTGTCTACGGCAAGGACCGCGACCTGTGCCGACGCCGGGCCCCTTTCGCGGCCCTGTCGGTGGCGGCGGGCAGACTGTGATGCATGACCTCGGCGACCGCACATGACCATGCCTGGATACGTTCCTCTCCGTTGTTCGGCTACGCGCTGGAGTGTGGGTACACCCTGACCCTGGCGCGGGGTGTCACTCCGGGGGAGGTGCTGCGAGTGATGGGGGCGGAGCCCCAGGGCACATGTACGGGAGCCGACGCGCTGATCGAGCGGCAGGACGAACTGCGCGACCCGATGGACTACTGGGACGACTCCTTCGTCGCGGGCGCGTTCACCGTCCCGGGTGAAGGCGGCGACTGGACGCTCGTCCTGCACGTCGGAGAGGGGGGCACGGGGATGCAGCCGCGCTTCCTGGAGGCCCTGTCGGCGGGCGGGCGCGCCGTGGTGCACTCCAGCAACGGAGGCAAGCCCATGGACTTCTTCCACTGGTATGAGGACGGGGAACTCCGGACCACGTTCGAGCGGCCCACAGTCAGGGCAGGCAGCACCCCCGATGCCCTCAACGCGTCGATCCTCGAGGTGGGATGGGCGCTGTCGGACGACGAATACGGGACAGGCGGGGGCGTCGACACCAAGGCCGCGGCCTTTGCCCTCGCCGAGCGGCTGACCGGGGTCCGGGTGACGGAGGAACTGCTTCGGGAGGCCGAATACCAGCTCGGGCATGTACCCGAGGAGCCCGCCGAGGAGTGGACCGGCATCGTCATCGACATCACCGACGCCCATGGGGAACCCTTTTACATGGAAGTCACCCGTGACGAGGTCGAGAGCGCCACGGCTCGCGCCCGCGCCGAGGCCGCAGCACCGATGGTCATCCGCGGGCCTTCGTCACCTGCTCCCTGACCCGCAGCGCGACGTGCCTGGGCCCGTGAGCTCGGGCTGGGGGACGAGCCGTCGATCCGGCGCGATCGCCGTGTGGTCGCTCACCGACCGCCCTCCGCCCCCTCCCGTGCGCCGCGGAACTCGGCGCGAACGGCGTCCGTGTGCTCGCCCAGCGCCGGGACAGGACCCATCAGGGCCTCGCGGCCGCGTACCGTGACCGGCGGCAGCAGCCCGCGCAGCGGGCCGGACGGCGTGCCGAACTCCCGCCAGCGGTCGCGGGCCTCGAGCTGCGGGTGGGCCGCGAACTCCGTGACCGACCGCAGCCGGGCGTTCGCGATCCCGGCGCCGTCCAGACGTTCCAGGACCTCGTCGGCGGTGAAGGCGGCGAAGTGCTCCTCCAGGATCGCGGTGAGCTCGTCGTCGTGGGCGTGGCGCAGCGGATTGTCCGCGAACCGCGGATCACGGACCAGCCCGGGCCGCTCCAGCACCTTCTCGCACAGGGCGACCCAGTCGCGGTCGCTCTGCACGCTGACGAAGACCTCCCCGCCGTCGCCCACCCGGTAGTCGCCGTACGGCGAGATCGACGGGTGCCGGGCGCCGCTGCGGGTCAGCGGCGCGCTCCCGTACAGGCCGTGGAAGAGGGGCTGCCCCAGCCACTCGCCGAGCGCGTCGAGCATCGCCACGTCGAAGGCGCTGCCTTCGCCGGTGCGTTCACGCTCGTACAGCGCGGTCAGGACGCCGGTGTACGCGTACATCCCGGCCGCGATGTCGGCGATGGAGATCCCCGCCCGCGCGGGGCTGTCCGGCGTGCCCGTGAGTGACACCAGCCCCGACTCGCACTGCACCAGCAGGTCGAACGCCTTCTTCGCCGCGTAGGGCCCGTCGTCGCCGTAGCCCGAGACACCGCACCAGATCAGCCGCGGATGCCGCGCGCGCAGCACCTCCGCGCCCAGGCCGAGCCGCCCGGCGGCACCGGGGGCGAGGTTCTGCACGAAGACGTCCGCATCCGCCAGGATCCGGTCGAGCAGCGCGTGGTCGCCCTCCTCCTTGAGGTCCAGGACCACGCTCTCCTTGCCGCGGTTGCACCAGACGAAGTACGCGGACTCACCCTTGGCGGCCTTGTCGTACTCCCGCGCGAAGTCACCGCCCGGCCGCTCGACCTTGATCACCCGTGCGCCGAGGTCCGCCAGCTGACGGGTCGCGAACGGCGCGGCGACGGCCTGCTCCAGGGAGACGACGGTGACGCCGTCCAGTGGCTGCCGCTGTGCCCGGTGCTGTGACGTTTGCTGTGGCTGCTGCAAGGCTCGCGCTCCTGGTCTCTTGCGGTAGGAATCGTGCACCTGGTGTCTCCCAGGGTGCCCGGGCTTTCAGGCCGGGGAGGTGTTGGTGCTTGGGTGGGAGCCGTGAAGCGACGGAGTTCTCTGCGTGTCGGTTCTGAGCTGCGTTCTCTTTCGTTGTCGGTGGGGGCTGTCAGGTTCCGCAGCGTGACGACGACAGCGTTGACCGGGCAGGGGCGCGGGCATGCCCGGTACACCTACAGGTTGCGTGTGTCGTCCACGGCGGGTGCCGGTCTGGAGGCGGAGTGGGCGCGTTGCCGGTGGGTGTGGAACGAGTGCGGAGCCGTGTCCCCCAGGGACAAGAACTCCGCCCGCGTGATGCTGGTCCGGGCTGGTCTCAACCCGGCTGGTGCCGATCGTGCAAGCGCTGGCGGACCGCTGGTTCCCAGCCCGCGTGAGCCAGGAATCCCCGTCCCTTAGGACGGGGAGGATGTCAAATGTCCACGGTCGTGCCCAGTCCCTCCGCACGCGCGACGGCGTGGACGACATGGGCGGCGGCCACGTCGAGCGCCGCGTGCCCCGTGGACTTGAAGACGGTCAGCCCGCCGGCCTCGCCGCGTCCGGGGTGGTCACCGGCGAGCACCGAGCCGAGCAGGACGACCGCCCGGCCGGGGGAGAGACCCTGCAGTTCGTGGGCCCCGGCCGGGGGAGGGGAGCCGGCGGCGCCGGGCCACTCGGCGAACAGCGCGGCGTCCCGAACGGTCTCCGCGTCGAGTTCGGGGCCGTGGGAACCGCCGACGGAGCTCACGTGCGTGCCCGGCGCGAGCCACGAGCGGCGTACGACCGGACGCGTCGCCCCGGTGCAGCAGAAGACGACGTCGGCCCCGCGCACCGCCTCCTCGATGCCCTCCGCCACGCGCGCCCCCGGGTGGCGGGTCGCGGCCTCACGGGCGCCCCGCGGGTCACGGCCGGCGACGACGACCTCCGCGGCTGGGTGGAGTTCCGCCAGCAGGTCGATCTGGGCGCGGGCCTGGGCCCCGGTGCCGACCACGGTGTGACGCAGCGCCCCGGGGCGGGCCAGCGCCCGCGCCCCGAGCGTGGCCGCCGCGGCGGTGCGCACGGCCGTCAGCGACTCGGCGTCCATCAGGGCCAGCGGGCGCCCGTCGTGCTCGTCGAACAACGCGACCATGCCCCGGTGCGCACTGCGCCCGGGCAGCGCCGGATCGCCGAAGACCGACACCAGCTTCGCCGCCAGGCCCAGCCCCGGAACATGGCCCGGCATCGCGCCCAGCAACCCGGCCGGGGTGCGCGCCGCGATCCGCGGCGGCGCCGACACCTCGCCGCGGCTGATCGCGACGAGGGCCGTGGCCACGGCGTCGACGACGCGGCGGGCGTCGAGCGCGGCCCGGGTCTGCGCCCGGTCGAGGACGAGGAGACCGCTCATGACGTGGCTCCCTGAGGATCGGTCAGAATGCGCCGGAGCTCGTCGGTGGCGTCACGCAGCGCCCGCTCCAGGGCGGGCAGCCGGGCCTGACCGAACTCCGTGTCCGGCCCGACGACGGTGAGCGCGCAGACGGGGGCGCCCGGGCCGGGCGTCACGGCGCGGCTGATCGAGGCGACCAGCTTCTCGTTGCGTCCGCGCTCCACGGCCACCCCCGTCCGCTCCGTACGCGCGATGTCGGCCAGCAGTCCGTCGTCCCCGTCGAGCGGGTGCCCTTCGGCCTCGGCGGGACGCAGGTAGGGCGCGCGTGCCGCCGGGTCGAGTGCCGCGACCAGCGCCAGCGGCCCGGCGAAGCGGTGCACCGGCAGCGCCTCGCCGAGCAAGTGGCTGATCATGGCGAGGCGTTCCGGCCGGACGACGTCGATCACCCGGGCCCGGTCGGCCTCCAGCACCTGCAGGTTGACCATCATCCCCGTGAGGTCGGACAGCTCCTGCAGCACCGGGCGGGCCAGGGCGTTCAGTGAGTTCCCCGCCGCGGCCGCCGACATCCGCAGCACCGCGGTGCCGGGCAGATAACGGTCACCCGCCCGCAGCACCCAGCCCCTGCGCACCAGGTCCAGCAGGATCCGGTAGGCCGTCGCGCGGTGCAGGCCGACCTCGCCGGCCAGGTCCGTCAGGCGGACGGGACGCGGCGCACGCGTGACGGCCTCGACGAGGTCGAGCGCCTTGTCCACCGCGGTACGCGGGGCCTCGGGCATCGCGGCCACTCCTTCTCGTTCCCCGGCGGCTGCAGTACAGTACCGAGCGTTTCCCCAGACGATACAGATGTTACGCAGGTTGCAACAGCCGAGGTGAGCATGGCCGACCAGTCCCAGGGCGCCCCCACCCCCTACGCGGCGCCCGGCGCGGGCACGACCGCGGTCTACCGCGGCGCGACCCTCTTCGACGGCACCGGCCGGCCGCCCCGGCCCGCGACCACGATCGTCACCGACGGGCAGAAGGTCACCGCGGTCGCGCCCGACGCCGACCTCGCCTCCCGGCTCCCCGAGGGCGCCCGGGTGTTCGACCTCGACGGACGCTTCGTCATCCCCGGGTTGATCGACACCCACCAGCACCTCGCCACCCCGCCCGACCGTCCCGCGGCCGAGGCGGCGTTGCGCCGTCACGTCTACAGCGGCATCACCGCCGTCCGGGACATGGCCGACGACCTGCGGCAGATCGGCGACCTCGCCCGTGCCACCCTCGTCGGCGAGATCCCGGGCCCCGACATCCGCTACGCCGCCCTGATGGCGGGCCCCGGGTTCTTCGACGACCCGCGCACCCACCAGGTCTCCCAGGGCGCCGTGCCCGGCGAGGTGCCCTGGATGCAGGCCGTCACCCCCGCCACCGACCTGCCCCTCGCGGTCGCCATGGCCCGCGGTACGTACGCCGCGGCCATCAAGGTCTACGCGGACCTCGACGCGGACCTGGTCGCCGCCGTCACCGCCGAGGCCCACCGCCAGGGCATCCCCGTCTGGGCGCACGCCACCGTGTTCCCGGCGACGCCCGGCCAGGTCGTCGCCGCCGGTGTCGACACGGTCTCCCACGTCACCCTGCTCGCCTTCGAGGGCACCCCCGACGGGCTCACCAGTTACAAGAGCAAACCCCCCGTCGACCACGCCCGGTTCACCGCCGGGGACGACCCGCACCTGGACCGGCTCTTCGCCCTCATGCGCCGGCGCGGCACCGTCCTGGACGCCACCGCCTGCATGTGGGAGAGCGACGAACTGGCCGGCGGGGGACCCGAGGACTCCGCCCGGGCCCGCGCGAACACCGCGCTCGCCGCCGCCGTCACCGCCCAGGCCCACCGGGCGGGCGTGGCCATCTCCACCGGCACCGACCACGAGACCGCCCCCGGGGCCGCCTTCCCGGCGCTCCACGACGAACTGGCCTTCCTCGTTCAACGCTGCGGCATCCCCATCGCGGACGTCCTGCGCTCGGCCACGCTCATCGGCGCCCGTGCCGCCGGCACCGAGGACTCCATGGGCAGCGTCGAACCCGGAAAGCTGGCCAACTTCGTCGTCCTGGACGAGGATCCGCTGCGCGACATCGCCAACCTGCGCAGCGTCACCCTGACCGTCAAGCGCGGACACCGCTTCGACCGCGCCGAGTTCGAGGAGCGCCGGTGAACCCCACCCCCGTGATCGTCAACGCGCTGGGTCAGCTCGACAACCCCAACGCCCCCGCGTCCGCCGAAGCCGCGGCCCACCTCAACCCCTCCAGCGACCAGCTCACCATCGACGCCCGCGCCCTCGCCGACGCCCACGCCTCCGGCCTCACCGCCGTCAACATCACCCTCGGCTACACGATGGGTGACCTGCCCCCGTACGAGCACACCCTGCGCGAGATCGACGTCTGGGACGCCATCATCGGCGACCACCCGGCCGACCTCACCAAGGTCCGCACCGTCGCCGACGTCCACCGCGCCCACGCCGACGGCAGGATCGGCGTCATCTACGGCTTCCAGAACGCCGTGGCCGTCGGCGAGGACCCCGGACGCGTCGCCACCTTCGCCGAGGCGGGCGTCCGCGTCATCCAGCTGACGTACAACCAGGCCAACCACATCGGCGACGGATCGATGGCCCCCGCCAACCGAGGGCTGACCCCCTTCGGCCACGAGGTCGTTGAGGCGCTCAACGACCAGCAGGTGATGGTCGACCTCTCCCACAGCGGCGAACGCACCTGCCTGGAGGCCGCCAAGACCTCCCGGCAGCCCGTCTCCGTCAACCACACCGGCTGCCGGGCCCTCACCGACCTGCCCCGCAACAAGACCGACGAGGAACTGCGCCTCGTCGCCTCCCGCGGCGGCTTCGTGGGCATCTACTTCATGCCCTTCCTCAACCCGGCCGGCCACGCCCGCGCCGCCGACGTCGTGGAGCACATCGACCACGCGGTCAACGTCTGCGGCGAGGACCACGTCGGCATCGGCACCGACGGCACCATCACCCCCGTCGACGACCTCGACGCCTACCGCACCGCCCTCGCCGAACACGTCGGCCGGCGCCGCGAGGCGGGCGTCGGCGCCGCGGGCGAACGCGCCGACACCTACCCGTTCGTCGTCGACCTCCGTGGCGTCGACCAGTTCCGGGAACTCGTCCGCCTCCTGGAACGCCGCGGGTACCGTTCCGAGCGCATCGAGAAGATCCTCGGCCGCAACTTCCTCGACTACGCGTCCCGCGTCTGGGCGTGACCGGCCCAGGCCCGGGCACACCCTTCTCACCCCCGGAGCGAGTGAGTGACCTCTCGGCAGCCCCTCACCTACGAAGCGTTCGTCGAAATCGCGACCGCCGACCCGGCTGTCGTCGGACTCGTCCTCAAAGGATCGCGGGCCCAACGAGGGCATGACCACCGAACACTCCGACCACGACCTGTACGTCGTCGTCGCCGACGGAGCGACGACGGCCCTCACGCGCTTCGCAGGGCACCGCACACCGGAGCTGGACCTCGTCATCGTCTCCCTCGAGGAGTTCCGCGCGGCCGGAATGCCGGGGTTCGAGCGGTACGCCCTCGCGCGCGCCCGGACCGTGCTCGACCGGCTCCGGGGCGGGATCGCCCGGATCGTGGCCGCCAAGGCGCGGCTCGACGCCGTCGAGGCGTCCCGGGACGCGGGCCGGTGGCTCGACGCCTACGCCAACTCCCTCTACCGCTCGCTCAAGAACGACCGCGACGGACACGCGCTCGCGGCGCGGCTCGACGCCGCCGACAGCATCGGGTTCCTGCTGGAACTGCTCTTCGCCCTCGACCGGCGCCCCCGCCCGTACAACAAGTACCTGGAGTGGGAACTCGCCAGGTTCCCCCTGCCCGGCTGGGACGCCCGCATGCTGCTCGACGCCGCGGACACCATTGCGGCGACCGGGGACGTGTCCGCGCAGCGGGAGCTCTTCGCCCGCGTCGAGACGGCGGCCCGCCGGGCCGGGCACGGCGCCGTGCTGGACGCGTGGGGCGGGGACCTGGCACTGATGCGACCGCAGGAGGTCTGACCACGGCGGCGCACGGAGCAGGGCCGGGACGGTCGTGGCCGGGTTGACATGCGCGGCAGGCCGGTTATGTACTTGACGAAGCAAGTATCTGGCTTCCGGGTGATGCGGGCCTTCGCCGTGCCCGGGGCCGCCGTGCAACGTGTCTCCGACCGGGAAGAGCAGATGAGCACCGACAACGCCGTGCCGATGGCCAACGTCCAGGAGATGCACGTCGTGCACACGATGTTCCGGCGGGAGTTCGAGCTGACGCCCGCGCTGGTGCGGGGCGTCGCCGACGGGGACCTGGCGCGGGCCCGCGTCGTGGCCGAGCACGTCGACATCATGCTCTCCGCGCTCATCGGGCACCACGAAGGCGAGGACATCGGGTTGTGGCCCCGGCTCCTGGAGCGCGTCAGCGACGAACTCGCCCCGCTGGTACACGTGATGGAGGAGCAGCACGAGCAGCTGCACGCCGTCTGCGACGAACTGGCCGGGGCGGTCCGGAGCTGGCGCGTCAACGGTTCCTCCACGCAGGGGACGATGGTCGCCGGGATCGCCGACCGGCTGAACCGCATCGCGTTCGAGCACATGCGGCTGGAGGAGGAGACGATCCTGCCGCTGGCCGAGCGGCACATCACGGCCGCGGAGTGGGCCGAACTCGGGGGCCACGGCGCGTCCGTGACGCCCCGGGACCGCCTGGACCTGCAGTTCGGGATGACCCTCTACGAGGGCGACCCCGTCGTCATGAAGGGGCTCCTGAAGGGCGCCCCGCTGCGCGTCCGTGTGCTCATGCCGATGCGGTCGCGCAGGCGGTACCGCGCCTACGCCAAGAAGCTGCACGGAACGGCCAGGCCGCCCCGCGCCGGCCGGCGCGACGAGCGCCCGCGCGGCTGACCGGATCGCTCCGGCGACCCCCAGGGGTCAACCGCCGCACACGGCGGCGGGCTCGCGGACCATGAACACGTCGACCGGATCCTCGGTGTCGACGGTGAACCCGTGCCGCTCGTACAGCCGCCGGGCCGCACTGCCCCGCAGCACGTTCAGCCTGACCGGGACGCCGTCCCGGTCGCACCGCTCCAGCAGCTCCCGCAGTACGGCCGTGCCGATGCCGCCGCCCTGCAGGCGCGGATCCAGGTAGAAGTGCTCCAGCCAGTGGGCGTCCCCGGCAGGCCGCAGGGCGACGCAGCCGGCGAGAGCGCCGCCCACGTCGATGACCCAGGTGTGCTCCGGCGCGAAGGCGTCCCGCAGGCGCTGCCGCACGCGGTGCTCGTCGTACCGCCCGAGCCGCTCCAGGTCGGCCCGCATCACCACGGCGCGCAGCTCCGCCACCGCCTCGACGTCCGTGGCCGCAGCCGGCCGTATGTTCCAGTCCGCCATGATCGAAAGGCTATCGCGTCACGTGCCGGGGCCCTACGCTGCGGTGATGGTCGATCACGTGCCCGAGGAACTGCTGAGCGTGGCCGCGGCCCTGCTGCCGGGACGCGACCTGCGCGGCGCGACCCTCGCGGTCGGTGGCTCGCACCATGTGGTGCTGCTTCCGGGCGTAGCGGTCGTGCGCGTCGCCAGGAACCCCACCGCGGTCGCGGCGCTGTCGCGGCGTGTGGAGCTGCTGCGCCGCCTGGGCGCCCTGGACCTGCCCTTCGCCGTGCCGCGCCCGCTGTCCGACGTGGTCCGGGTGGCGGGGCACACCGCTGTCGCGCTGTCCTGGCTGGGAGGAACGCCCGCACCCCGGGGCGGGGGTGGCGGAGCGGAACACCTCGCAGGGCTGCTGCGGGCGCTGAAGGGCGTGGACTGCCGCGACCTCCAGGGCCTGCTGGGTGCCGCGCACGAATACGCGGGCGGTGACCGGTGGGCCGAGATGATGGAGCGCGACGTCGTCCCCCGGCTGCCGCGCACGTGGCGGGCCGAGGCGCGCCGCCGCGTGGGCGCCGCCCTGGAGCTTCCCCCGGTCGAACCGTCCCTGGTCCACGGCGACCTGGCCGGCGGCAACCTGCACTGGAGCGACGACGGCCGGGTGGTCGGCGTGCTGGACTGGGACCTCGCCCAGCCGTTCGATCCGGCCGTCGACGCCGCCTGCCTGGCCTGGCACGGCTGGGACAAGGTGGCGGCGGCGGTCGACCGGCCGACCCTGCACCGCGCGTGGACGTGGTACCTCACCTTCGGCCTGGAGCAGGTGGCCTTCGCCCTGCTCAACGGGGAACCGGAGGACGTCGTCGAGCGACACAGCTCGGTCACGGCCGCCTGGCTGGAGCGCACGGCACGGATGACGCGACCCGGCGCCTGACGCGACCCGGCGGCTGACGCGACCCGGCGCCTGACGTCGCCTCAGGGGACGATGGCGTCCACGCAGCCCCCGTCGACACGCACGGCGCCGCCGGTGGTGGCCGACGCGAGGTCGGAGCTGAGGTACACCACCATGTTGGCGATCTCCGCCGGCTCGATGAGGCGTTGCAGCAGTGACTGCGGGCGGTGCTCGCGCATAAAGACGCGCTGCGCCTCCTCCCAGGGCAACTCGCTGCCGACGAGCCTTTGGACGAACTCCTCCACGCCCGCGGTACGGGTCGGACCGACCAGGACCGAGTTCACCGTGACGCCCGAACCCGCGGCCTTCTTCGCGAAGCCGCGCCCGAGGGCGAGCATCGCCGTCTTCGTCATCCCGTACTGGACCATCTCGACGGGGATCGCCACGCCGGACTCGCTGGAGATGTACTGGATGCGGCCCCAGTCCCGCTCCAGCATCCGCGGCATGTACATCCGGGTCAGGCGGACGGCGGACAGGACGTTGACCTCGAAGTACCGGCGCCACTCGGCGTCGTCGATCTCGAGTGCGTCCCTGGCGCCGTAGACGCCGAGGTTGTTGATGAGGATGTCGACGTCCGGCACGGCCTCGCGGGCCCGTTCGGCGCCCTGGTCGGTGGCCACGTCGGCTCCGACGGCGACGAACTCGCCGTCCGGCACCTCGTCCCGCAGCTCCTTGAGGGCCTGGTCCACGCGGTCCGGGTCGCGGCCGTTGACGCCCACGCGGGCTCCGGCCCGTGCGAGCCCGGCCGCGATGGCCGCTCCGATGCCCTGCGTCGATGCCGTCACCAAGGCGGTCCGTCCGGTGAGGTCGATGCGCATGTCCGCTCCCTGGGGCGACCCGTTCGACGATCACGGCGGCACGACCGTGCTCCTCCCAGTCTCCGCCAGGCGGCATACCCCCGCTCGGTGAGCGGGGGCCGTCACCCGGTCCTGACGGCACGCCGCTCGGCGAGGAAGCGGTGGACGGCCCACGCCGCACCGGCCGCCGCGGCCGTCCAGACCAGGGCCTCGGCCACGGCGATCGCCGGGGTCACCGTCATATGCGGCCGGGGCGGCAGTACGACCATCTGGACGGCGGCACCGACCGGCACCGTCAACGCGGCCAGGAGGCCGGTCAGGCCGGGCCGCCGGACGGCCGCGCCGGCGATGCCCAGCATCGGACCGAAGAACACCGCGACCACCGCCCAGAGGAGGACGTCGCTGCCCGCGTCCACCAGGAGGTGGTCCATCGCGGAGTACGTCGCCGTGGCGGCGATCAGCGCCAGCGGTCCGGCCAGCATGCCGCGGGCGGTGGTCCCGGCGAGCAGGCCCGCGGCCACCGCGAGCGCGGCCCAGGACCAGCCCGCGTCCAGCAGCAGGCTCAGCACCTTGGCCGCGCCGCCCCAGAGGGTGCCGGTGACGGGGGCCCCGAGATCGGTGTACGGCGACGACAGCGCGTTGACGAGC
The DNA here is from genome assembly GCF_042891295.1 of Streptomyces sp. NPDC001902. Taxonomy (NCBI): domain Bacteria; kingdom Bacillati; phylum Actinomycetota; class Actinomycetes; order Kitasatosporales; family Streptomycetaceae; genus Streptomyces; species Streptomyces sp. NPDC001902. Next base: position 32,848 of record NZ_JBIATA010000029.1, on the reverse strand, counting down.
GAGGTGACCGTCCCGAACACGGCTCCCACCGCCACACCCCCCATGATCTTCATGGCGGGAGATTACCGAAAGCGCCCTGCACGCACGGCAGTTCGGCGATCGTCGCCCCGTGGCTCAGTCGTCCCGCCGCTCAGCCGGCGGCGGCCTTCCGGAGGGCGGCGAAGACCGCTCGGGCCTCGGTGCCGTCCGGCTGCTGCCAGCGGGCCTCGACGTGACCGAGCGCGCCGCCCGCGGTGCCGTCGACAGCGCCGGGGCGCAGTGCCCGCGTCACGCGGAGGACCAGGTGTCCGGCCGGGCCCGCGTCGAGGGTGACGTCGGTCGTGGCCTCCGGGCCGTCGGTCACGGATCCGGCGCCGGACACGGCGGCGTCCACCGGGCCGGCGTAGTGGCAGGCGACGGTCGGGTCGGGCGTGTCGCTGAGGCTCTGGGCCTGCGCCTCGGTCTCACCTCGTACCAGGGCGGTCAACTGGGCCACCGCGACCGGGTCGTGCGCGCCGTCGTAGATCCAGCGCTTGCCCAGTACCCCGTGCTCCGTGGTGCCGATGAGCGCGCCCTCGGCGCCGGCCAGCGGCGCGCCGCGGTAGGCCATGGGCACGTGGTACGCGGCGCCGTCCTGGTCGGTGACCACCATGAACTCCACCCCGACCTCGCCCAGGGGGTCGTCCAGGCGGAAACCGCCTGCCTTCACGAGCTCCGGCGCCCGTCCCGTGCCCGCGTACCAGGGCTGCCGGGGGAGCCACTGCGTGAGCAGCTCCAGCTTGGTCGGCGTCAGCGTCGTGTGGTGGATGAGCGACATGGCCGGTGCAGCCTTCCCCTGAGTCCGTAACTGCGGGGGACATCGTCCCATCCGGGTCCGACACGCGGTCGTCCGGTCGGGTGACGATCGTCCCCCGTGCGGCCATACATCGGTATGGTGACCGTATGGCGAAGCAGAAGGTCACCATCACCCTCGACGAGGACACCGTCGCCGCGGTCGACAAGCTGGCCGGTGGCCCCGGTGGCAACCGGTCCGCGTTCATCGAGGCGGCCGTCACCGAACGGCTCCAGCGCACCGAACGCGCCCTGCGCGCCGTCGACTGGCTCGCCGCACGGGCCCGCCAGGACCACCCCGGCGAGTGGGAGGCCGCCCTCGAGGCCGTCGCCTCCGCCGACGCGCGGCGCGGCTTCGAGACCGCTCCGCCCGCGGACCCGGGTCAGGCGGCGTGAGCGGCGGGTACATCCTCGACCACACCGCCGTCCGGGCCCTCGCCCTGGGGCGGCCGTACATGGTCGCCCGGGTCATCCGCTCGGCCCAGACCGCGGTGCCGCTGTACGTCCCGGCGGTGCCCTTCGCGCAGGGCCTGACCGAGTCGGTCCTCGGTGAGGTGTACGAACGCCTCCAGGACGCCCTGGCGGCGCCCTGCTTTGTCTTCCGGGCGCTCGGCGAGGCCACCTGCTGGTCCGTCGCGCAGATCGCCCACGAGCGCGCGACGGACATCGCCACCGCGCACGCCGCGCACCTGGCCCTGTCCACCGGTCTTCCGGTGCTCACCCAGCAGCCGGACGCCTACAAGCGCGTGGACGCCCGGATCGACACCGAGCAGATCGTCTGACCCGCCCCGTCGCACGCTCCTGGACCCCGTGACCAGGGCGTTCCGGGCCGCTCGTGCCCTCCCGCGCGAATCTCCACGTCTCGACCGCCGCATCATGGGTAAGTGTGGGGTGAAACGTCCGAAATGAGTGGGGATGGTTTAGATGGCCTCTACGCGACCGAGTATCGAGCAGCACCCCGACCTGCTGGCGCTGCGCGCGGAGTACGAACGGACGACCGCCACCAACCGGGGCCAGGCGATCGAGGCCATGGGCCTGGTGACCGGCACCTACCTGGCGGCGTCCCCCTGGATCGTGGGCTTCAACGGCCTGTCGACGATTGCCGTCGGCAACCTGATAGCCGGCATCGCGTACGCCATGCTCATGGGCGGCGTGGGCAGGGCGTTCGAGCGCACGCACTCCATGGCGTGGGCCGCCGCCATCATCGGCCTGTGGACGATCATCTCGCCGTGGTGCATCGCGGGGAACGTCAACACGACGCGCACGATCGTCAACAACGTGGTGGTCGGCGTCATCGCTCTGGCGCTCGCGCTGGCGGCGTCCTCGATGCGGCCGGGCACGGGCCGGGGGAAGTCCTCGGACATGAGGGGCCCCACCGGAGGCTCACGCATCTGACCGGCTCCCGCCGAATCCGCCCCGCCGGGCGAGCCCCCTGTACGGCTCGCCCGGCGGTACGCGTGCGGACACGGCCGGCGCCCGGTCCGGGCGCCCCGGCCTCAGCTGTCGGCGGAACCGAAGGTGACGGGCAACCGCGAGGGGCCGCGCAGCACCCGCGGCCGCCAGCGCAGTTCCTCGGGCGGAACGGCCAGCGCGAGTCCGGGCAGCCGGCGCAGGGCGGTGCCGATGGCGATCCTGCCCTCCAGCCGGGCCAGCGGCGCACCCAGGCAGTAGTGGATGCCGTGCCCGAAGGCGAGGTGGGCGTTGTCCTCCCGGGTGATGTCCAGGCGGTCCGGGTCGCCGAACCGCGCCGGGTCGCGGTCGGCGATGGCGGAGGCGACCACCACCGTCGCGCCCCGCGGGATCGCCACCCCCGCGATGGTCAGGTCCTCGCGGGCGAAGCGCGCGATGCCGGGGTTGACCGGCCCGTCGTACCGCAGGAACTCCTCGATCGCGCCGGGCAGCAGCCCAGGGTCCTCGCGCAGCATGCGCAGCTGGTCCGGGTGGGTGAGCAGCGCCGCGATGCCGTTGCCGATGAGGTTGACGGTGGTGATGTACCCGGCGACCAGGAGCAGGAAGGCCATCGCGATCAGTTCGTGCCGGTCCAGCCGCTGCTCGTCGTCGTGGGTGGCGATCAGCGCGCTCAGCAGGTCGTCCCCGGGGTGCGCCCGCTTGGCGTCCAGCAGGGCCGTGAGGTAGCCGTGCATCTGCTTCCAGGCCGCCTCGATCTTGGCCGGGTCCGGCGGCTGGGGGCCCTGGAGGACCATGTCGTCGGTCCACCGCTGGAAGTCGTAGCGGTCGGAGACGGGCACGCCGAGCAGTTCGCTGATGACCGTGACCGGCAGCGGCAGGGCGAAGTCCTCGACCAGGTCGGCGCGCCCGGCCGGGACGATCGCGTCGAGGAGCTCGTCGGTGACGGCCTGGACGCGCGGCTCCAGCTCGGCCACCCGGCGGGCGGTGAACGCCTTGGAGACCAGCCGGCGCAGCCGGGTGTGGTCGGGCGGGTCGGCGCGCAGCATCGTGCGGATCATCGACTCGCGCTCGGTGGTGGGCAGCCGCGCCATGAGCCGCGGGTCCGCGGCGTCGCGGACGTCGCTGCTCAGCCGTGGATCGGTCAGGGCCGCCAGGCCGTCCTCGTACCGGGTGACCAGCCAGGCCTCCAGCTCGCCCTGGATGACCGCGCGGCGCACCGGGCCCTCCTGGCGTAGCTCCTGGTAGAGGGGGAAGGGATCGGCGACGAAGGCCGGATCGGTGAAGGGCAGGGTGACCGGCTGCTGGCTCATCAGGCCTCCGGGAGTGCGTGGCACCTCATGACGGCATCAATGTGCACCGTTCAAGGATAATATGTCCCGTTATATCGGGGCCGGGATGCGGATGGCGGCGGAGGGCGGGCTGCGATGGAACGGACCACCTGCTGCGTGGTGGGCGGCGGCCCGGCGGGCATGGTGCTCGCCCTGCTGCTGGCCAGGGCCGGGGTGGAGGTCACCGTCCTGGAGAAGCACGGCGACTTCCTGCGCGACTTCCGCGGCGACACCGTGCACCCCTCGACCCTCGCCCTGCTGGACGAACTCGGCCTCGCCGAGCGCTTCGCCGCCCTGCCGCAACGCCGCGTCACCACCGTCCAGTTGCCGATCGGGCCCGGGCGGTCCCTGGTCACCGTCTCGGACGTCTCCACCCTGCGGGGCCCGTACAACTACGTGGCGATGGTGCCGCAGTGGGACCTGCTCGCGCTCCTGGCGGACGAGGCCCGCCGCGAGCCGACGTTCACCCTGCGCATGGGCACCGAGGCGACCTCCTTCCTGGAGGAGCGCGGCCGGATCACCGGCGTGCGCTACCGCACCGCGGAGGGCGGCGGCGGCGAACTGCGGGCCACCCTGACCGTGGCCTGCGACGGCCGCGGGTCACTGGCACGGTCGCGGCCGGAACTGGGCCTGCGGGAATTCGGCTGTCCGATGGACGCGTGGTGGTTCCGGGTGCCGCGGCACCCGGGCGACCCGCAGGGGCTGGTGGCCGGAGTCGGCGACCGCTTCCTCACCGCGATGATCGACCGGGGGGAGTACTGGCAGTGCGCCGCGCTGATCCCCAAGGGCAGCGACGCCGACCGCCGGGCCGCGGGCCTGGACCGGTTCCTCGCCGCGTACTCGGCCGCGGTGCCGTGGCTGGGCGACCGCGTGCGCGCGGTGCGCACCTGGGACGAGGTGAAGCTCCTCGACGTGCGTTGCGACCGGCTGGAGCGCTGGCACCGCCCGGGGCTGCTGTGCATCGGCGACGCCGCCCACGCGATGTCGCCGGTGTTCGGGATCGGCATCAACCTCGCCGTCGAGGACGCCGTCGCCACCGCGCGCCACCTCGTGGAGCCGCTGCGCCGCGGCAGCGTCGGGTTGCGGGACGTACGCGCCGTCCAGTTCCGCCGGTGGCCGACCACGGCCGCCACGCAGGCCCTGCAGCGCCTGGCCCACCGCCGCTTCGTCGCCCCGGTGCTGGCCGGACGCTCCCCGCTCGGCGACGCGGATCGCGCGGGGCGGCTCGCCGGCCTGCTCAACTCCACACCCTGGCTCAAGCGGGTGCCCGCGTACTTCATCGGCTACGGCGCCCTGCGCGAACGTCCGCCGGCGGCGTCGGTGCGGCGGCTGCGGTAGGTGGCGGTGTCCGGGCCGGCTCCGGCAGGCCGGGCCGGACACCGCCATGCACGACCGGACCGGGTGTCCGGGCTCAGGCGGTGGCCCTGGCGGCGTTGCGGGCGATCGCGTCGACGACCGCCGGCCACACCTGCTCCGGCAGGTCGTGACCCATGCCCGGGATCAGCAGCAGTTCGCTGCCGGGGACCGCGGCCGCCGTCGCCCGGCCGCCGCTGTGGTCGATCAGGGGGTCCTGCTCGCCGTGCACGACCACCGTCGGTACCGCCACCGACCACAGGCCCGGCGTGCGGTCCGGGGAGGCGAGGATCGCCGCGTACTGGCGCACGTAGCCCTCCGGGCGGTACGCCCGGTCGTAGGCGGCGGTCACGCGCTCGCGCAGCTCCTGCGGAGCCGGCGGGTAGGCGGGGGAGCCGATCACGGCCGACCTGCGGACCCCCTCGTCGATGACGGCCTCGCGCGTCAGGGGGACGCCGTTCGAGCCGGGCATCGCCGCGATGGCCTCCGCCGAGGCGCGGCCGACCGACCGGTCGCCGGTGGTGGACATGATCGAGCACAGCGACAGCACCCGGCCGGGGTGGTCGATCGTCAGCTGCTGGGCGATCATGCCGCCCATCGAGGCGCCGACGACGTGCGCGGCCGGGATGTCCAGCGCGTCCAGCAGCCCCACGGCGTCGTCCGCCATGTCGGCCAGCAGATAGGGGACGCTGGAGCGGTCGCCCGAGAGCACGGCGCCGATGTCCGGGACAGGGTGCTCGTCGAGACCGGTCGACAGGCCCGCGTCGCGGTTGTCGTAGCGCACGACGAAGAAACCGCGGTCCGCGAGCGCGGAGCAGAACTCCGGCCGCCACAGCGTCATTTGCGCACCGAGGCCCATGACGAGCAGCAGCGCCGGATCGCCGGCGCTGCCGAAGCTGTCGTACTCGAGCTCTATACCGTTGGACTTCGCGCGCGGCATGCGGGGCTCCTTGGGGGCTCGCGGGGGATCGGTTCATACCGTCCAGTCGGTACGATAGCTGCGCCGCCCGCGCTCGGCACCCCCACCGGCGCGGCGCCCGCACCCCGCGAGAGGCGTCCGCATGGTGAAATGAGGGGCCGTTACATTACACTTATGTAATGTAATGCCCGCAATCGATGGCATGGGGCCGTGTCCGGGCACAGAGAGGACCGCGGATGAGCGGCGACGACCGCACCGGAAGCGCCAAGGACGACAAGGGGGCCGACCGCGGCGCCGGCTCGCGGGCCGGTGGCCGGCCGCGGGACCCGGCGATCGAGGAGGCGATCATCCGGGCGACGCGCAAGCGGCTGGTCGCCGACGGGTACGCGCAGATGACCATCGGGGACATCGTCGCCGACGCCGGGGTCACGCGGCCCACGCTGTACCGGCGTTGGGCGAACAAGTACGACCTGGTCGTCGACGCCCTCCAGTACGGACTGCGCGCCCAGCGCGAGGCGTACCCGGACGTCGACATGGACGCGCTGACCGGGGTCGAGGCGTTCCGTGAGGCCGTGCGCCGCCTCGATCCGCGGTACCACAACAAGGGCGCGATGGCCCTGCACGGCAACTTCATGGCGGAGGTCGAACGCGCACCCGGCCTGCTGGAGCAGTTGCGCGAGCACGGGGTCGGGCCGCGGTGCGACGAGTTGGCGCAGACCCTGCGGCGGCTCCGCGAGCGCGGCGAGGTCCGTGAGGACGTCGACCTCGACACCGTCGTGACCCTCTGCTTCGGCAGCTACTTCGCGGACTACCTGCGCACCGGCGGATCCGGTGCGGACATCCCGGACCGCCTCGTCGACACCGTCTGGCCCGCCATCGCGGTGCACCCCGCCGGCTCCGGCTGATCCGGCCGGGCGCGGCGCAGGCCGGGGCGGCCCCGGGGCGCGGGCAGGCGACTACCGATGGTGTTACGGTAAATATCTGTAACGTAACTGCCGCTCGCGCCCTGGGAGTTGACCGGTGGACGTCTACGAAGCGCTCTACACGACCCGGATCATGCGCCGCATGAAGCCGGATCCCATCCCGATGGAGAGCCAGTGCCGGATCCTGGACGCCGCGATCCGGGCGCCCAACGGCGGCAACACGCAACGCTGGCACTTCCTCGCCGTGGACGACCCCGGGCTCAAGGCGAGGCTCGCCGAGCTCTACGCGTCCTGCCGGCAGCGGGAGTACGCCGACATCGAGGCGGGCCGGCTCGGTACGGCACCGCACGAGGACCCCGCACGGCGGGCGCAGTCCCTGGGGCGCATCAAGAGCTCCGGGGACCACTTCGTCGAGCACTTCGCCGAGATCCCCCTGCTGGTCTTCGTCTTCGCGGTGGACGACCACGGCGGCGCGAACATCTACCCGGCCATCTGGAGTTCGCTGCTGGCCGCGCGAGCCGAGGGCATCGGCGGCGTGCTGACCACGGTCCTGCGCTACGAGGCCGACACCGTCCGCGACCTGCTGGGCGTGCCCACTGCGGATGGCTGGCGGATGATCGCGATGCTGGCGTTCGGGTATCCACTGGGCCGCTGGGGGGTCGCCGCCAACCGGCGTCCGGTCCACGAGGTCTCGTCGCGCAACCGGTGGGGCGCGTCGTTCGGGGCGCGGGTGCCCGAGCCCCTGTGGCCGCCGGACGCTGACGGTGCCCGCATCGAGCTGGACGACCCGGCTTCCTGAGCGGGACGGCGCAGCCGCGCGTCAGCCCGCGGGCGGGCACTGCACGGCCACCAGCGCCACGTCGTCGTTGAGCCGCCCGTCCGTGTGGCGGAGCAGGTCCGCCAGGACTTCCTGGAGCAGGGATTCCGGGTCGCACACGACCGTGTCCCGGGGTATCCCGAGGTCGGACACGGAGTAGAAGGCGCCCGAGCGGTCCCGGGCCTCGGCGAGGCCGTCGGTGTAGAGCAGGAGCAGGTCGCCCGGGGCGAGCGGGAAGCGGTCCACGCGGTACGCGGCGGGGTCGAGGCCGGCCAGGCCGAGCGGCGGCGCGGGCGCCGGGCCCGTGAGGGCGGTGATGCGGCCGTCGCGCAGCAGCAGCGGCAACGGGTGCCCGCAGCTGACCGTGCGCACGAGACCCCCGCCGGCCGGGAACTCCACCAGCAGTGCGGTGATGAACCGCTCCGGCGCGTCGGCGTCGGCCTCGGACGCCTCGGCCACGTGCCGGCGCACGCTGCCCTCCAGCGCCGCGGCCAGGCCGGGCAGGGTGGGGTGCTGGTGCACCGCCTCGCGGAAGGCGCCGAGCAGCGCCGCCGTGTCGTCGAGCGCCTGCAGGCCCTTGCCCTTGACGTCACCGATGAGGAGCCGGGTGCCGTACGGCGTCCGAGCCGCGGCGTACAGGTCGCCTCCGACCTCGGCCATCGTCTCGGCCGCCCGGTACACCGAGGCGACCCGCAGGTTCTCGATCCGCCGGGGGAGGGGCCGCAGGACGACCTGCTGCGCCGCCTCGGAGATCGCCCGCAGCTGGCTCGCCTCCCGGCGGTTGCGGTCGCGGGTGCTGCAGAACGCGATGAGGAAGACGGAGACCACCAGCAGGGCCGCGACATGCGTCGGCAGGACGGGGGAGCGGAGCAGCCCGTCGTGGACGTCGCAGGTCACCGCGGCCACCAGTGACAGCGCGGCCACCCCGGTGGTGGCGCGTGCTGTCGAGATCGCCGCCATCAGGGCGGGCGCGGCGATGAGCAGGGACGCCAGGTGCACGTCGGAGGGCGCGAGGAAACCGATCGTCGTGATGATCAGCACGAGTGCGACGGGGGTGCCGGCCTCGGACAGCCGCCATGCCCGCCAGGACCTGGACCGCTTCAGCCCGCGGAGCGCCGTACGGCCATGGGTGTGATGGCTCCCCGCACGCTTGATGGGCTCGTGCACGGGCCTCGCCTCCTCGACCGGCCCGCCGCCCCACGACGGGGGAGACGGGTCAGAGCGGACAATTCATTACAGATAGGAACTGTAACGCTGATCGGCGTGCAGCGGGGACTCCGACGTTAAGTTACAATCATTGACGGTAACGAAACCTGCTGTCACCCTGGCACCGACGGGGTGCGACGGCCACCCCGGGCGCCGAGGAGGACGGACGATGGATCACCGACGCGAGCTCATCGAGCGCAGCATCCCCTTCCTGGAAGCGGTCAGGAACCGCACCGCGGGCAAGGAACTCGAGGACTGGCTGAACGGCACCCACGGCCCGCACAGCGAGCTGTACGGGCACCTCTCGCGCCTGATCAAGCTCGGCATCGAGGAGGGCTGGGCCGCGAACGCCGAGGTCGACGGACCGAACTACCGGCGCAGCCTCATCGCACCGCCCTCGGCGGAGACGCAGTACTTCAGCATCACCGCGGTGTACATGAACAGCCAGGCCCGCTACCGGGGCCAGTACCACGCCCACCCCTACGGCGAGATCAACCTCGTGGCGCCCGTCGACCGTGACGCGCAGCTCGCCGGCCCCAGCGGCTGGCAGGGGCCGGGCTGGACCGCCCCCGCCCCCGGCAGCCACCACTACCCCGAGGTCCGCGGAGGCGCCCTCATCGCGCTGTTCTACCTGCCCGCGGGGCGCATCTCGTACGACGTCACCGCACCGCGCGGCCACTGACCGATCGTTTCAGGATGACGTGCGGGCTCGTCGGAGGCAGATGATGCCGCAGGCGAGTTCCAGGAGGCCCTGGCGACGCCGCGCCGGGCGTATGGGCCGCCATCGGCACGGTCCTCCGCGTCGTCAGGGGTGCGGTGCGCTCCCCGTCGCGCTCGGCGACGGCACCTGGCTCACCCTGGCCGCGGACGGCACCACCCTCAACCGCTGGGCCCCGCACCGCCGGTGACCAGCGGGGCCGGTCCGACCCCGCCGGGTCCGCGCAGGTCGGCGGCCCTACCATGTGCGTCATGCACAGAAGTGGGCGAGCGGTGAGCGCCCGGCCGTACGCACCCTGGCGGTGAACCCATGCAGCAGAACGTCCCGGACCCGGCCGAGACGGCCACGTCGTTCACGGAACTGCTGACCCTGGAGCGGCTGGAGGAGAACCTCTACCGCGGCTTCTGCCACGCCGGGATGCCGTTGCGGGCCTTCGGCGGCCAGGTCGCGGCGCAGTCGCTGATCGCGGCGGGCTCGACCCTGCCCGCCCCCGACCTGCTCGTCCACTCCCTGCACGGCTACTTCATCCGCGCGGGCCGTACCGACCGGCCCATCGTCTACGAGGTCGACCGGACCCGGGACGGACGCTCCTTCGCCACCCGGCGGGTGGTCGCGATCCAGGACGGCGAGGCGATCTTCAGCCTCTCCGCCTCCTTCCACCGCCCGGAGGACAGCGACGAGCACCAGGCGGACGCGCCCGAGGCGCCCGGGCCCGAGGGACTGCCCGAGCTGTGGGAGCTCGGACGTGCCCGGCGGGGAGCGTCCGTCTTCGAGGCCGTCCTGGAGTCCCGCTGCGTGGGCGACCCCGACAAGGGACTGCCCAGCATCGGGCAGGGGCCGCGCCAGCAGTTGTGGGTCCGCACCCGCGACGCCCTGCCCGGAGGGCCGTTGCTGCACGCCTGCGCCCTGACCTACTTCTCCGACATCCGGCTGCTCGCGACGGCCGGCCTGCCCTACGCCGACCACCCCGGCGTGCGGCAGGCCGCATCGCTCGACCACGCCGTGTGGTTCCACCGGCCGTTCCGCGCCGACGAGTGGCTGCTGTTCGCCATGGAGAGCCCGACGTACGCGTCGTCCCGGGGCCTGGCCCGGGGTCAGTTCTTCACCCGGGACGGCCGCCTGGTCGCCTCCGTCGTGCAGGAGGGGCTGTACCGGCGGCGCCCGCCCCGCTGAACGGCCGCACTCCGAGGAAGGAGCGACACGATGCAGCAGCCGCCCGACCGTCCGACCGTCGAGGCCTGGGAGGCCCTCGGCGGCGCCCCCGAGCGGGCGGAACACGTGGCGTACCGGGAGGTGGCCGGGGTGCTGCCCGCCCGGCTGCCGGTACGCCGGATGGCCCGGGCCACGGTCGGGGTCTGTTCGCTCGCCGCGGCCGAACTGCTCGCGCTGCGCTCCGGCGGGCCGCCTCCCGCGGTGCTGGTCGACGAGGGGGCGGTGGCCACCGCGTTCGTGAGCGAGCGGCACCTGCGGATCGACGGCCGGGCGGCCACGTCCTTCGCTGCGCTGTCCGGCTTCTGGCGCACCGCGGACGGCTGGGTGCGCACCCATGCCAACTACCCGCACCACCGAGCCCGGTTGACCGCCGCCCTCGGCCTTCCCGACGGTGGTGACGGCGGCGACGAGGACGCCCTGGCCCGACGGCTGGCGGAGGAGCTGGCCGGGCGCAAGGCCGCGGAGGTCGAGGAGACCGTCTACGCGGCGGGCGGACTGGCCGTCGCCGTACGGGATCCGGGCCCGGCGGCGCGGCCGCTCGTGGAGACCGAGCGCACCGACGACGCTCCGGTGCGCCCCCTGCCTCCGGCGGGGCTGCCCGCGGCGGATGTCCGCGTGCTCGACCTGACGCGGGTCATCGCCGGACCGGTCGCCACGCGCACGCTGGCGCTGCTGGGCGCGGACGTCCTGCGGGTGGACAGCCCCCGTCTGCCGGAGGACGAGTCGGCCCACGCCGACACCGGCTTCGGGAAGCGGTCGGCGCGGCTCGACCTCTCCGGTCCCGACCGGACGGTCCTCGAGGACCTCATCACCTCCGCCGACGTGGTCGTGACCGGCTACCGCCCCGGCGCGCTGGACCGCTTCGGCCTCTCGCCGGAGGCGCTGCGCGAGCGGCGGCCGGGGCTGGTCGTCGCCCAGCTCCGCGCCTGGGAACGGTCAGGTCCCTGGGCGGCGCGGCGCGGCTTCGACAGCCTGGTGCAGGCGCGCTGCGGCATCGCCTCGATCGAGGCCGGACCGGACGGCCGCCCGGGCGTCCTCCCCGCGCAGGCCCTCGACCACGGCACCGGCTACCTGCTGGCCGCGGCGGTCCTGCGCGCCCTGGCCGACGCCCGCCGCCACGGCGGCGGAAGGCTGCTGCGGCTGTCGCTGACGGCCACGGCCTCCTGGCTGACGCACGGCATCGGCCCGGGCGACGCGCAGACCGGAACCGGAACCGGTGGGGACCACGACCCCATGCGCCGGCTCGCCGTGGCCGACTCCTCCTACGGACGCCTGGTCCACGCCCTCCCGCCCCTGGGCTACCACGGCGCCCCGGCCGACTGGACCCGCCCCCCGGGGCGCTGGGGCACGGATCTTCCGGTCTGGCGGTGAACCACACGGGCCCCGGGTGAACCCTTCGCCCGGGGGCGGGCGGTGGCCCCTGGGCGCGCGGAGCATCCGCACCGCCACTACGATGCCCCGGCTCGAGATGATCAAGGGGAGGGGCGACATGGAGACAGGCCGGGGAAGACCGTGCCCGCAGTGCGGGCAGCGGCTGACGGAGGACGACCGGTTCGTCGTCTGGTGCGCGGCGTGCGACTGGAACGTGCGGGGCGGGAACGAGGACGACGAGGAGCACGACGGACCCGTCGACGCGTTGCGCCGGCGCCTGTCGCGGGCGTACGGCGAGGAACTGTTCGCCAGGATGACGTCGGAACGGCCGCCGAGGCCCGGCCGGGGCGCGGCGTACGTCGGCGCCTACGCGATCGCCGGCCTCGTGCACCTGCTGACGCTGGCCGTGGCCGCCGCAGGTGTGTGGCTGCTGGTGACGGGCTGGCGGGCGATCATCCCCGCCGTGCTGGGCGTCCTGTTGCTGGGCCTGGCATGGCTGATGCGTCCGCGGCTGGGGCGGAGGCCGCGGCACGGGGACCAGCTGCACCGGGCGGACGCGCCCGCGCTCTACGCGCTGCTGGACGAGGTGGCCGACGCCCTCGGAGCGCCACGGGCGGACGTCGTCGTGGTGGACGCCCAGGTCAACGCCTCTGTCCAGGCGGTCGGCCTGCGCCGTCGCAAGGTGCTGACGATCGGCCTCGGGCTGTGGGAGGTGCTGACCCCGCAGCAGCGGGTCGGCCTGCTCGGCCACGAGTTCGGTCACTTCGTCAACGGCGACACCAGCCAGACGCTCGTCATAGGCTCCGCTCACCGCACGCTCGTCGAGTGGTACGTGCTGCTGCGTCCGCAGCAGGACACCAGCGGGCTGGGAATGATCGAGATCGCCGCACGACTGTTCATGTTCGTACCCGCTTCCGCCGTCCTGCTGCTCCTGCACGTCCTGGCACACCTGACCCTGCGCGCCAGTCAGCAGGCCGAGTACCTCGCGGACGACCTCGAAGCGCGGATCGGCTCGACGGAGGCTGCCATCGGGGGGCTCGACGTCCTGCTGCTCGCCGACGCCATCTCCTTCTGGCTCGACCAGCAGTACGTCACCGCTGGCACCGTGCACCGCGCCACACGCGGCGCCGACAGGGAACCCGACGAGGCGGTCTGGGAACGGCTCAAGGGGTACGTGGCGTCGATTCCCGCGCATGAGCTGGAGCGGCGGCGCCGGCTGTCCGCCCTGACCGCCCACGTCGAGGACCAGACGCACCCGCCGACCCACCTGCGCCGCGCCGCAGTCGAGCGCCGGGAGCACCATCCGGCCGCCGTCGTGCTGGACGTCGCGCGGAACAAGGAGGTCGACGCCGCGCTGGACCCGGCCCGCCGCCGGCTCGGCCGGGAGGTCCTGCGCGGCTGAGCGACCCCCGGGTTCAGGCCCGGCCGCCCCGCTCCAGGGGGATCCTCTCGCCCGCCTCGACGGCGAACGGCAGCCGGTTGCCGGCGGGCGGGAGGGGACAGGTGGCGAGGTCGGTGTACGCGCAGGGCAGGTTGGCCGCACGGTTGAAGTCCAGGCTCACCCCGCCCCCGGCGTCCGGCGGGTCGATCTGCAGGGAGCGGTTCGCCGCGTAGGTGGTCACCCCGGACGTCGCGTCGGTGAACAGCGCCATCAGGCCGCCCGGCCGCGAGCCGTTGAAGACGGTGAGCCGGTACGTCGCGCCGTCCACGTCGAACTCCACCTGGCCGGGGGAGTCGTAGACGTGCTCCAGGCCCTCGACCGTCGCGCCCACGGTCACCGGACGCGGGGCGTCGTAGGGCACGAACCGGCCTTCGCGGACCCAGCGGGGATCGGGCGCGTAGGCGGGCGTCCCGGTGAAGCCGGTGCGCAGCGGGTTGCCGGGGTGGCGTGGGCGCAGGATGTCGTGTCCGCCGCGCTTGGCGACCTCGACGACGGCGTCGCCGAAGCCGGCGTGGACACCGTCGCGCTCGCCGATGACGCCGAAGTCGTACCGGCCTCGTACCGGCGTGCCGTCGACGGTCAACTCCTCGCCGTCGCCGAGCTCGACCACCACATGGCCGTCGGCGACCGACCAGGTGCCGGGGGCGTCCTCGAAGCGTTCCGGTCGCGGTCCCAGCCAGCGCAGGCTCGTGATCGCCAGGAAGCCGTGCGGACCGGCGAGCACCTCCTCCTTGCCGCGGTGCCAGCGCTCCCACTGCTCGGTGAAGCCGGTGCGTTCGACGTCCTGAGCGGTCATGTCCGCTGCTCCCTCGCGTGGCGGTGTACTTCTCCTCCCCGTACAACCGCCGCGGCCCGCGGAGTCATCCCGGTGCCCCCGACGCAGCGGCCCGCCCGGGCGGCGTGCGAGGACGACCGGGCGGGCTCCGCTTCCCAGGCTGCCCCGTGGGTGATCGCCGCGCAGGCCGGAGGCCGTCGCGATTGCGCCGGACGGGGTGGGGGCGCCGCGTGTCGGGAGCGCGGCGTCGGGACGGGCGGGGGTCAACCTCCGCGCCGCGTAGGGAGGGTGCGCGCGGCGGACTCGTGCCCCTCGCGTACGGACGTCGGATCAGGGCGTGACGAGCTGCCGCACCGACTCCACGACGACCCGCCTGCGCTCCGGTGCCGGGACCAGGGAGCGGACGTCCTCCCCTTGGCGCTGCCACATGTTGGCCACGACGAGGACCAGGGCGAGGAGTTCGCCCGCGCCCATGCGGTCGGTGACCGTGCCGCGCCGCTGCGCGTCCTCGACCGCGGCGACCTTGTCGGCCATGGACGCGGCCACGACGGGCCGGACCTCGCGGCCGTCGCCGCGTTCGAGGGCGTACCAGGCCACGAAGCGCATGACCTCGGGGTGGTCCAGCCCCGCGTCGTGGAGGCGGCCGGCGTAGCCGGGCAGGTCGTCGGCGTCGATGGGGATGCCGGCCACGGCCTGCTCGACGACGGCGTCGTAGACGGCTTCGAACAGGCCCTCCTTCCCGTCGAAGAAGGAGTAGGTCAGGCCGGGGCTCACCCCGGCGCGTCCGGCGATCCGGTCGACCCGCGCCCCGGCGACGCCGTACTCGGCGAACTCGGTCAGCGCCGCCTCGAGCAGCAGCCGCCGCTTCAGCTCCGGATCACGTGTGCGCATGCACGCATCGTCGGCTATTGAACGTTCATTTGACAACTCGGCCAGGGAGGGGCACCGTCCAGCTATTAAATGAACGTTCACTTGATAGGAGTCCGGGCATGCCCGCCACCACCGCCCCCACCCCCCACTGGACCCCCGACGCCATCGCCGACCAGCGCGGCCGCACTGCCCTCGTCACGGGCGGGAACAGCGGCATCGGCCTGGAGACCGCACGCGTGCTCGCAACGCACGGCGCCCGCGTGATCCTCGCCGGACGCAGCCAGGACACGCTCGACGAGGCGGCGGCCGCCCTCGCCGCCGAGCAGCCCGGCGCCGACGTCGGCACGGTCGTCGTCGACCTCGGCAGCCTCGCCTCGATCCGGCGGGTGGGCGAGCGGCTGGCCGCGGGGCCGGGGGCGGTCGACCTGCTGATCAACAACGCGGGCGTCATGAACGTGCCCGAGCGCCGCACCACCACCGACGGCTTCGAGCTGACCTTCGGCACCAATCACCTCGGCCACTTCGCCCTCACCGCCGGGCTCATGCCGTCCCTGCTGCGGTCGCCGGCGGCCCGTGTCGTGACCGTCAGCGCCGTCGCCGCGCGATGGCGCAGCGGCCGGCTCGACGACCTCAACAGTGAGCGCCGGTACGGAGCGATGGGCGCCTACGCCAAGTCCAAGCGCGCCAACGTCGTGTTCACCCGGGAACTGGCGCGCCGCCTTGCGGGCACCTCCGTCGAGGCGGTCGTCGTCCATCCCGGTTCTGCGATGACGAACCTGCAGAGGCACAGCAGCGGCCCGCTCGCCCGGATGGTCGTCGCCGTCGCCTCGCGGGCGCTGATGGGCTCGCCCGAGGGCGCGGCCTGGCCGTCGCTGTACGCCGCCACCAGCCCCGACGTCCGCAGCGGGCAGTTCCTCGGCCCCGCCGGACGCGACCAGACCTCCGGAACGCCCGTTCCGGTGCGGCTGCCCCGTGGCGCGGACGACCCCGCCGAGGGCGAGCGGCTGTGGACGGAGAGCGAGCGGCTCACGGGCGTACGGTTCCCCGCCTGAACGACGCCGCGTCGCCCGCCACGGTCCGTCAGCCCGGCGGGTCCTCGCCGACGAGCCCGTCGACGGACTCCCGGATGAGGTCGGCGTGCCCGACGTGCCGCGCGTACTCCTCGATGAGGTCGACGAGGATGCGCCGCAGGCTCGGTGACCGCCCGTCAGGGGTGGTGCAGCGACCCAACTGTCCGAGGTCGCCCGCCGCCAGGGCCTCGCGGACCACGTGCCGGGAGCGGGCGACCGCGCCCTGCCAGAGCGCCATGAGCTGTTCGGGGCCGTCCTGCGCCGCGGAGTGCCAGTCCCACTCGGGGTCGGCGCGCCAGTTCACCGTGTCCCACGGCGCACCCGGCTCCCGCCCGAGGAACTTCCGGGAGAACGTGGCGTCCTCGCAGTGCGCCAGGTGCTTCAGCAGACCGCCCAGGGTCACGGACGAAGCACCGACCGTCGCCCGCAGGCCCGCCGCGTCAAGGCCGCCGCACTTCCACGCGAAGGTCGCGCGCTGCCGCTCCAGCGAGCCCAGCAGTGTGGCGGCCTCGCCCCCGGCGAGCGGCGGCTCCGGCCCCCCGGCCGGGCTCCGGCCGATCTCCCACGCGTCGTCGTCGGTCACGGCAACCGAACCTACCGGGCGCGGGTCCCGCCCGAGAACCCGTTCCCCCGGTGAACTACCGTGGCCGGCCATGGACACCGACGACTGGCTCGCGGACACCCGGACGTCTTACGACACCGTCGCCGAGGACTACGCCGACCAGGTCCGCGGCCTCTTGGACGAAACACCCTACGAACGTGCGGTGCTGGCGCTCTTCGCCGACATGGTCAGGAGCAGTGGCGGAGGGCCGGTCGCGGACGTCGGATGCGGACCCGGGAGGATCACGGCCCACCTGAACGGACTGGGTGCGGACGCCTTCGGGATCGACCTGTCGCCCGCGATGATCCAGGTGGCCAGGCGCGAGCACCCCGGCGTGCGGTTCGGCGTCGGTTCCATGACGGACCTGGACCTCCCCGACGGCTCGGTGGCGGGCCTGGTCGCGTGGTACTCCCTGATCCACGTCCCCGACGACGCGGTCGGCGCCGTCCTCACGCACTTCCGGCGGGCCCTGCGGCCGGGCGGCCCGCTGCTGCTGGCCTTCCACGCAGGCGAGGGGACGCGACTGAAGACGCAGGGCTACGGCGGCCATCCGATGAAGGTCCGGGTCCACCTGCGGCGGCCCGACCGGATGGCCGCGTGGCTCGGCGACGCCGGTTTCACCGTGGAGGCCCAGATGACGCTCGCCTCGGCCGAGAGCAGGCTCGGGGGGATCCTCTTCGCACGCCGCGACGGGTGATTTCAGTGCTCGCGGTTTCCGCACTCGGCGTCGTAGAGGACGCCCCCCGGCGACAGCACGCCGTACGGCGCGTGCGCCAGTCGTACGTAGGCCGCGCCGGAGGCATCCGCCGTCAGCGACTCGATACGCACGGCCGGAAACGTCTTCGCCGGCTCCGTCGTGTGCACTTCTGCTTCGGCCGGTGTGCCGAAGGGCTCGCCTTCGAGGACCGTCAAGGCGGTCGTGGTGCCGTCGGGTTGCGGCTCGGTCTCCTCGACGGCCAGCCGCCAGTGGAGTGCAGCCTGCGCCAGTAGGTGCTTCCCGTGGATGCCGTGGGCGAGGAGGGCGCCGGCACGGCTGCGGATCTGCCGCGCGATGGCGCAGCAGAGCGGGACGTCGGTGCCGTAGGGCGTGTCCACGCGGTTGTGGCCGGCGAGCGGGGAGAAGCGCAATGCCTCGAACACCAGCGAGAGGGCCACGTCCTTGATGCGCGGGCGCCGGCCGTGCTCGACGAGGTCCAGCAGGACCGCCGTGGCGGGGTAGGCCGCGGGGAACACCATGGCGGCGTGCCCGCAGGTGAAGCCGCGGTCCCCCAGTGCCGCCGCCGCACTCCCCGTCTCGTTGGCCGTCGTCGACACGGTCAGCCGTCGCAGCGCGTCGGCGACCCGTGCGGGTTCGTCGCCCGGCCACGACGTCGGGTTGGGTATCGCCGACCAGTCCACGGCGTCGATGGCGTCCAGGATCACGTCCGCATTGTGCCGGACCAGGTGAGGTCAGAGGGACAGCGCACGCTCCAGCGCGGCCCGGTCCGCCGGTGCGCCGTGTGCGGGGAGCACGAGCTCGACCGGGAGGGCGAGCAGCGGCCGCAGGCGCTGGACCACCTGTTCGCGCGTGACGCCGTCGCGCAGCCGGTCGTTGATCTGCAGCCCGCGGCCGAAGTCGACCAGGGTGTCGCCGGGGATGACGGCCCGCACACGGCCGTCCCACAGGACCATGTCGTTGTGCTCCCTCCCGGCGAACGCCTCGATCCCCGCCGGGAGTCGGTCGCCCGCGGCGTACAGGTGGCCATGGCCGCCGTCGCCGGTGTGCAGCCGGGCGAGGTCGGGGCTGCCGTCACCGGCCTGTTCGCGTGTGACGCCGAACTTCCGCACGAGGTCGTCGGCGGTGTCGGGCCGGGGAGTGAACACCGGTGCGCCGAGGCGCTCGACCAGACCCCGTGCGTCGTGCTCGTGCCAGGGAGCGGTGAGCACCACGACCGGATCCCGGTCGGCGGCGAGCGCGAGCAGCCCGGCCGGCACGGACAGCGGGTCGAGGAGGAGCAGCCGGGCGCCGTCGTCGACGGCGTACGACGACACCTCCCGCGGCCACGGCTCGTCCGGCGTCCATTCCGGATGCGGCGTCCGCCAGTGCCAGACGCCGGTTGCGACGTCACGCATGCGCGGACCCTACCGGCACACCCCGCCCGGGCGCCGGGGTCAGTGGCCCGCGGCCGGGTCGAGGTGCCGGGTGAAGAAGCCGGCGAGCTTCTCGACCGCGGGGTCGACGTACCGCTCCCGGTCGTAGAGGTCGACGTGGCCGGCGCCGTCGATCCAGTGCAACTCCTTGGGGCCGGTGGCTCGCTGGAACGCGTCGACGCTCATCCAGGCGGTGACCGCGCGCGACCCCACGACCATCAGCAGGGGGCGCGGGCCCATGAGCGGGACGGGGGCGAAGGCGTCGAAGGCGGCCATCCTGTCGATGCTCGACCAGGTGAAGAAGTCGGCGGCCCGGGGGTGCCGGGCGCGCGGGGTGCGGTAGTAGTCGAAGCCTTCGACGCCGTGCTCCCCGCCCAGTGCGCGGGCCTGGTCCGCGGTGTCGGGGAACAGGGTCAGGACGGGCGGCTCCTCGCCGCGGGCCTCGGCGGTACGTGCGCCGGCAGCGGCCTCCAGCATGCCCTGGAACACGGCCGCGTCCTGGGTCCCGTCCGCCCCCAGGCGGAACTGGCGGGAGACGTCGACCGCGCTGACGGTGCCGACGGCCTTCTGGGTCCCGTCCGCCCCCAGGCGGAACTGGCGGGAGACGTCGACCGCGCTGACGGTGCCGACGGCCTTGATCCGCCGGTCACCGGCCGCCGCGGGAAGGACGTAGCCGCCGGAGGCGCAGATGCCCAGGGCGCCGATGCGTCCGGCGTCGACGTCGTCGCGGGTGGTGAGGTAGGAGACGGCCGCCTTGAGGTCCTCAACCCGCTGGGCGGGGTCCTCCAGGCCGCGGGGTTCGCCGCCGC
This sequence comes from Streptomyces sp. NPDC001902, assembly GCF_042891295.1. Taxonomy (NCBI): domain Bacteria; kingdom Bacillati; phylum Actinomycetota; class Actinomycetes; order Kitasatosporales; family Streptomycetaceae; genus Streptomyces; species Streptomyces sp. NPDC001902. The sequence goes on along the minus strand of NZ_JBIATA010000029.1, from coordinate 13,085 downwards.
TCTCGCCCTGGTGCGCCGCGTCGAAGGCGAGCGTGACGAAGCCCTTCTCGGCCAGGCGCCGCGCGTAGAGACCGGCGGCCTGCTCCTTCACGCCGGTGCCGGGGTGGCCGACGACGACCGCGGGCCGCGGGCCCCGCGCGGCGGGGGCGTCGGGGGAGTGGTCGGGGGTGTAGAGGTGGCCGGCGAGCGGGATGCCGGCGCTGTCGAAGGTGACGGTGGTCTTGGCCACAGGGTTCTCCGTGTTCGCTGTCGTGGCGGGCCGCGCCCGTTCGGCGGGCCCTCCGCCGCCCGGGACCGTGCCGGGCACTTTCGACCCTCCGTCCTGGCCGGGGTGGGCAAAAGAGGCGGGTTCCTGCCGGGGAAGAAACGTGCCCCCTCACAGCAGGGGGAGCGCGCGGGAGAATGGGGCACATGACTGCGGCATCTGGTCCTCGCGAACTCGGAGCCTTCCTGAAAGCCCGCCGGGCGCAGCTGGCACCGGACGAATGCGGTCTGCCGCCGGCGGATTCCGGGCGCAGGGTCGCGGGTCTGCGCCGTGAGGAGGTCGCGCAGCTCGCCGCGATCAGCGTCGACTACTACACGCGGCTCGAGCAGGGCCGCGTCCGGGCGTCGGCTTCGGTCCTCGCCCCGCTGGCCCGTGCGTTGCGCCTCGACGAGGACCAGCAGAGGTACCTGTACGAGCTCGCCGGCAAGGCCGACGCGCAGCCGCGGCGCCGCCGTCCCGCGCAGGGCGTGAGGCCCGCGATGCGGCGTCTGCTCGACCAGCTCTCGGCGACGCCCGCCGTCGTCCTCGGCAAGCGGCTGGACGTCCTGGCCTGGAACGACGCCGCCGCGGCCCTGTACACCGACTTCTCGGCGGTCCCGCCGGGCCGGCGCAACTATGTGCACCTGCTCTTCACGCACCCGACCGTCCGCGGCATGCACCGGCAGTGGGAGCACGACGCCCGCGACGCCGTCGCCGCCCTGCGCATGCAGGCCGCCGCTGAGTCCGACGATCCCGAACTGGCGCGTCTGGTGGGTGAGTTGTCGGTCCAGGACGCCGACTTCCGCACCTGGTGGGCGGAGCACCGCGTCATCACCACCAGCTACGGCACCAAGCACTACCGGCACCGGCTGGTCGGTGACCTCACGCTCGACTGCGACACGTGGAGCAGTCCCGACGGCTCGGGTCAGCGCCTCATGGTGCTGACCGCCGAGCCCGGCAGCCCGTCGTACGACGCCCTGCGCATCCTGGCCTCGTGGACGGCCGGGCAGCCGGGCGCGGACGAGGCCGGGGACCGGGCAGGCCGGCGGGGCGGGATCGACCCGCCCCGGCCAGGGTGCCTCTGAGCCTGCGTCAGCCGTCCGCACCGTCCGCACCGGACGCGCCGGACGCACCGGCGAGCGACGCCCGGACCTGCCGGGCGAAGCCGGCGACGGTGTAGTCCGCGGGAAGACCGTCGATCAGCACGAGGTCGGAGATCGCGTTGCGGGTGCGCAGCGGCAGGATCTCCTGGTACTCGGGGGAGTTGTACCAGTCCTGGGCCGCGGCCCGGTCGGGGAACTCCAGGAGGACGACCAGGCCGGGCCAGGCGCCCTCCACCACGGTCGGCTCGCCGTTCGCGAGCCACGTGCCGCCGTAGGGCCGCAAGGTGGCGTCGACGCGCTCCAGGTAGGTCAGGCCCTCGTCGTTCGGGATGCCGCCGGGGATGCGCAGGTGGTTGATCAGGTACGTGCTCATGTCTGGCCTTCCGGGGTGGGTGCCGTCGCCGGTCGTCGTGACCAGGCGACGTGACGGACCGGCCGGATCGCCGTGCGACGCGCCGCACGGACGCCGGGATGCGTCCCCGCGGGTGAGGCGGCTGGTCCCCTCACCCCCAGGAACAGTGGGGCACTGCCACCCGCGCCCCACGCCGCGCACAGTGGAGGGCGGCCGGAGCCGACCGGTTCGTCACCCCTCACACCAATGCGCGAAAGGTGCGACACATGAGCAATGCCCGGAATCTCCCTGGTGGTGCGCTGCGGCTCGCGGACGACCTCGTCATCAGCCGCATGGGTTACGGCGCCATGCAGCTGGCCGGTCCCGGGGTCTTCGGCCCGCCGAAGGACCGCGACCAGGCCCTCGCCGTGCTGCGGGAGGCGGTCGAGCTCGGTATCACCCACATCGACACCAGCGACTTCTACGGTCCCGCGGTGGTCAACGAGCTCATCAGGGAGGCGCTGCACCCCTATCCGGACGCCCTGCGCATCGCCACCAAGGTCGGCGCACGTCGCGACGCCACCGGCGGCTGGATCCCCTCCCTGGAGCCCGACGACCTCAAGGCCCAGGTGCACGAGAACCTCCGCCGCCTGCGACTCGACGCACTCGACGTGGTCTACCTGCGCCTCGGCTCCGTGGAGGACACCGGCGACGACCCGATCGCCGAGGAGTTCGGCGCCCTCGCGGAACTGCGCGAGCAGGGCCTGATCCGGCACCTCGGTCTCAGTGGGGCCTCCGACGCCCAGCTGACCGAGGCGCAGTCCATCGCCCCCGTCGTGGCCGTGCAGAACCTCTACAACCTGGTCAAGCGGCAGGACGACGCCCTCGTCGACCGGTGCGCGGCCGAAGGCATCGCCTTCGCCTCCTTCTTCCCGCTCGGGGGCTTCACCCCGTTCCAGTCGGACGGACTCGCGGGCGTGGCGGCCCGGTTGGGTGCCTCGCCGCAGCAGGTCGCCCTCGCCTGGCTGCTCCGGCGGTCGGCGACCACCGTCCTGATCCCGGGTACGTGCTCGCTCGCGCACCTGCGCGAGAACGTGGCCGCGGCCGCCCTGGAACTGCCTGCCGACGCCGTCGCGGAACTCGACGGCATCGCCGGCTGAACGGCGCCCCACTCGCGCCACCCCCCACCCCCCACACCCCCCGACACGTCGGCGCGCGGTCACCCGTGCGTCGCGCGCACCAGCAAGGGAGCACCCATGACCATCACGCTCGTCACCGGCGGCAACAAGGGCCTCGGCCGCGAGACCGCCCGCCGTCTGATCAAGCTCGGGCACACCGTCTACATCGGCTCCCGGGACGCCGCCCGCGGACGGGCGGCCGCCGACGAGCTCGGGGCGGAGCTGCTCCTGCTCGACGTCACCGACGACGCCTCCGTGACCGCGGCGGCCGAGGAGCTGCGGCGCCGTGAGGGCCGGCTCGACGTCCTGGTGAACAACGCGGGCGTCTTCGAGGGCATGGTCGGCGCCGCGGAGGCCTCCGGCGCCCACATGGCGACCGTCCTCGACGTCAACGTCGTCGGCCTGGTGCGCGTGACGCACGCCTTCCTCCCCCTCCTGGGGGAGTCCGCCGCGCCGGTCATCGTCAACGTCAGCAGCGGGCTCGGCTCCTTCGGCACGGTCCTCGACCCCGGGAAGAACGAGTCGCGGTACGTCACGCCCGTCTATTCCGCGTCGAAGGCGGCGGTGAACATGCTCACGGTGCAGTACGCCAAGGGCCTGCCCCACATGCGCGTCAACGCCGTCGAGCCCGGGTTCAGCGCCACGGACCTGCACGGTCTGAGCGGGCACGGCATCCAGACCCCGGAGGAGGGCGCCGAGGCGATCGTGCGCTACGCCACGGTCGGCCCGGACGGCCCGACCGGCACCTTCGGCGACCTCACCGCGCAGTTGCCGTGGTGATGATCCCCGGGCCGGCCGCCGGGGCCGGCGCGGGACCCACGGGCGGTGGGGGCCGCCCGTGGGCCACCCGCCCGCGCCCGGGGTGAGCCGGGGCCCGGTCAAGGCCACGGCCGTCCGGCCCTCGGACGGGAACGGGGTGCGCGCGCGGCGCGCAGTAGCATGCGAGGACGGCCCCGCCGCACGCACAGCCCACCGATCCGGAGATACCGACGCGCACATGGTGACCATCGCCTACCAGGGAGAACCCGGATCCAATTCCGCCGCCGCGGCCCGCAGGCTGTACCCCGAGAGCCGGGAGCTGCCCTGCACGACGTTCGAGCAGGCGCTGGAGGCGGTCGCGGTGGGGAGCGCGGACCTGGCCGTGATCCCCGTGGACAACTCCGCCGCCGGTCGCGTCGCGGACGTCCACCACCTGCTGCCGGAGGCGGACCTCTCGATCATCGCGGAGTACTTCCTGCCGATCCGCTTCGACCTGATGGGCGTGCCCGGGGCCACGCTGGAGGACGTCGTGTGCGTCCGCAGCCATGTGCACGCCCTGGGGCAGTGCCGCAAGATCATCCGCGAGGGCGGCTGGCAGACGCTGGTGAGCGACGACACCGCGGGCGCCGCCCGCGAGGTCGCGGAGCTCGGCGACCCGCGGCACGCGGCGCTCGCCCCGCCCGGCGCGGCGGACCTGTACGGGCTGCAGGTGCTGCGCGGCGGCGTGGAGGACACCTCCGACAACACCACCCGCTTCGTCGTCCTCTCCCGCGACGCCGTGTTCCCGCCGGACTCGGGCACGCCTATGATGACCAGCCTCTTCTTCTCGGTGCGCAACATCCCGAGCGCGCTCTACAAGGCGCTCGGCGGCTTCTCCAGCAACGCGGTGAACCTCACCAAGATCGAGAGCTACCAGGTGGGCGCGGGGCTGAAGGCCAGCCGCTTCTACATCGAGATCGAGGGCCACCCGGAGGAGAGCGGCGTGGCCCTGGCCCTGGAGGAGCTGCGCTTCTTCTCCTCCGAGGTGCGGATCATGGGCGTCTACCCGGCGCATCCGCACCGCTTCCTGGACCACGACTGACGCAGGATCCGGCTCCGCGGCACGAAGACCGCGCCGATGGCGCGCAGCGTCCCGGCGGCCGCGGTGTAGTTGCGCTCCAGTACCGCGATCCGGCGGCTGACGGTCGACTTGTCGAGCAGGAAGGGCGTCGCCGAGTCGGTGCCGAGGCAGCCCCCGCGCTCCCTCATGGGGTCGAGCGCGAGGCGGAAGACGAGATGAGCGAGGCCTTCGCCGTTCGACCCGGAACCGCCCCCGCGGCCCGGCCGCAAGGCGCGCCCCGCGGGCCGCACACCCCCTCGGGGCAGCTTTCACCCCGACGGCCCACGGGCGTGACCCGGTCGGCATACGCGGCCGGGCCTGTCGCCGCCGAGCCGTGAACACTCAGGTGCCGTAGGGCCCCCGCCCTGAGCACCGAGGAAAGCGAGATACGGCATGGCGGCAACTCTGGATTCCCGCTCGCGGCGTCGCATACGCCGCGCCCACGTCGCCGCGGCCGGCTGCGCCCTGGCCTTCTGCGCGTCCGCCGCGGCTCCGGCCGCCGCGGACGGGGACACGACCGGGACGAAGCCGACGGTGGTCCTGATCCACGGGGCGTTCGCGGACGCCTCCAGCTGGAACGGGGTGATCGAGCGGCTCGAGAGCCGCGGTTACCCCGTCATCGCCCCCGCGAACCCGCTGCGCGGGCTGTACAGCGACTCCACCTACATCGCCTCCGTACTGGAGAGCATCAAGGGCCCCATCGTCCTGGCAGGCCACTCCTACGGCGGCGCGGTGATCAGCTCCGCCGCGGCGGGGAACCCCCAGGTGAAGTCGCTGGTGTACGTCTCCGCGCTGATGCCCGACGTCGGTGAGAGCGGGATGTCGCTGGCCGAGCGGTTCCCCAGCGCGCTGGGCACCGCCACCAAGTCCGTGCCGTTCCGGGCGGGCGGGGGAGTCAGCGGTACCGACCTCTACCTCAAGCGCGACAAGGTGCACCCGGTGTTTGCCGCCTGCCTGCCGGAGAGCCAGGCGAACCTGCTGGCGGTCACCCAGCGGCCCGCGGCCACCACCGCGTTCTCGGAGAAGGCCAAGGTCGCGGCCTGGAAGACGATCCCGTCCTGGGCCCTCGTCGGCCGCCAGGACATGACGATCAACCCGGACCAGGAGCGCTTCCAGGCGGAGCGCGCCCACTCCCACACCGTGGAGCTCGACACCTGCCACGTGTCCCTGATCGCACGCCCCGACGCCGTCGCCGACCTGATCCTCCAGGCCGCCACCGCCGCCGAGTCCGGCCGCCCGGCGCTGGCCGACACCGGTTCCGGCGAGCACCGGCCGGGCGTCGGCGCTCTGGCCGGCGCCGCCGGGGGCGCGATGGCCGCCGGCGCGGCCGCCTTCCTCGGCGCCCGTCGCCTGCGGCGCCGCTCCGGCTGAGGGCCCTGCCGAGCCACGCCCGACGTCAGTGGCCGTGGTCGTGGCCGCCCGTCCCGCCGCCGTCCGTGCCGGCATGGCCGTCGTCCGGACCGGCCGTGACCGTGAACGCGGCGGTGCGGACCGTTCCTCGGTGCTTGAAGTCGAGGAAGAGCCGGTACGTGCCCGCGCTCGGGGCCGTGGCGGTGAAGGAGACGTCCGGCCCGGGCGCGGTTGCGCCGTCGCCCGGGGCGCCGCCGGGGTGCACGTGCAGATACGCCAGGTCGCCGGCGCGCAGGGCGACCAGGTGGCCGTACGCGCCGAGGTAGGGCTGCAGGTCGGTGACCTCGCGGCCGTCCTTCGTCACCGTCAGCCGGAGCTCCCGCGCGGCGCCGGGTCGCAGGCCGCCGTGGAGCGTCACGGTGTAGCCGTCGACGGTCGCCGTCCGGGAGACCGGCGCGGGGCTGCCGGGCCGGTGGTCCCCGGCCACGGAGAGGTCCGCGCCGAGCGTGAGGTTCCGGCTGCCCTTCGCGGCGGGCGTGAAGTCGGCGAAGACCCGGTGGTCCCCGGCGCGGGGGAGGCTGACGGGGGTGCTCCACGTGCCGTCGGCGGCCCGGACCGGATGCAGATGGCGGTAGGACGTCAGGTCGCGTGAGACGACGATCAGGTGCAGCTCCTTCTCGTGGGCCCGCCGGTACGAGGTGAGCGGGTGGCCGTCGGCGTCGCGTATGAGGAAGCGCAGTTCGGCCGGGCGACCGGAACCGACGCGTGGCGTGCGGAGGTCCAGGGTGTAGCCCGCCTCGCTGATCGCCAGGCCTCCCGCGGGCTGGGCGGCGCCCTCGCCGTCGGCGGTGTCGTGCGCGTGTCCCGGCCCCGGCGCGTTCACGCCGGCCACCGGTGGGCGGACCGGGTCGAAGGCCGCGCCCACGCCGTAGGCGGTGCCGAACGAGGCCGCCAGGGCGACGGCGAACGCGGTGATCTTCGTTCCGGTGTTCAAGGCTGCTCCATGGGTGCCGTGGCATGGGGACGACGTGCCGGGCGGGCGCGTCGCCCCACGCTATACCCCCTAGGGGTATGTGCCAAGGTTCGCGAGGGCAGTACGCGGATACGGGGTGGGGGTATGTGTGGCCGTGGTCGTCAGGCGGGCGTCAGGACCTGTTCGGTCCAGATCGTCTTGCCGCGCGGATGGTGACGGGTGCCCCACTGCTGGGCGAGCTGCGCCACGAGGAGCAGACCCCGCCCGCCCTCGTCGTACGTACGGGCACGGCGCAGGTGCGGGGTGGTGTTGCTCGTGTCCGTGACCTCGGTGATGAGCGCCGTGTTGTTGTGGATCAGGCGCAGCTGGATGGGCGGCTTGCCGTAGCGGATGGCGTTCGTGACCAGCTCGCTGACGAGCAGTTCGGTGGTGAACGAGGTCTCCTCCAGGCCCCATGTCGTCAGTTGCGACGTGGTGTGGTGGCGGGCGTGCGCGACGGTGGCGGGGTCGTTGGGCAGCTGCCAGGTGGCGATGTGGTCGGAGGGCAGGGTGCGGGTCCGGGCGACCAGGAGGGCGATGTCGTCGGTCGGGCGGTGCGTGATGAGGGTGGTCAGGACCCGGTCGCAGACCGTGTCCAGCGACGAGGTCGGGTGCGCGAGGGCCGTGAACATCTTGTCCAGGGACTGGTCGATGTCGTTGTGGTGCGGGTCCAGCAGCCCGTTGGTGTAGAGGGCGAGGACCGTGCCCTCGGGGAGGTTCGTGGTCATCGTCTCGAACGGGAGCCCGCCCAGGCCCAGCGGGGGGCCGGCGGGGACGTCCAGGAAGTGGACGGCGTGGTCGGGGGTCACGACGGCGGGCGGAGGGTGCCCCGCGCGGGCGAGGCTGCACTGGCGCGTGATCGGGTCGTACACCGCGTACAGGCACGTGGTGCCGATCCCGCCCGCGGTCTCGGCGTCCTGGTCCTCCCCGGCGTCGTCGGAGCAGAGGTGGATCACCAGGTCGTCGAGGTGGGTGAGGAGCTCGTCCGGTGGCAGGTCCACGTCGGCGAGGGTGCGCACCGCGGTGCGCAGCCGCCCCATCGTGGCCGACGCGCGGATGCCGTGCCCGACGACGTCGCCGACCACGAGGGCGACACGGGCGCCGGACAGGGGGATCACGTCGAACCAGTCACCGCCCACCCCGGCGTGCGTCGTCGCGGGCAGGTAGCGCGTGGCGATGTCCAGGGCGTCCTGCTCGGGCAGGGTGTGCGGCAGCAGGCTGCGCTGCAGCGTCATCGTCGTCGTGCGCTCGCGGGCGTAGCGGCGGGCGTTGTGGATCGCCGTGGCGGCCCGGTGGGCGAGCTTCTCGGTGAGGGCGAGGTCGTCGGCGGTGAAGGGGACCGGGTTGCGGTGGCGGCTGAAGACGGCCAGCCCGAGGGTGCCGCCGCCGGCCGTGAGGGGGATCGCGATGACCGAGTGGGTGCCCGCCTCGCGGATCCACGCGGCCCGGGGGTCCTGGGCGGCCCAGCGGGCGAGGGTGGCCTCGGTGATGTCGTACAGCGCGGCCTTGCCGGTGGCCAGCGTCTGCGCGGGAGGGGACCCCGGGGGGTAGGTCGCGGTGTCGCCGAGGGCGATGAGGGCCTCGGGGGTGTCGGGCAGGATGGACCTGGCGGCGGTGCGGGTCACGGTCACCGGACCGTCCGACCCAGCGGCCCGGGCGCCGCTGGAGGGCTCGATCAGGTCGACGGCGGCGTAGTCGGCGAGCTCGGGCACCACGAGGTCGGTGAGCTCCTGGGCGGTGCGGGTGGTGTCCAAGGTCGTGCCGATGCGGGTAGCGGCGTCGTGCAGGAGCTGCGAACGGCGCCGCACCTCGGGATCCTCCCCGGCCGGGTGCGTGGTGAGCACCACCCCGCTCACGGTCCCCGCGGGGTCGGTGAGCGGGGTGAGGGTCGCCTGCAGGGCGTGCTCCCCGTCGGCGCCGTCCCCCGGCGCGGTGCCCGGGCCGCCGTCGTCTCCGGTGGCGGTGGAGCCGTCCGCGGTGAAGGGGGCCGGAGCGTGCTGCGGGCGCCCGCTGGTCAGGACGCTCCGCATGTGGGCTTCCGTCTGCCGGGCCGTGTCACCGGGGGCGAGGTCGGCCAACCGCAGGCCGCGCATCTCGGCCTCGCGCAGTCCCAGGGTGTCCTCGAAGGCGGCGTTGGCCCGCGTCAGCCGTAGCCCGGTGTCGAAGACGGCCTGCGGACAGGGGGACTGGGTGAACGCCCAGCCGCACACCGCGTCGTGCGCCGGCGGGTCGCCGGAGGACCCGGGGACCGCCGCGACGACGAGCCAGCCGCTCCTGTCGTGCGCGTCGCCGTTGTGCCCGGGCCCGGTGCCGCCCGGCGGCCGGCCGGCGGTCTCGCGGTGGTGGGCGATCAGGCGCAGGCGCAGGGTGTGTCCGTCCCGGTGGCGGAGCGCGAGGGTCCCGGCCCAGCGTGGCGTGGAGGGGGGCGGCGCGTGCGGCGGGGGTCCGGCGAGCAACAGCGTGGCGGGATGACCGATGATCTCGGCGGGCGTGTGGCCGAGCAGATGGTGGGCTTGGGCGCTCCAGCCGGTGACGATCCCGTGGTCGTCGAGCGTGGCGGAGGCGGTGTAGGCGGTGGCGCCGTCGGTGCCCAGGGACTCCGGCTGTCCACCGGCGGCGGTGGGAAGTGGCTCCATGGCTGTCATCTCGCCCTCGCTAGGTTCTTTCCCCCGCGGGGGCGGGGGAACCGGGCTCGGCCAGGGCATCCACTGACCAGCATCGTGCCTGTGACGGGTGAGCACCAACGCAACGGGCGGGGCGGGCGCCGGGAGGGGCGTCGGAAGGTGTGCCGCGGCATGAGAGCATCGCAGGCGTGTTCCTGGAGACCTCCCGGCTGCGCGTACGCCGGTTCCGCCCCGGTGACGCGCCGGCCCTGGCCGCCTACCGGTCCGACCCCGCCGTCGCCCGCTACCAGGGCTGGAGCGAGCCGGTGTCCCCTCAGACGGCCGCGGACCTCGTCGCGCGGTTCGCCGCGGGGGATCCGGAGGAGCCCGGCTGGTTCCAGTACGCGGTGGAGCTCGCCGCCACCGGCGAGCTGATCGGCGACATCGGCGTGTGCCTGCACGACAACCGGATGCAGGGCGACCTCGGTTTCACCCTCGCCCGAGCGCACCAGGGCCACGGCTACGCCACCGAGGCCGTCACCGCGCTGCTGGACCGGCTCTTCACCGTGAGCGGCCTGCACCGCGTCTCCGCCGAGTGCGACGCGCGGAACACCGCCTCGGCACGTCTGCTGGAGCGTGCCGGGTTCCGGCTGGAGGGTCGTCGCCCCGCTCACACCTGGATCAAGGGGGAGTGGACCGACGACCTGCTGTTCGGTCTGCTCGCCGCCGACTGGCAGACGCGTCACCCGGGCACCGGCCGCGACGGGGGATGGCGACAGGGGAGGACGACAGGGGAGGACGACGGGGAATGACCGCTTCCGGTTCACGGTTGGACCAGGCGCGGGAGACCTGCCACGGGACTCCACGGGGACGCGGAGCGGTCCGCCCCCACGGAGTGCCGCCGAGCAGGAGAACGGCCCCGCTTCGATCCGGCGCCGGCCTGGCCCCCCTTCCCGGCCGGCGCCGATCGTGTCGAAGGACCCCGGGGTGCGACCGGCTTCGGACAGCCCGTCACGCTGCCTGTGGCCGTGTCCGGTTGAGCCCGGGTGGGTCAGTCCGGCTCGCAGGAACCCCTCGACGGGTGTCTGATGTGGTCAGCGGCCCGGGGCCCCGGAGTGGCCCCCGATGAAAGGCCCCGGGCCCGCTTCGTGAGTCATGCCTCCGCCCCCGGGCGGTCCCGCCACGGAAGAAGTCTCCTGACGGATCGTCATGCGGCCATGGGCTGCCGGGCCTCACTGATCGCCCAGGCGGCGTTGACCAGGCCTATGTGACTGAACGCCTGCGGGAAGTTGCCGAGCAGTTCACCGGTGGCCGGGTCGATCTCCTCCGCCAGGAGGCCCACGTCGTTGACGTACGCCGCCGCCCGGGCGAAGACGTCGCTGGCCCGTTCGGCCTGGCCGGACAGGGCCAGCGCCTGGGCCAGCCAGAAGGTGCACAGCAGGAAGGTGCCCTCCTCGCCGGCGAGGCCGTCCACCCCCTCCGCCGTGCGGTACCGGTAGACCAGTCCCGCGGCGTCGGTGAGCCTCCGCTCCGTCGCGTCGATGGTGGCGCGGATCCGAGGGTCGTCGGCGGGCAGGAAACCGACGATCGGCATCATCAGGTTCGACGCGTCGAGGGCGGTCGAGCCGAAGTACTGCGTGAACGCGCCCGCCTCCTCGTTCCAGCCCTCCCGCAGTACCGTCCGGTGGATCTCGTCCCGGGTCCTCCGCCAGGCCGCCACCTTGTCGCGGCGCGCGCCCAGGCGGTCGGCGAGCCGCACCGCCCGGTCCAGCGCCGCCCAGCACATGACCTTGGAGTACAGGAAGTGGCGGGGCTCGCCACGGACCTCCCAGATGCCCTGGTCCTTGTCGGTCCACCGCTCCGCCGCGGCGTCCGCGCACGCGACGAGGAAACGCCGGGTGTCGTCGTCGATCCGGTGCAACTGGTCCGCGAGGCGGTAGGCGGCCTCGAGGAGCTCCCCGTAGACGTCGATCTGCTGCTGGCACCACGCGCCGTTGCCCACCCGCACCGGCCGGCTGTTCCGCCATCCCCGCAGGTGGGGGAGGGTGCGCTCGCTCAGGTCGTGCTCGCCGCCCACCCCGAACATGATCTGCAGCGTCCGGTCCTCGCTCAGCGACGGCGCGGCGGTCGCCAGGAAGGCGAAGAAGTCGTGCGCCTCGTCGGGGCAGGCCGCCACCCACAGGGCCTCCATGGTCAGGCAGGCGTCCCTGACCCAGGTGTAGCGGTAGTCCCAGTTGCGCTCGCCGCCCACGCCCTCCGGCAGCGAGGTGGTCGCGGCGGCGACGATGGCGCCGCTGGGCTGGAACGACAGCGCCTGCAGCACCCGGCCGCTGTGCTGCACCAGGTCACGCCAGGGCCCGTCGTAGGCCTGGTGCATGTCCGACCACGACTGCCACGCAGCGATCGTGGAGTCCAGGCGGCCGGACAGGTCCTCCTGCGTCCAGACGTGGGCCGGGGGCTCCTCGAGCGTCGAACGGTGCAGGCCGAAGCAGACGGACTCGCCGGCCCGCAGGGTGAAGGCCCCGTGGGCCGTGGCGTCCGCGAAGTCCATGCGGTACGGAGTGGTCAGCACCAGCCACTCGGCCCCTCCCCGGGACGTGACCCCGCCCTCGGTCCCCGACAGGATCGGCGCGACGAGCCCGTACTCCGGTCGCGGGCGGTACTCCGTCTCCACCGGCACCTCACCCTCGGCGCAGGTCAGCCTGCGGGCCAGCAGGTGCGGCGCGCCGGCCCCGAGGCTGTGCTCGTCACCGTGCGGGCCGGTCAGCAGGGCGTCCGTGAGCGTGGCCGTTCCCGAGTCGGTGCGGAAGGTGGTCTCCAGCACCATGGAACGGTCCACGTACGTCCGCGTCGCCTCGTACGGGACCGACGGCCGGACCGACCAGTGACCGGCCGCGCCGTCCAGCAGTCGCGCGAAGACCGAGGGGCTGTCGAACCGGGGGAAGCACAACCAGTCGACGGAGCCGTCCCGGCTCACCAGCGCGGCGGAGTGCCGGTCGGAGATCAGTGCGTAGTCTGCGATCGCGGTCGAACTCATGGCGGCTCCCACGGACAGTGGCTCAGCGGACCGGCCGGCCCTTGCCGTACGCCGCGCGCGGCTCGAACGCCGCGCCCCGCGCCGCGAGTTCGGCCGAGGCCCTCCCGATGTCCCCGGCCTGCCACGAGATCCGGGCGGAGGTCCGGGCACAGGCGCCCGCGGGCACGGCCGTCACGCGGTCGCCGGCCGGACCGGCCCCGCCGTCTGCGTCCCTGCCTCCAGTGTCCCGCGGACGGCGACGGGCGACCCGGTGCGCGGGCGTGCGGGGGTCCGTGGTGTCTGAATTCGCCGGTCGGGGGGTGTGGGGGGATGCTGGTGTATATGAGTACGCGCGTTCCTGCGGATTCTGTGCCTCGGGCGGAGTTGCCC